>NZ_JBIMEN010000007.1:0-182857 GCF_043673995.1 Corynebacterium sp. L4757 | reverse complement strand
TACCCGGCTGACGCATTGGATCTGAGGGCCTTGGCCAGGAAACGCTTCGCTGCGGCCACGTTCGGCTTCGGAGAGAGGTAAAAGTCCAGGGTCTGGCCACCGGCGGTGATCGCCAGATCAGAGGTAGCACCACCTGTCGCCGACCCGGATGTAGGTTTCATCCACCCGCCAGGAACTTGGCCTGCCAGTCAGGTACCTGCCGGTACCACCGTGTTTGCTTGTCCAGCTCAGGGGCGTATTTCTGGACCCAGCGGTAGATGGTGGTGTGATCGACCGGCACGCCCCGCTGAAGTCATCATCTCTTCGAGATCGCGGTAGCTCACCCCGTAGCGGCAGTACCACCGCACTGCCCACAGAATGATGTCACGGGGGAAATGACGACCGGAGAAGATACCAATGGCTGTGATTATTTCACGTCGCTTTTCCTATGCCCCAACTTTGCAACAGCACCAATAAACTGGCGCCCCGGTTATAAGTTGGGGCGCCAAGTCGATGTGCTCGAGTCGGGGGATGTTAGTGGCCGGTGCCAAGCCGGCCAGACAGTCGGTTCAGCCGGTCCTGACTGGGACCGTCGAGCCCGATAATGGACACGGTTTTGCCTCTGTCCTGGAACTTCTGCGTAATCGCGTCAAAGGTCGCGACCGTGGAGGCATCCCAGATCTCCGCCTCAGTGAGATCAATAGTGATATGACGGGCAGAATCGGTGTAATCAAAGCGATAAACCAGGTCATTGCTTGATGCCCAAAACAACTGGCCATGCACCCGGTAGGTACGAGTATCAATCTGGCCATCGCCATCGCCGTCGATCTCGGAGACCTTTTCAATGGAAACGATATGTGCCACCCGACGGGCGAACATGATCATCGCGGTGACCACACCCAGCACCACACCGATGGCCAGGTTGTGGGTGGCTAGGGTGGCAATAATCGTCACGGCCATAACAATGGTCTCAGGGACCGGCATGAGTTTAAGGGTGCGTGGATGCACCGAGTGCCAGTCGATCGTGCCGACCGAGACCATGATCATGATTGCCACCAGCGCAGCCATCGGGATCATGCCAACGATATCGCCCAGTGTCAGGACCAGGACCAGCAGGAACACGCCGGCTAGCAGGGTGGATAGGCGGGTACGTGCCCCGGATTCGCGGACGTTGATCATGGTTTGACCGATCATCGCGCAGCCACCCATGCCGCCGAAGAAACCGGAGGCAATATTAGCCACCCCCTGTCCCCAGGATTCGCGAGTTTTATCGGAATGAGTGTCGGTGATGTCATCGACGAGCTTGGCGGTCATCAACGATTCCATGAGACCGACCACGGCCATGGCCAGGGCATAAGGCGCGATGATCTGCAGGGTCTCCAACGTCCACGGCACGTTCGGAATAAACAGGGACGGTAAGGTCTCCGGCATCTTGCCCATGTCCGAGACCGTCGGGACAGTCAAACCGGCGGCAATGACCAAACCGGTGAGCACGATAATCGTGACCAGCGGGGCGGGGATCACACTGGTGAGCTTGGGGAAGAAAATCATGATCACCACACCCAAGCCGACGAGTGGGTAGACCATCCAAGGCACGTCAATGAGGTGTTCGAGTTGGGCGGTGAAAATCATAATGCCCAGTGCATTGACGAAACCCAGCATCACCGATCGGGGGATAAAACGCTGAAGTTTCGCCACACCGAGGGCGCCGAGCACGATTTGTAGGACACCGCCCAACAGGACGGTGGCGATGAAATAATCCATCCCGTAATCACGCGCCACAGGAGCAATGACTAGGGCAATAGCCCCGGTGGCGGCGGTGATCATTGCCGGGCGGCCACCGGTAAAGGCGATCGCAATGGCCATGACTACCGAGGAAAACAGACCCACGGCTGGGTCAACACCGGCAAGGATGGAAAAGGCAATGGCCTCAGGGATCAGCGCCAGGGATACCGCCAGTCCGGCCAGAATCTCTATACGGATACGGGCGGGGGAAGAAAATGCGTAACGGAAGGATGCGATGATCCCGGTAGGGGCATCAGCGCCGTCTGGACTCAGGAGGGGGTGGGGGGCCTCCGTGCTAGTTTCAGTCATAGATGTCCAATCTTTGAGGGGATAGGTAACTGGGCGAACGCCCAAAAGGAATCCAACCCTCTAGTAGCTTTAGGGTTGGTGATGGTGGTTATGGTAGCGGGAGTTTTACTCAACCGCCAACCCAGGCACAGGAACCCGTGGGTAACATCACCGTGAAGGAGAACAGGCAATGCAAAACAGTAATTTCAAGATCGGCGAGGTCGTTGACCAGACGGGGTTGTCGATTCCCACCTTGCGTCATTATGACAACGTCGGCCTGATTAGCCCATCGGGGCGTAGCCCTGGTGGGTTCAGGCTTTATAGTGAGGCTGATGTACGTCGTGTTTTGCTGGTGCGACGGATGAAACCGCTGGGGTTTACTCTGGATCAGATGCGGGAATTCCTGGAAGCTGCGGAGATTCTTCATAGTTCAGATGGCGGGCAGGACAGTGATCCCGCGCAGCAGGCACGGAGTAATGCCAAGGCCACCCTTGCCGACATTCGTGAGGAGACGCGCACCCGCTATGAAAAGCTACGCAAGCAAATTACCTACGCTGAGGAATTCCTCGATCTGGTCAACACCCTGGCACCCTAAACTGCCCCCATCCTTCGCAGGGAGAAAAAGACCATCGTATTGAATGCGCTCTGTCGAATCGCGTTCCAAATGAAGTGGACGAACGCCCGCGGCCTCTCCGGAGTGGATGGCGATAGTACAGAGGACTTCTGAAATCCGTGCAGACGACTCCTCAAAACGACACAGTCATCCAAGGTCACAAAATCGAAAATTGTCACTTAACCCCATCACTTCCAAACCGGCTTAAGTGACAAAATGCCATCGCTAAAGTCCCGATTTGAGTCCCAGGACGTGCGCCTTAAGAGAAATAACTAAAGCCCCTACCAGTGTTTCTCCTGGCAGGGGCTTGGAAGTTGGTAGCGGGGGCAGGATTCGAACCTATGACCTCTGGGGTAACAAGAGCCGTGTCATACTTCCTGCGAACGCCACGGTTGAGCAGTGTCACCCCCGATACACGAAGGCAGATCCCCCGAACTGCCGGCTCCCGTGGCGTTCCTTCGTAGAAGCGTTGCGCACTACAGCGCATGCGCGCGATTGTTGACGTGTCACACACTGCAACCTAGTTCCACACGATCTGCACTGATTCAGGGTTGAAGGTCTTGCTTCCGCGCACGCCACGGCGCAGGCGCACCTGGCACAGGGTGTTGATGACACGGCGCTGCACGGCAAGCTCTGCGTTGTCGAAGGCGTCCACGGGCGAGGCGTAGCCGGTTGTGTCGAGCAGCGCCGATGCGCCAGCAAGGCGGGCACGGCGCGTTTCGAGTTTCTCGATCTGCGGCTCATAGCGGTTACGCGCGCGCTTAAGATCACGGGCCTCGATAAGCTCCTCGTCGTAGTCAGCCTGGACGCGGGCGAGCTTTGCGCGAAGCTCAGCGAGTTCCTCGTCGATGGCGCCCACCTCGTCGTCGTCCGCAGTCGGCAGCAGGTCCGCCAGGTCGTCACGGCCAAGGCGGGCGCGGATCACGGCGAGCACAAAATCATCGACGCTGTGCGTGCGCACTAAGCCACAGGCCGCGCAGCGGTAGCGGTCGGCATGCGTGCGCACGGGGTTGCCACACTCGTCGCAGACATACAGGCCCGAGCCAAGATGGCGGCGAGTGTTCCGTCGCTCCTTGTTCGTTAGCCGGTCGGGATCATCGAGCACGTTTTGCACACGCCACCACAGATCGGGTGTGACGATCGGCTCCCACTGCCCTTTCACCGGCTCGCCGGTATCGGGGTCGCGGACGATATGCGTGACACGGCGGTATTTGTCCTTCACGCCTTTGCGCTTGGCCTTCTTGTACGTGGAGTAGCCGGCATACACGGGGTTGCGCAGGATCGAGTGCAACGACGTATAGGCCCACGGCTGCGCGTCAGGCACCGGCTTTTCTTCCTGGCCAGCAGCGCGGCGGCGTGCGTTGCGCTCTGTAACCACGGTGTGCATATGGCGCGGCGTGGTAGGGATATCTGGCAAGCCCGGCTGATCGACCCCAGATAAGGCGCGTGCGATGTCGCGCATGGAGTTGCCCCGCTCGACAGCGCGGAACATACCGAGCACGGCGGCGGCTTCGGATGGGATGATCTCGCCGGTGGAGGTGTAGCCGATAGGGCGCACACCGCCGGAGTACCAGCGGCCCTGCTCGGCGCGTTGCTGTTGCGCACGGGATTGGCGCATGCTTTTGCGTTCGATCTCGCCGCGCGCCACGGCTGCTTTGATACGCGCGTACATTCTGCCGCCGTCGGTGGCAAGGTCAGCATCACCGTTCGCAGTGACGAGTTTCAGCCCCTGCTCTTCCGCCCTGTCGATCCACTCTTCGAGCTGCCAGGGCTGCCGCGTGAGGCGGTCGAGGTCCCAGCAAATGATCGCGTCGATCTCGCCGCGCTCAAAAGACGCCACCATCGCGTCGTAGTCAGGGCGGTCCACATCCTTTTTCGACGCGGAGATCGACTGATCGACGTAGGTATGCACGACGTCCCAGCCGCGTTGTTCGGCAAGGGCTTCGCAGTCCTGACGCTGCCGGTCGATGGCAAGGCCGTCCATGGCAGCATCGAGCGAGATACGGAGGTAAATAGCAGCACGTGTTGTCATGCCGCTAACACTAGCGCGCCTCAGGTTACATTGAAACGAAACTCCACCACGTCGCCATCGGCCATGATGTAGTCCTTGCCTTCTTGGCGGACCTTGCCGGCGGAGCGGGCATCAGCCATTGAGCCGGCGGCGTCAAGGTCTTCGAAGGAGACGATTTCAGCCTTAATGAAGCCCTTCTCAAAATCGGTGTGAATAACACCAGCTGCCTGAGGCGCAGTGGAGCCCTGCTTGATGGTCCACGCGCGAGATTCCTTCGGACCAGCAGTCAGGTAGGTCTGCAGACCGAGGGTTTTAAAACCAGCAGTCGCTAGGGTTTGCAGGCCAGGCTCAGTCTGTCCAACAGACTCCAGCAGCTCCATTGCCTCATCGGGTTCGAGCTCGAGCAACTCGGTTTCGGTCTTGGCGTCGAGGAAGACGGCATCGGCAGGCGCAACAAGCGCACGCAACTCATCCTTCTTCGCGTCATCGGTCAAGACTTCTTCGTCTGAGTTAAAAACGTACAAGAATGGCTTCGCGGTCATCAGGTGCAGATCGCGCACGAGTGCCAGGTCAATCTCGCCGGCCTTCGCCGCCGCGAACAAGGTGCGGTCATCTTCCAAGACGGCCTGTGCCTTCTTGGTCTCCTCAACCTGCTCAGCCAGATCTTTATTCTTCTTGGCTTCCTTCTCCAGACGTGGCAGAGCCTTCTCAATGGTCTGCAGGTCAGCAAGGATGAGCTCAGTGTTGATGACGGAAATATCCGTGGTTGGGTTCACCGCGCCATCAACGTGGATGACGTTTTCATCGCCGAATGCACGCACAACCTGACAAATCGCATCAGCTTCGCGAATGTTGGACAGGAAGGCATTGCCCATGCCTTCACCTTCCGATGCACCCTTAACAATGCCGGCGATATCCACGAAGGATACGGTCGCAGGCAAGATACGCTCAGAGCTGAAAATCTCAGCCAGGCGTCCCAGGCGCGGATCAGGCAATTCAACGAGGCCGACATTTGGCTCGATGGTTGCGAATGGGTAATTCGCCGCCAAAATGTCAGAACGGGTCAGGGCATTAAACAAAGTGGACTTGCCAACGTTGGGCAAACCGACAATTCCAAGTGTAAGACTCACGCGCCCAATCCTAACGCACACCCTCGCGGGTGTGGCAGAATGGGCGGCTTGTAGCCTAAAACCCACTCATTTGAGGCAATATATAAGCGTGAGTTCTCAAGATTCTCAAACCCCTGACTACGGCGACGCCACTGGTACGAATGCCACTGGCAGAGATGCCGCGATCAATGATGCCAGCGAGTCGCCCTCCGATGAAGCAACCGTCGGCCAGGATATGACCGCGAAAGAGCTAGAGAAGCTCCAGCTCAGTGGGAAATTCGACCGGGATGTCGACACCGCGCGCTTGGAGGCAGTCTCACCACATCCACCGGGCAATCAAGTTGACCGCATTGTCGTTGCTGGTGAGATGATCAAGTCGGCCTCACTGTGGTCTATTCGCCTGGTCGTCATTGGCTTCTTCCTATATCTATTGGGCGAAATCATCGGCAGCTTTTGGCAAGGCATCTTGCCAGTGGTTTTGTCGTTGATTATCTGTACGGTGCTGGCCCCTATCGCATCCAAATTGCGCCAATTCAAGGTTCCTTCGGCGCTGGCTTCAATCATCAGTATTGTGCTGTTCATTTGGGTTGTGGGCAGTATCTTCGCGTTTGTTGCGCCGGACTTTGCACGCCAGTCACAGTCACTGTATTTGCAGGCAGTGGAAGGTATTCAGCGCCTCCAATTGTGGGCTCAGGGCCCACCGCTGAATCTCAACTCGGAGGATATCGGCACATATGTCGATGAGGTCGCGAGCTGGCTACAAGACCAGGCTGGCGCAATCGCCGGATCCTTCGTTTCCGGTGTAGGCACAGCGACCAGCGTGGCCATCACCCTGGTGGTTATGGTCGTCATGACGTTCTTCTTCCTCAAAGACGGACATAAGTTCCTGCCCTGGGTTCGTCAAGCAACCAGCCGTCGTGCCGGTTGGCACCTCACCGAGGCCCTCACCCGCGGCTGGAATACGCTCGGCGGCTACATCCGAGCACAGGCGCTGGTGTCGCTTATCGATGCCGTCTTCATCGGCATCGGCCTCTACGCCATCGGAGTACCGCTGGCTATGGCGTTGGCCATCATCACATTCATGGCCGGATTTATTCCGCTGGTTGGTGCGATTGCTGCCGGTGCCCTTTCAGTCCTGATTGCGCTGGTGTCCTTGGGCTTTACCGAGGCGCTCCTGGTTCTTGGTCTGGTGCTGTTGGTACAACAGCTCGAAGGCAACGTTCTGTCGCCTATACTGCAGTCCAAGGCTATGAACTTGCACCCGGTTATCGTATTGGTTTCGGTTACCGTCGGTGGTGCGCTATTCAACCTCATTGGCGCATTCCTGGCAGTGCCGGTAGCCGCAATGATCGCGGTTTTCTACCGCTACATCCAGGACATGCTGCAGTTACAGTCTGGTGAGAAGGACGCGAGCGAAATCGAATTCGCTACGAACGCAGGTTATTTGGCGGGCCGCTATAACGAGGTCCAAGGCGCGCATCGTCGGAAGCTTTTGCAAGAGCTTCCGGAGACCGTCCAGTCCCCTGCTCTAAGTTCAGCTATTACCGATGTCCATAATGACGGCGTCGGTGACGCGCTCGAAGAGATCGTCAAGATTGATGAGGCGCCAAACACCTCCGAGAAGCCAGTAACGCGCAGCAAGCTCACACAAGCACGCGATTTCTTCGAACGCATTCTCGATCCAAAGGACCGCGGCTAGTAGCGTTGTCTGGTGCGTGTGAGAAGCTAGATGCATGAGTTACGCACTGCCCATCACATTATTATTCGTGGGCCTTATTCTGGGCCTACTTCTGGGCGCAGCCCTGGGCTGGTTCGCACACAGCTCACGCCAAACGGCCAGCTCTTCCCCTGAGCTAGCTCCTGGACATTCTGGTTCCGGCGAAACAGGTGCCGGCGATGCGCGTACCGGCACCAGCCCGGCGGAGCTGACCGATACTGTCAATAAATCAGTCACCAATACGGTCACGCAGTCAATGCTTCCCTTAGAGCGCGCTATGCACCGGTTGGGGCAGCAACTTCAAGAGTTGGAAGCAGACCGGGCGACAGCGTTTTCGCAATTATCCAGCCAGGTTCATTCAATGTCGCGCACCTCGACGCGTCTCTCCGATAGGACGGACCAGTTGGTGACTGCGCTGCGTTCTCCCAATGTGCGCGGGCGCTGGGGCGAGATTCAACTAGAGCGCGTCGTGGAACTCGGCGGCATGGTCAAACACGTGGACTTTGAATCCCAGGTCACCGCATATCTGGGCAATAAGGCCGTGCGCCCGGACTTAGTTGTTAATCTCTCAGCGGACCGTCACATTGTGGTGGACGCCAAAGTACCTTTCTCTGCCTACCTCGACGCGCTGGAGACCAAGGATCCAGAAGAACATGCAGCTTATTTGCGTCGGCACGCGCATATGGTGCGCACCCACGTGCAACAGCTGTCGCACAAGGACTATATTGAGGCATTCTCCCCCACCCCAGAATTCGTTGTGCTGTTCACGCCTGCTGACCCATTCCTGGATGCGGCGCTCGGTGTGGACCCCGAGCTTCTAGAGTTCGCATTTGAGCGCAACGTGGTCATTGCTACGCCGACCACGCTCTTTGCGCTGCTGCGCACGGTGGCTCTCGGCTGGCGGCATGAGGATATCTCCGACAAGGCACGCGAAGTACAACGCTTGGGCAGCGAGCTCTACTCGCGGCTTAACACCATGGGCGATCACTACAACCGCGTTGGGCGCAGCCTCGAGAAAGCAGTTGAGGCGTTCAATTCGACGCTTTCCTCCATGGATTCGCGTGTCATGGTGACCGCTCGCAAGCTGGCTGAAATGGATATCCCGTCCCGGACAGACAAGCAGCCAACCAATCTGAGCACAGTGTCACAATCGCCGGGCGTTTCCCCGCGCATCTCACCACATCACGCCTTCAGCATGGAAGATGATGGCACAGCCCAAACTTCTGACAATTTCTCGGAGGATCTATTCGGCAACTCAGCGGCCGGTAGTTAAGGCTCTGAGCAATTGACAAGGTAGACTCTCTCAGCGTGTCCCACGTCAATACCCAATCACACCCAGTAAATAGCCGCGCCGGAAAAGGCTTCGGCGCGTTGCCTGTGTGGACGAGTATTGCTGTCATCGTGGCCGCCCTGGCGACTGGTTTGATTATTTCAACCATCACATCGTCCGTGGGTTGGCCCTTTTTGATCTGCTTTATCCTCGGTGCCTTGGCTGCGACTGCGCTTGTGCAAGTGCGCGGCCTTTTCCTCACGGTCGCATCAATACCGCTGCTTTTCGCCCTGATGATGCTGCTCACCTCATGGCTCACCGTCAGGTCAACGCAATCTGAAGGTGCGCCACTATTTTCCACGACAATTGTGGTTACCTCGGCGTATCCACTACTGGAAGTCTTCCCGCACCTAGCTTTCACGCTGGTGGCCTGCATCATCATCGCAGTCCTGCGGCTATATCGGGTGAAAAATTCCGCACAGAGTATCAACTCCAATGAGCAAGTCTCACGGCGCAAGATGGCAGAATCTGACCGCCGCAACCGTGAGACCACCAGCCGCGCCCGTGAGACCACCAAGCGTCTCTCCGTGCAGGAGTTAATCGAGCGCAATAAGTCCGCCCAAAGCAAAGGGGCGGCCACACGTGCGCCCCGTCCAGAGGCTGGCTCGGAAGCCCGCTCTGCAACCCGCTCGGCAGCTCGCAACGGTTCCGCAGCGGAATCTCCCGCACCAGGTTCCACGAGTTCTCGTTCCGCCCGCTCGGCGACCTCTATTCGTCGCGGTAGCGCAAGCAGCACTGGCAGTGCCCGTGAAGTTCGCCGCGTACCGCGCACCGATGAGTCTCGCCGGAGCAGCCGCACCAGTCGCCCAGATGCTTCTACCCGTGATCCCCGACGTGATTCATCAGCACGCGAGCGCGCTACGCGCCGTGTGACGGATGCGCAGCAGAATCAAGAACAGGCTCGCCGCTCGCAGTCTTTTGATAACCGTCACGCCACGGATTCCCGACGTCCAGACCCGCGCCGTCGTGCGGGAGACGCGGCAACAGCTAAGCAGTCCCCTGCCAGCTCTGCGCCGGCGCAACCAGCACAGCAGCCAGCATCCGAGCGACAGCCGGCGACTGAGCAGTTAAAGAAGCAACCTAAGCCCCAGACGCGCAAGCGAGCATCGCGGGCGCTCGACGAAGACCTCTACGGCAACTGAGGGGCAATCCCGCCTCCTTAGTGAGAGAACAAAAGCAAGGCTAGCTTCAAACAAAGCGGCTGTCACCTCACCACATTGCGTGGGAGTGACAGCCGCTTTGTCTTGGCTGAGTGAGTGTCCTTAGCAGCGCGTATTAAGTGCGTGCTGGACGTAGCTCACGTGGCAAGGAGAACTGAATGGTCTCAGTCGTGGTGGTTACCTGCTCCACGTTATTAAAGCCACGGTCATCGAGGAACTCCAAAACCTCGCGAACCAACAGCTCTGGCACGGATGCACCACAAGTAACACCGACGGTCTCTACCCCCTCGAGCCACTCTTCCTGAATCTCAGATGCATAATCCACCAAGTGGGAAGCCTTAGAACCGGCATCAAGTGCAACTTCAACCAGACGAACCGAGTTCGACGAGTTGGTGGAGCCCACAACAATCATCAAGTCGCACTTCGGTGCAATCGCCTTGACGGATTCCTGACGGTTCTGCGTTGCGTAGCAGATGTCATCTGACGGTGGATTCTCCAAATGTGGGAAACGCTTACGCAAGTGGTTAACAATCTCGATGGTCTCATCCACCGACAACGTGGTCTGAGAAAGCCACACGAGCTTCTCATTCTTCAGCCACTCCGGCAGCTTCTCCACGCCTTCGACGCCATCCACCAGGTGGGTGACCTCTGGTGCCTGACCGGCGGTACCTTCAACCTCTTCGTGGCCCTCGTGGCCAACCAGAAGAATATGGTAACCATCGCGGTCAAAGCGATTAGCCTCACGGTGGACCTTGGTCACCAGTGGGCACGTTGCGTCAAGGGTGAGCTGCTTGCGATCGGTTGCTTCCTTACGCACGGCTGGGGAAATGCCGTGTGCGGAGAAAACCAAGTGAGCGCCTTCAGGTGCCTCGGATGCCTCTTCAACGAAGATCACTCCACGCTTCGCCAAAGATTCCACAACATACTTATTGTGAACAATCTGCTTGCGCACATAAATCGGTGCGCCGTATTTTTCCAATGCTTGTTCTACAGTCTCAACTGCACGATCCACGCCAGCGCAGTAGCCGCGGGGTGCCGCCAGGAGGACGTTCTTTCCTGCCTCAGTCATGACCCCCACCCTATCCGAAGTTGCGGGTAAAACAATAGACTGGGTGACTATGCACGATAGTCAGCAAATGAACCGGGGAGGTCACACATGGCGCAGTCAGTAAATTCCGCCGAGTCTCCGTGGCCCGTCGGTAAGGTAAATGACCAGGTCAAGGGCTGGATTGAGAAGCTTGGATTCTTATGGGTTGAGGGCCAATTGACCCAGATCAACGTCAAGCCGACCTGGAAATTGTCCTACCTCACCTTGCGCGATGTAGAACAGCAGAAGTCGGTTCAGTTGACATGTCCTACAGATCTGGTCCGTTCGCTTGCGACTCCGCTCAAGGACGGCGACCGTGTCGTGGTCTATGGCAAGCCAGCATTTTATGCCGGCCGCGGTTCCTTCAGTTTGTGGACCACCGATATTCGCCACGTTGGTATTGGCGAGCTTCTGGCGCGCATTGAGCGACTACGCAAGCAGCTTGCCGATGAAGGCCTCACCGACCCCGCCCGCAAAAAGCCTTTGCCGTTTTTGCCCAAAAAGGTCGGTCTCATCACCGGCCGCGGGTCCGCGGCGGAGCGGGATGTCCTGGCGGTGGCGCAAAGCCGCTGGCCCGCTGTCCAATTCCGCGTGATTAATACTGCGGTGCAAGGCACTGGCACTGTGGCGCAAGTGGTCGACGCGCTACGCCAACTTGATGAAGACTCAGACGTGGATGTCATCATCATCGCTCGCGGCGGTGGTTCGGTCGAGGATCTGCTCCCCTTCTCTGAAGAGGCCCTTCAGCGCGCAGTCGCCGCAGCGACCACCCCGGTGGTCTCAGCAATTGGTCACGAGCCAGATAATCCAGTCCTGGACAATATTGCTGACGTGCGTGCAGCCACGCCTACCGATGCCGCCAAGCGCGTCGTCCCCGACGTCGCCCTGGAGTATGACCGGATCGCTGAAGCTCGCCAGCGCATGTCCGCGGCGCTGCGCGGCTGGGTTGAGCGTGAGCGCCGCGGGCTGGCGCAGCTTCGCTCGCGTCCCGTCCTGGCGGACCCGATGCGCCCGATTACCCTGCAGCGCGAAGAACTCACCCGCCTGCGACAGATGGCGCAGCGCGACATTCAGGTGCTCCTGGAGCGAGAAACTTCCCGCATCCAGGCGCTGCGCGCTCAGGTCTCTGCACTCGGTCCTTCCGCGACACTCGCGCGAGGCTATTCGGTAGTACAGGTCATCCCTCGCGATGGCAGCGACGCAGAAGTTGTCACCAGCTATGAGCAAGCACCACCGGGTGCGCAGATTCGCGTCCGCGTTGGCGATGGTTCACTATCTGCCGCCGTACTGGGCTCCGGCCCCTCAGATTAGTCAGATTAGAATTCAAGTTTGAAGCTTATTTCAGTTTCCGACGTATTTAGCAAGAAAGACATAGACATGGCTACAGATTCCTTTGGAACCGGCACTCCCGGCGAAGACGCCTTCCCATCCGTTGACACATTGACTTATGAACAGGCTCGCGATGAGCTAATTGAAACCGTGAAGATTTTAGAGCTCGGCCAGATGAGCCTGGACGAATCACTGAAATACTGGGAACGCGGCGAAGCATTAGCCAAGGCCTGCGAAAGCCACCTAGATGGAGCTTCTAAGCGCGTGGAGGATGCTCTCAACAGCCGAGCAACCGACACCAGCACCAGCCAGAATGATAATGCAACCAATTCAGCGCAGAGCGAGGGAGAGATTTAAGAATGCAGATTTTTGCATACCCAAATGACCGTGTGGATTTCATCTCCAAGACCGGTTCAGCAGGCGCGCTGGAATTCGGTGACCCTATCGGTCTGATTGAAGAATTCTTCGGCCCAGCACACACTAAGACCAACGAGCAAGACAGCACGGGTGAGCAGGTTCTTACCTACTACAACGGGTCTTTAACGTTTGAGTTTAGCGTCGGCAAGCTTTATGCCATCACTATCGAACCAGCGCTATCGCGGGAGAAGATTGAGATCTTCGTCGACCGCGAACGCGTCTCAGGTCCTGCCGGCGAAGCAGCTACGGCCAAGACCTCTCAAGCTGGTGTAGAAGCGACCTACGGCGAGAACCTCGAAAAGATTCGTCTGACGCGCCTTAATTAACTGTTTGGTTGTGGCTCAATTTCAACCGGGTCAACAGCCAAGAAGGCCCGGACCAGCTCGGTGAATTCTTCATCGCTGGCGGTACCCGATAGCAGCACACGCTGGTCTTCTAGGTCCATGGCCCACACATCACGCACGTTGCGCTCGGCTGTGGAATAAACCTCAACGGTCTGGCCATCAATATCGATGGTTTCAGACTCTTCGCGGAAGTGTTCATCGAAACCCTCGACGGCATCGTCAAGCGATGCTTGCGTCTGCCACGATGCCAAGTAACCCTCTTGCGGCGTTACCCAACCAACCACCGATGAAGGCTGATTCGCAACCGATGCACGACGAGCGGAATTAGCCTTCCAGTCTTCCGGCACGTCCGGGATGCGGATGGCTGATCCCTGTGCGGCGCGGGCCTCAAGCTCCAAGAAGGCTTCTCCATCGACCTCACGGACTGCGGAAAGATCCGAGGTCTCCGGGTTAATGGTGCACAAACCAGTACCACCCACAACCGCAAACATGCCAACAACAATGACGCCCAAGGACAACATCATGTCCTTGCCGCCCTGAAAAATCCGTGGTTTTTCTTCACCAGCCATGCGCTTCAGTATTCCACGCACACCACAATTTGGATAACCCACCCCCAGCCCATTTACATGACAAATATCCCACTGTGGCCAACACTTCCCTCTTTCGGGGGACTATTCGGGAATGTTCACTACCCAAAGCATGGAATAATGGGAGCCTAAGTGGGCATACTGGATAATGCCAATCTATAAAACAATGAGGAAGGCCTTCTAACCGATGACAAATAATGCTGGACACAAAGAAGTTCCGGACCGCAACCTCGCCATGGAACTGGTGCGCGTAACCGAAGCCGCAGCTTTGGCTTCCGGACGCTGGGTAGGCCGTGGCAAGAAGAATGAAGGCGACGGCGCGGCAGTTGATGCAATGCGCCAGCTCATTAACTCTGTCTCCATGGACGGCGTTGTTGTTATCGGCGAAGGCGAAAAAGACGAAGCCCCAATGCTCTACAATGGCGAAAACGTCGGTACCGGCACTGGTGCTGCGATGGATATTGCTGTTGACCCAGTCGATGGCACCCGCCTGATGGCTGAAGGCCGCCCTAACGCCATCTCTGTCATCGCAGCTGCTGAGCGCGGCACCATGTACGACCCATCCGCAGTGTTCTACATGAATAAGCTGGTTGTGGGCCCAGAAGCTGCTGGCAAGGTGGATATCACCAAGCCTGTCGCCTACAACATCAATGCTGTGGCCAAGGCCAAGGGAATTCGCCCTGAAGAAGTTACCGTTGTTGTTCTTGACCGCCCACGCCACGAAAAACTGATTCAAGAAATCCGTGAAGCTGGCGCAAAGATTCGTCTCATCATGGACGGCGACGTTGCTGGCGCTATCTCGACCGCACAAGATTCGAACTCCATCGACCTGCTCATGGGCATTGGCGGCACCCCAGAGGGCATCGTTACCGCATGCGCAATGAAGTGCATGGGCGGCGAAATCCAGGGCATGCTCTGGCCAAAGGACGAGGAAGAAGCTGAACGCGCTCGCGCTGCCGGTCACGACCTCGACCGTGTTCTTTACACCAATGACCTGGTTACTTCCGAGAACTGCTACTTCGCGGCGACCGGCGTCACCAACGGTGACATGCTGCGCGGCGTTTCCTACCGTGCGAACTCCGCTACCACCCGCTCTATGGTGATGCGCTCCAAGTCCGGCACCGTCCGCTACATCGACTCCATCCACCAGCTGTCCAAGCTGCAGGAGTACTCCGTCATCGACTACTCGGACCCAGCAGAATAGTCCTTAGCTAGGATTAACCACATATGCAGAGGCGTAGGTCCCGGATGGCCAAGCCTCGTGCTGGCTAAGGCTTAAGCCCTTCCGGCGCAAGGTATGATGAGCCTTGCACAATTCAATCTCAATTAGATCAGAATTACTCTCTACAAAGAAGGTGGATTTCATGACTGAATACCGCATTGAGCATGACACGATGGGCGAAGTAAAGGTTCCTAAGGACGCACTCTGGCGCGCACAAACCCAGCGTGCAGTTGAGAACTTCCCTATCTCCGGCCGTGGCCTGGAGTCTGCTCAGATCCGCGCAATGGGCCTCCTAAAGGCTGCATGTGCGCAGGTCAACAAGGATTCCGGCGCTCTGGATGCCGAAATCGCGGATGCCATCATCGCAGCTGGTAAAGAAATTGCTTCCGGCAAGTACGACGCTGAGTTCCCAATCGACGTCTTCCAGACCGGTTCCGGCACTTCTTCCAACATGAATACCAACGAGGTCATCGCTTCCCTCGCCGGCCAGAACGGCGTTGAGATTCACCCTAATGACCACGTCAACATGGGCCAGTCCTCCAATGACACTTTCCCAACTGCAACCCACGTGGCTGCAACCGAGGCTGCTGTCAATGACCTCATCCCAGGTCTGAAGGTTCTGCACGCTTCCCTGCTCAAGAAGGCACAGGAGTGGAAGGACGTTGTTAAGTCCGGCCGCACCCACTTGATGGACGCTGTTCCAGTAACCCTGGGCCAGGAGTTCTCCGGCTATGCTCGCCAGTTCGAGCTCGGCATTGAGCGCATCGAGGCAACCTTGCCTCGCCTCGGCGAACTGGCTATCGGCGGCACCGCTGCTGGTACCGGCCTGAACACCTCCGCTGATTTCGGCGCGAAGGTCACCGAGGAGCTCAAGAAGCTCACCGGCATCAATGAGCTTTCTGAGGCTAAGAACCACTTTGAGGCTCAGGCAAACCGCGACGCACTGGTTGAGTTCTCCGGCGCAATGCGCGTTGTCGCTGTTTCCTTCTACAAGATGGCTAACGACATCCGCCTCATGGGCTCTGGCCCACTGACCGGTTTCGCTGAGATTCACCTGCCTGACCTGCAGCCAGGTTCTTCCATCATGCCTGGCAAGGTCAACCCAGTTCTGTGTGAGACCGCAACCCAGGTTTCTGCACAGGTTATCGGCAACGACGCCGCTATTGCTTTCGGCGGTACCCAGGGTCAGTTCGAGCTCAACGTGTTCATCCCAATGATGGCGCGCAACGTTCTCGAGTCTTCCCGTCTGCTGGCTAACACCGCTCGCGTCTTTGCTGAGCGCCTAGTTGACGGCATCGAGCCAAACGCTGAACGCATGAAGACCTTCGCTGAGTCTTCCCCATCCATCGTGACCCCACTGAACTCTGCAATCGGCTACGAGAATGCAGCCAAGGTAGCGAAGCACGCGCTGGCTGAGAGCATCACCATCCGCGAGGCCGTGATTGACCTCGGCTTCGTCGACGGTGACAAGCTCACCGAAGAAGAGCTGGACAAGCGCCTCGATGTTTTGGCTATGGCCAACACCGACCGCGACAACTTCTAAGCTTCACTTCCTCGCTTAGAGTCTCAGGAGCACCGCCCCACTTTCGGGCGGTGCTCCTTTTTCGATCTCTCGCACGCCCTTGCGCGGCAGTTTTTCAAGCGCACCCTTCGCACTCACAACAATCCCTTTCCTCCCCAGGCGTCTGCTCGGTGTGAGCGCGAAGGGTACATCCGTGGTTTGGCCCGCACGAAATGTCTGGGGTGCGCCCTTCGCGGCCACAACAAACACTCTCCTGCCCAGATGCCTGCTCTACGTGAGCGCGAAGGGTACATCCACGGTTTGGCCCGCACGAAATGTCTAGGGTGCGCCCTTCACGGTCACCGGAAAGAAGGAAGTCTGGAGGAGTCGGAAGAACGTGAGCGCGAAGGGCGCACGCGAATCAAATGCAGGATGAGGATTTGGGTTCGGAGATGGATAAGATGACACCCATGGTCGAAAACACGCCGGAGTCAAAGAAGTCTGTTCTGTCCAACCAGGAACGGGTGGAACAAGCGGAACAAAGTACGCAGAATTCTTTTGAGCAATACAAGGGTTCCAAGACAACAGACCGGTGGATGTGGATAGTGGGCATCATCGTCGTGGTGCTCGCTGTGCTCGCGTCGTTGCTTGCATGGTATCGCTCAGCTTCGGAACCCGATCCTGAGCCAATTATTGACCGAGAGCTGGTGGACGTGGATGAATCGGCACCGGTGGAGATGCTCAACGGTGGTTTCGTAGGGACTTTCGGGGGCGAGTTCAACGCGGGGCCAGAGAATGCATGGAATGGCGTTATTTCATTCGCGGGTGAAACTGCGGTTCTGGTGTATCCGACGACTGGTTGCCAGGCGTTGTTAACCCTGATGGAGCCGGTTGCTGGCAGTGACGTGGTTGCGTATGAC
Source organism: Corynebacterium sp. L4757 (assembly GCF_043673995.1). Lineage (NCBI taxonomy): Bacteria > Bacillati > Actinomycetota > Actinomycetes > Mycobacteriales > Corynebacteriaceae > Corynebacterium > Corynebacterium sp. L4757. Next base: position 165,458 of record NZ_JBIMEN010000007.1, on the reverse strand, counting down.
ACGCAAGCATTGAATCGGAAGTGTGTGACCGAGGGGTTCTGGGAATTCGAGGAAGAGTCCGGTCAGATTTCAGCACGCTATTTTGAGGCAGATGAAGATGGCGAGCAGGAGCTAAAGGCGGCGGCGCAGCTGACAAGAAACATTGATGCCCTGGCCGGAGCACCGGCAGAGTGACTTAAACAATAAAGCATTTCGGCGGAATATAGAATCACACACTTTGCACTTGGTGCAAACTTGCACCGTGTGTAAGATTGCATGGTGTGCAAGAAGATAACGATATTGAAGCATGCCCCTCATCCGATAATGACATTGGGTTAAGGGAGCAAAAGCGATTGGCAACCAAGCGGCGCATCGAAGATGCGGCAACCCGCTTGGTTGATGAGTCGAGCTTTGATGAAGTAACTATTGAACAAATTTGTGAGGCCGCAGGGATTTCCCGGCGGACCTTTTTCAACTATTTCAGCGCCAAGGAAGGCGCTGTTATAGGAATGACCTCAGAAAAGCTCAATGCTGAACAGCGTGAGGCTTTCCTCAACGCTGAGTCCAGCAATATTCTCCACCTCTTGGTGGAGGTCATGGAGCGGCACCTGACGTCATCAGACAGTGATGGAGTTATCCATGAGCGTCGGCAGCGAATCTTTTCGCACCCAGACGTTGCGGTAAGGGCCATGGCGTTTCGTAAGGAACGTTCAAAAGAAATGATGGTGCTTCTCACGGAGCGCCTCACTCTGCGCCCCGAGGAACAGCGCCACCCAGAGGTGGACCCAGGCACTGAGGCGATGTTGTTAAGCGCCTTCATTCGAGAAGCTGTGTGGATGGCAATGGCGCATCCCGGAAGGGACTGCGATGCCCCGATGAAAGAGCGCATTTATCAATCCATGAAATTGATTAAGGAATATACGAAAGGACTGGAATGGTAGCGAATAACACCACCCCAAATACTGGCAACCAGGCCAGTGCTACCACAGGCGAAGAACTCCCCGTGGTTAATGCTGAAATGGCGACCCCATCAGCAACCGATCCAAATCGTGGCAAGAAGACCGCCGATAATGTCGGCATTATTTTCTCAGCTCTGATGCTGACCATGCTGATGAGCTCCTTGGGTCAGATGATCTTTGGTTCAGCACTGCCGACCATCGTCGGTGAGCTGGGCGGCGTGGACCAGATGAGCTGGGTTATCTCGGCATTCATGGTGACCATGACCATCGCTATGCCGTTGGCTGGTCAGCTGGGTGACCGCATTGGCCGCAAGTGGGTTTACATCGGCGGTATCGCCATCTTCGTTATCGGCTCTACTATTGGCGGTTTCGCCAGCGGTATGGGCGTGCTGATTGCCGGTCGAGCCATCCAGGGCTTCGGCGCGGGCATCATGATGATTTCTTCCCAAGCGATTGTGGCCGAGGTTGTTTCCGCACGTGAGCGCGGTAAGTTCATGGGTATCATGGGCGGCGTCTTCGGCGTGTCCTCAGTACTTGGTCCAGTCCTGGGCGGTTGGTTCACGGATGGCCCGGGGTGGCGCTGGGGTCTGTGGATCAACATTCCACTGGGTCTGCTCGCCATCATCGTGTGTATCTTCGTGCTCAAATTGCGCGTGGGTGATGCCGGTTTCAAGGGCTTTGACTGGCTCGGTTTCGCAGGTATTGCTATTACCACCAGCTCGCTGATTCTGATGACCACTTGGGGTGGCAGCGAGTATGAGTGGACTTCTCCAACGATCTTGTCCATGGGCGCAATCGTCATCTTGGGCGCTGCGTTTACTATCTTCGTAGAAACACGCGCATCCCAGCCGCTGATTCCTGTTCACCTCTTTAAGAACCGCAACATGGTTCTGACCACCTTGGCAGGCACCGTACTGGGCTTGGCCATGATGGGCGTTCTGGGCTACATGCCAACCTATCTGCAGATGGTGCACACCCTGTCCCCAACTGAGGCAGGTTTGATGATGATTCCAATGATGATCGGCATGATTGGTGTTTCCACCGGTATCGGCTTCATCATCTCCAAGACCGGTAATTACAAGATGTACCCGATCATTGGTTTGGCTATCACGGCCGTTGCTCTGTGGTTGATGTCCCAGATGACCAAGGACACCACGCTGACGATTGTCGGAGCATTGTTCTTCCTCTTCGGCGTTGGCTTGGGCTTTGTCATGCAGGTTCTGGTTCTGATTGTTCAGAACTCCTTCCCTATTGCCCAGGTTGGTACCGCAACAGCGGCGAATAACTTCTTCCGCCAGATTGGTTCCGCGCTTGGCGCTTCCGTGGTGGGTTCGATGTTCATTCACAATATGCAGAATGAAATGTCCACCCGTTTGCCTGAGGCAATTGCTTCCATGGGGCAAGAAGGCGCAGTCGTGGCCGAGCAGTTTGCTGGCGCAGATGCCGCAAATTCCTTGACACCGCAGTTGGTTGCACAGCTTCCCGATGCCGTCCGTGATGCCATCTTGACCTCCTATAATGACGGTCTGACGCCGGTTATCGGCATGATGGTACCGCTGGCTATCATCGCGATGCTCTTGCTCATTCCACTGCGTGAGGAGCGCCTGAAGGAGACCATCGACTAGCGCTTAAAGCATCGTTTGCAGCTTTAAACGTTAAAGTGCCCTGCTTCCCGGGAATCACTTTGGATTTTCCTGGGAGGCAGGGCATTATTCGTAGTTTAGTAGGTATCGGATTTAGGCCAGAGCCCCTTTAACTGCCTCGGATGCAGTTTCTTCGAATTCTTCTTCATGCTGGACTTTCTCCGGTTTTGGAAGAAGCTTTTGATACACATCGGTATCGCGCCACTGGCCAGCATGCTCACCATAGGTCATCTTCGCGAGGTGAGTGTAGGTGCCCACCTTCTCAAATCCACGGGAAGTATGAAGCTTGGCAGAGCCTTCATTCTCCGGGAAAATCCAGGAGTGGATAGACCACATGCCGAGCTCTTGGCAGACCTCAATGAACTTATCCAACAGGCTACCAGCAACGCCGCGCCCCTGAGCAGTGGGAGCGATATAAATCGAATCTTCCACTACGCCCGCGAGAACTGCACGTTGAGAAATTGGTGCCCCAGAAATCCAACCGATGACGTTGGTGTCATCGTATTCCTCCACCGCTACATAGACGGTGTCCATGTTCTTGCCATCAGTGAATTCTTCGAGGGTTAATGCGCGGCTTTCATAGGTCGCATTTCCGGTTCTGAGCCCCTGCTCATAAATGTCTTTTACTTGCGGGTAATCTTCCGCGCGAAATGGGCGGATAGCAAAGCTTGGCTTCGTCATAGTGCCATTATCCGCACGAAATCTGGCGAATGCCAGATGTGGATACCCGATTCGACAAAACTCACAGGTCACGCACCCACGCTAGTTGTCACTTTCCAGTAAGTTAGTGACCAATTCGGCAATTTGGGAACGTTCGGAGCGTTGCAGGGTGGTGTGGGAGAAGAGGCTATGGCCTTTCAGCTTCTCGATGACCGCCTGTACCCCGTCGTGCCTACCCACGCGCAGGTTGTCGCGCTGGGCAACGTCATGCGTGAGCACCACGCGGGAACCGCGGCCCAAGCGGGATAAGACGGTCAGCAACACGTTGCGTTCCAGGGACTGCGCCTCATCCACGATGACGAATGTGTCATGCAGGGAGCGGCCACGGATATGGGTCAATGGCAGGACCTCAAGTAGTCCGCGGTCGTGGATTTCATCGATGACGTTGTCTGAGACCAGACCTTCTAAAGTGTCATAGACTGCCTGCGCCCATGGGTTCATCTTTTCGGACTCTGACCCCGGCAAGTAGCCGAGGGACTGGCCGCCCACGGCGTACATCGGGCGGAAGACCACAATCTTGCGGTGTTCTTGGCGCTCCAAGACGGCTTCGAGGCCCGCGCAGAGCGCCAGGGCGGATTTACCGGTGCCGGCGCGGCCGCCGATGGACACGATGCCAACGGAAGGATCGGCGAGTACATCCAGCGCGATGCGCTGCTCAGCGGAATGGCCTTGCAGCCCGAAGGCGTTGACGTCACCACGAACCAGTTTGACGGAGCCATCGGGCTGCACGCGCCCCAGCGCAGATTGCTGATTCGCCTGCATTGTCACACCACAGTGCACGGGCAGGTCAGCGACGGAGGTTCCTTCATCGGTGAATAGTTCATCAATAACGACTTCCCCATCGCTAAAGAGGTCATTGATTACTTCTGCGGTGACGTGCACGTTCGCCATGCCGGTGTATCCGGAAAGGACAACGTCCTGTGCGCGGTATTCTTCAGCTTCCAAGCCGACGGCACCGGCCTTGACGCGTAATGGGACATCCTTGGTCACCAGGACCGTGTCATGGCCCTCATGCGCCAGATTCAGCGCGCACGCTAGGATGCGGTGGTCCCCTTCAGAACCCCGAAATGCCAGCGGCAACAAGAACTGGTCTTGATGGTTGAGCTCAACGTGCAGCGTGCCACCGTCCGTATTCGCTGGAACCGGCTGGTCTAGATGACCGTGCTTGGAGCGCAGGCCTTCTAAATGACGAAGAGCTTGGCGGGCGAACCAACCAAGCTCCGGGTGATGACGTTTTCCTTCCAACTCTGAGATAACAACCACTGGCAAGACCACATCATGTTCTGCGAATTTCTTCAGCGCCCATGGGTCTGAAAGCAAAACCGAGGTATCAAGAACATAAGTTTTGGTCTTCTTTGCTTCATCCAGGTGCGCGACTGCGTCATAGGAATCAGTGGTCAAATCAGTGTTGGTGTGCCCTGGGTTCTTCGGGCTGTGCGTTGGACAGGTTGTGACGTTTGAATCAAACATGCCTGCAGGGTTCTCCCTTGTCGCTTGGCGTTTTCGGCGGTCTAAGCTAATTCTTTTAGCAACCTCCGCTCGCAGACCCGCTTCTTCTCACTAACTATTACAAGATTAGGTTCTGAGAGCTTCTCCGGCTAAAGCCCACAATAAGCAAGTGAGATTAAAATTACACGGGTGGAAGATGAACACTCGGTTAACCCGTGATGGCGGCTTAACGCTGCCGCCCTCTGCCCTGCCCAGGACTCTTGCGCCCGCCCTTCTTCACGTTCTTCTTCACCGATTTCCCGGTGCCACTCGCTGCCCGGCGCGCTTGTTTGGCTTTCGCTTTCTCCCGCGCGGACATTTTTGGCACCTCGTGCCGGGAAGAATTCATGGTGCGCCCTTTGGTGATTCCCACGAAGTCCTGAATGGCTTCGGAGTCATTTTCCTTCAACCAGACGAGGGCGATTTCGGTTTGGGGCACGGTGGCATCGGCAAGCTCTAGCGGCACCACTTGCTTCTTGGATAGTACTTTCAGCAACGGGCGCGGCGCGATGACAATGCCGACATTTGCTGCCACGACCTGCAGTCCGGCACGAATGGCGTCAATGTCTAGGGAGCCATCATCGCCGATTCGATAGTTAATGTGCTCATCGGCGATATCTGCCGGATCGACGGTCTCTGCCATCTCTGCCCAAATTGAATCCTTGGGTACAGCCACCCCGCGGGCTTCGGTATAAAGGCGCACGATATGCGTTTCTGCCTCATTCAGACGCGCATCGCGGCCACCGTGAGGCAGGCGCGCGAGTGCAACATCCGCGTCGCCGGCAAGCAGCACGGCGATTGCGTCATCGGCATCAATCGTTTCTAACCCACCGTGGTTGGTGGCGCGCCGGAAACGCTCGAACCACTTTCCAGGTTCGGTGCCGGTGCTAAAAGTCAATCGCAACATGGCTGCCAGCTTAATCAAGCATGTGTCAACTGGTTGTACTTGGTGCTACCGTAGGCGGTGTGACTGACAATAATTTGCAACCATCTGGTACCGCTATGCGCCCGCAGACCGCGGCGAAGAAGCTAGGCATCTACCTGCCAGCAGCGCCCAAGGAGTTCCAAGACGGGGCGATTACGCACGCGGAGCTGCGCGATATGCACAATAACCCGCCGGAGTGGCTCAATGAGCTACGCCGCACTGGCCCTTACCCGCGTCCAGTGGTGGCGCAGAAGTTGGGCATTTCTGTGACCGCTTTGAAGAAAAATGACATGGACAAGCCGCTGACGGCAGCTGAGATAAAGGAGCTGCTGGAAAATCAGCCGGAGTGGCTCAGCGCTGCGCGGACTGCGCATGCCAAGGCCCGTGAGGAAGGCTCAGACAAGCAAGAAGCAGATTCGCCTGCCGATGCCGACTTTGTCGACGCCATCGAGGAGTCCCTTGCCAAGGGCGAAGCAGCCGTTGCGGAGTCTGAAGCTACGACTGATGCCGAAGATGAGGCTAAGCCTGAGTAGCTCGCAGCAAGCATAAAGAATGCAGGCCCTGTGGTTTCCCGGGACCTGCATTCTTTATGTACTTGGAGGGTTTATCTCCCTGAAGTCTTTAACTTAACTGGAAGATTCGCTAAGCGAAGCTTCCAGTTAGACGAGCTTCCAGTCTTCGAGACCTTCGTAGAGTGGGTACTGCTCAGCAATCTTGTCGACACGTGCACGCAGTGCCTCAGCATCAGCGTTCTTGCCCTCGACCAGTGCGGTAGCGATGATGTCAGCAACCTCAGTAAACGCTGCTGCATCCAGGCCGCGGGTAGCCAGGGCTGCGGTACCGATGCGCAGGCCGGAGGTGACCATTGGTGGACGTGGGTCATTAGGAACAGCGTTGCGGTTAACGGTAATGCCGACCTCGTGCAGCAGGTCTTCTGCCTGCTGGCCATCCATCTCAGAGTTACGCAGATCCACCAGAACCAGGTGTACGTCGGTGCCGCCGGTGAGAACGTCAACGCCCGCTGCCTTTGCCTCAGGGGTCATCAGGCGCTCAGCCAGAATCTTTGCACCTTCCAGGGTGCGCTCCTGACGGTCACGGAACTCAGCTGATGCGGCAATCTTCATGGAGATAGCCTTCGCTGCAACAACGTGCATCAATGGACCGCCCTGCTGGCCTGGGAAGACCGCAGAGTTCAGCTTCTTAGCGTAGTCCTGCTTAGCCAAGATCATGCCGGAGCGTGGGCCGCCCAGGGTCTTGTGCACGGTGGTGGACACGACATCAGAGTGTGGAACCGGGGTTGGGTACAGATCAGCTGCAACCAGACCAGCGAAGTGAGCCATATCAGTCCACAGGTATGCGCCTACCTCATCAGCGATGGAGCGGTAAGCCTCAAAGTCCAAGGTGCGTGGGTATGCGGACCAGCCAGCGATGATGACCTGTGGCTTTTCAGCAATTGCCTGCTCGCGCAGACGATCCATGTCGATACGGTTGGTTGCTTCATCAACTTCGTAGGCAGCTACTTCATAGAGCTTGCCGGAGAAGTTCAGCTTCATGCCGTGGGTCAGGTGACCGCCGTGAGCCAGAGACAGGCCCAAAATCTTATCGCCTGGATTAATAAGCGACTGCAGGACAGCTGCGTTGGCCTGAGCACCGGAGTGCGGTTGAACGTTGGCGAATTCTGCGCCGAAGAGCTCCTTCGCACGGTCACGTGCCAAATCTTCAATAACGTCCACGTGCTCACAGCCACCGTAGTAGCGGCGACCTGGGTAGCCCTCGGCGTACTTGTTGGTCAATACGGAGCCTTGAGCCTGCAGAACTGCACGCGGAACGAAGTTTTCCGAAGCAATCATTTCCAGGGTGTCGCGCTGGCGGGCGATTTCGCCACCAATCGCCGCGAAAACATCAGGGTCTAGTTCACGCAATTCCTGGTAGCGCGCATCGGAAGAATTCTGGTTAGTCATGTGACGGTATATTCCCTTCGTCGGAGTGGGATGAAGCAATACACACACATGATAGCTAAGGTCGCTCCCACCCTGGGTGTTTTTGCCCCTTAAAATACACCCAGGGTGTAATACACCGCACAATATGCGTCCGGTCAATTTCCTGCACACCTATGGCTAGTGACACAATAGAGTCCATGGCGCGGAACCCCGACTTAAGCCCCTACCTTGACTTCGACCGCGATACCTGGCGTGGACTGCGTAAATCCATGCCGCAGGTGTTGACAGAGGAAGAAGTTAAGAAACTCGCAGGCCTTGGAGAAAACATCAACCTCGAAGAGGTCGCTGATGTGTACCTGCCACTTTCGCGTCTCATCCACCTCCAGGTGGCCGCGCGTCAGGCGTTGACGGAAGTCACCGAAGAGTTCTTGGGCAACCCACCCAGCCATGTGCCTTTCGTCATTGGTGTTGCAGGTTCGGTTGCGGTCGGCAAATCCACCACCGCGCGTTTGCTCCAGGTCTTGCTGCAGCGCTGGGATACCCACCCCAAAGTAGATCTGGTGACTACTGATGGGTTCCTCTACCCCACGCGTATTCTGCAAGAACGCGGCCTGATGTCGCGCAAAGGCTTCCCCGAATCCTATGACCGCCGTGCGCTAATGCGCTTTGTCACAGACGTGAAATCCGGCAAGGAAGTAGTGCGCGCCCCGATGTATTCGCACGTCTCCTATGACATCGTTCCTAATGAATTCCAGACCGTGCACCAGCCCGACATTCTGATTCTGGAGGGCCTGAATGTCTTGCAAACCGGTCCCACGCTGATGATTTCAGACCTCTTTGATTTCTCCGTCTACGTGGACGCGCGCATGGAAACCATTGAGAATTGGTACATCAACCGCTTCCTCAATCTGCGGCACACAGCATTCCGTGAGCCAGGCGCTCACTTTGCTGCCTACGCAGACATGAATGATGAACAGGCCTATAACCAGGCACGTGAGATTTGGCAGTCCATCAACCTGCCCAACCTCGTGGAAAACATCCTGCCCACCCGCGTCCGCGCTTCCTTGGTCTTACGTAAAGGTGAAGACCACACGGTGGAAAAGGTCCGGATGCGCAAACTCTAAGCGAAAACTCGGGATACCCAAATTATTCGCTTAGAGTCCTCGTGAAGATTCTTTGCTTTCCGCCCAGGCATAAACCGGATCAAGCTCGCTCAAGTCAACGCGGTCGAGGTCCTTTTTAAACATGTCAATCATCGACTGGTCATTAGCGCTGCGCAAAGATTTTGGTTTCATGCGTATAGCATTGACAATCCCGCTCATAACCGCGGTGTGCGCCGTGGACAGCTCCGAGTAATTCATGCGTCCCGGCAAATAAAAGCGCGTGATGTCCTCGCCAGTTTGATTAGCTAAAGCATCATCGCTGCGCGCCTTATCTAGCAAGGTCATACCCACAATGCACAAAGCCGTGGGACGTCCTTGTTTCCACGCGGCAATCGCGGCGTCCACGCCCGGCACCTTCGGGCCGTGGATATAGGAAAAGACAACGACCGGACTAAGGCTGTCGGCACCGGAGGCATCGGCAAGCAATGCGCGAACTGAGCCTGAATCCGTCCACGTTGCGGCGGTTGTTTCACACCGCGCGGCAAACGCATCAGCATATTCCTTGCTGGAACCATAATCGGATTTGTACAGGACCAGAACCATTAGATGCGCTCCCGAAGAAGGTTATTTGCCGAAACGGCGCGAACGGTTGGAGTAATCACGCAGCGCGCGCAGGAAATCAATCTTGCGGAACGCTGGCCAATAAGTATCAGTAAACCAGATTTCCGAATAGGCCGCCTGCCACAGCAAAAAGCCCGAAAGGCGCTGTTCACCAGAGGTACGAATCACCAAATCTGGGTCTGGAAGGCCCTTGGTATACAGGTGCTTGGAAATATTATCCACGGTGATACGTTCGGCTACTTCTTCCATCGTTGTGCCCTGCGCAGATTCCTGCTTCAGCAACGCTTGCACAGCATCAACGATTTCCTGACGTCCGCCATATCCAACGGCAATGTTGACAATCACGCCATCATTGTCGCTGGTGTCCGCGGCGGCCTCACACATCTTGCTGCTCACATCATCAGGCAAAAGATTCAGGTGGCCGACTAGACGGACCTGGCAATTCAAATCACCGTGGCTGAGGTGGTCAACGACTTCCGTGATGATGTCAAAAAGCAGACTGACTTCATTTTCAGAACGCTTGAGGTTTTCCGTCGACAGCAAGTAGATGGTGACAACCTCAACCTCAGTGTCGGCGCACCAAGAAATCATTTCACTGATCTTCTTAGCGCCCTGACGATGGCCGTGGCTAATGTCCTCAAACCCCGCCTCACGTGCCCAACGGCGATTGCCGTCAGCCATAATCGCGATATGCTTTGGCTGCGGCTTACCTTTGAGCTCGGATTTGAGGCGGGCTTCATAGGCTGGGTACAGCAGTGCAGGGAGAAAATTCACACTTTGTAGTCTAGCGTGCATCGCGGCGAGCGCGAACGGCAGCTGCTAACTCACCCAATAAATCGACTGTGTCATCAATATCCATGCAGGCATCAGTGATGGATTGGCCGTAGGTCAAGCCCTCTACACCACGCTCATCAAGCGATTGTGCGCCGCCCACGAGGAAAGATTCCATCATGATGCCGGCAATATTTTCATTACCGTCCGCAATTTGCTTGCCGATGCCTCGTGTCACCTCCACCTGACGCACATGGTCTTTGCCGGAGTTCGCGTGTGAAGCATCAATCATGATGCGGGAATCTTCACCGAGCTTTGCCGTGACTCCCGCGACGGATTCTGCATCCCAGTTCGGGCCGCCGGAGCCACCACGCAGGATAACGTGGCAGTGCTGGTTGCCAGCGGTTTCTACCACGGAAGGCTGACCATCGTCAGAGGTGCCAAAGAAGAAGTGCGGGGAGGCTGCTGCCGATGCCGCGTGAATTGCCACATCGACGTTGCCATCGGTGCCATTTTTGAAGCCAATCGGCATGGACATACCTGACGCCAGCTGGCGGTGGACCTGGGATTCAGTGGTACGAGCACCAATCGCGCCCCACGCGACGGCATCGGCGTAGTACTGCGGGCTATTTGGCTCAAGGAACTCACATGCGGCCGGCAAATCGAGGTTCACGATATCCGTCAGCACCTTGCGCGCGGTGCGCAGACCGAAAGGCACGTCAAAGGACTGGTCCAGGTGAGGGTCATTGATGAGTCCCTTCCAGCCGACGGTGGTGCGTGGCTTTTCAAAGTAGACCCGCATAACAACCTTCAGGTCATCGGCGAAAGAGCGTGCCAGCGGCGATAAACGATTCGCGTATTCCATTGCCGCGACCGGATCATGGATGGAGCAAGGGCCCACAACAACAACGAGGCGGTCATCCTCGGCGGCGAAAATATCAGCAATTTCCTGGCGGTCCTGCTCAACCTTGGCTGCCTGTTTCTCACTCAGCGGCGACTCCGCTTGTAATTCAGCGGGAGATGGCAGCTGGTGGAATGCCTTGACGCGGCGGTTGGAGGTGGAGGCTGGGGAGTTGAGAGAAACTGGGCGAGACATCTTTTTAGGTCTTCCTTCATGTTGGTAATGAGTAGAGGTTCAACCTGGATGTTTCCTCAAACGCGGCCCACCCAGGCAAACAAAAAAGCAGCTCCTCTTATTTGAGGTGCTGCTTGGCTCCGGGGGATATCGTGCGTGGCGTTCGTTGCGATGCGCTTTTAGAGATGCGCAAACAAGACGCCGGGTACCACCGGAGCCTTGCCATAATAAAATCGATTAACGAACATGAGCTACACCATAACACAGTCTGAAATGATGTGCGCGAATTAGATGCGAATTAGATTAAAACTTCGACTTCTTGCGGTAATCGTAGAGGCCCGCTTCTTTCATCGCCGCATCCAATGTCTCCTGGTCAAAAGGATCAATGCCATGCTGCTCTGCAAACATGGTGCGGCGGCGGAAACGTGAATAACGGCGGTGGAACATCCAACCCGCACCGATGACGAGGACCGCGAGGATAACGAGAATAAGCATGCCAATTGGCGAAGACTTGCCAAACTCTGGCCCGACGGGGCCATCCTGACTGGCTTGTGCCACAAACATGACATCAGTGGTGAAATTATGAAGCGCTACGGTCGCTTCAGGGCTTAAAATACTCATGGATTATTCCGCCTCTCCAAGGGATGAATCCAGGCCGGTAATACCTGCAAACATATCAGTTTCAGGCAAAGACGTGGATACGCGAGTCTGAGCCAATTCGAATTCTTCTGTCGGCCACAAACGTGCTTGGGTTGCTACGGATGTAGCCAAGAAAGCGCCGGCCGGGTCAATCTGCGTCGCATGCGCACGCAGGGCATCTTCACGGTTTTGGAAGAAATCTGCACACTCAATCTGAGTGGTCACGCGCGACATGATGTCACCGCGGGACGCATCCCAACGCGCCAACATCGGCGCATAAGGGCTGGTCTTGCCATCTTTGATGAGCTCATCGTGGAATAGCTTCATGCGCTGGAATACAAAACCATGAGAGTAATACTGCTTCTGCGTCTCCCAGGCATCACCAAGTTCTGGCTTATAGGAGGCATCCCCTGCTTTTTCCCACGCGATCATGCTTGCGCGATGCACCATCAAGTGATCCGGGTGCGGGTATCCACCGTTCTCGTCATAAGTGATGATGACGTGTGGTTTAAACTCCCTCACCACGCGGATGATCTCATCGCCAATCTCTTCATCGGGGGCCTGCGCAAAACAATCCTCGGGAACGAATGAACGGACAACATCCGGATCTTTCTTATCCTCCCGGTCGTTCAATTCATTGGGCAAGCCAGAATCCATGTAGCCCAACCACTTGTGCTGCACGCCTAAAGCGCGCGCTGCGACCGCCATTTCTTCGTGGCGAATGTCGGTCATGTTTTCTTTCACGCCCGGCTTATCCATTGCAGGGTTAATAATGTCTCCGCGTTCACCGCCGGTACACGTCAAGACCAAAACTTCATGACCCGCTGCGGCATATTTCGCAGTGGTTGCCGCCCCCTTTGATGATTCATCATCTGGGTGCGCGTGAATGGCCAAAATGCGCCCGGTACTCAAAGCGTTCATCAATCCCTCAAATAAGTGCGGCTTTTACTAAACAACTATCTTAGGGCATGATTCGGCATTTCCTTAAAGCACGGTAAACTAGCTCATTATGAGCACTGGTGGATCTCAGCCCAATCAAAATACCCAAGGCGCACAACAGCCGCGGGGTGCAAAATATTCCGAACGTATCGATCACGGTCGAACGCGCGGCGGTGATCTCACTGGTAAAGCAATCGCAGCCATTTTTGTTGCGGTCATTATCGTGGGCATCTACTTCGGCTTCCAATATTTTAAGAGCCAGGAAAACATCAACGCTCAAATCAATTACATCTCTCATGAACAAATTGATGAGGGAACTTTGGGCGTATGGGTAGATGTCACCCGTAACCGCCCCGAAGAAACCGCCTACTGCATTGTTCAGGCATATGACTACGCCAAGGCCGAGGTGGGCCGTCGTGAATTCGCGCTGGCTGCCGATGGCCGTGAGACGGTACGTGCTTTTGTCGAGATTCCTACTTCCGCTCCTGCTGTCGCGGGTGAAGCCTATGGCTGCTCCAGCAGCATGCCGCCATATTTGGATCCTGAGCACACCATCTACGAATAGTCCTGCCCATTTGGGCTGGCAAAGGGGACTGTTGGGTGCTGATTGTGCTAGTATTTGTGCCCAGTAATAACCTTGAGTTGGCGGCTCGACTTCCTCATCTTCATTGAGGGGTCGGCTATTTCTATGCCTCGGCAATGCAGCACGCAATTTCCCAGGTATTTCAAGTTCCAAGGTATACAACGAGGATATAAAAGGAAGGTCGAAAGTATGGCAGATCAGAAGCAATACATCACTCCAGAGACCAAGGCGAAGCTTGAGGCTGAGCTGCAGATGCTCATTGACCGTCGCCCAGAGGTGGCAGCGGAAATCAACGAGCGCCGTGAGGAAGGCGACCTTAAAGAGAACGCAGGCTACGATGCCGCGCGTGAGATGCAGGACCAAGAAGAGGCCCGCATCAAGCAGATTTCTGAGGTTCTAGCGAACGCCACCACTGAGCGCGAGGGCATCCAGGAAGGTGTCGCTGCCATTGGTTCAGTAGTCCACGTGTACTACAACGGTAATGAGGACGACAAGGAAACCTTCCTGATCGGTACTCGTGCTGCTGCTTCTGACAACAAGGACCTGGAGACTTACTCCGAGCAGTCCCCTCTGGGCGCAGCCATCCTGGGCGCGCACGAGGGCGAAACCCGCGAGTACACCGCGCCTAATGGCAAGCTCTTGACTGTCACCATCATTTCTGCGGATCCTTATGATTCCGCGAAGGCTGCTACCCCACGCCAGTCCTAGTTCGTTCTTTAAAGTTTCATCCTTGACTTGTAGAAAGATTCCCATGATGAAGATTTCCCGTATCTCCACACTTGGCATGACCGCTGTTGCTGCGCTGGCTATCGCTGCATGCTCCCCTCCTGGTGAAGTTGATTCCGACATCAAGATCGACAACGCTTCCACCTTCGAGAACCAGAATACTCCAGAGACCTCTGCAGCGTCCGAGTCCGAAGAACCATCTGCGGACGCATCCGCTGAGCCTTCTGCTGCGGTCGATGCCGCTGCAGGCGAAGAGGTTCAATTCATTGACTGTGTCGCAACCCCTGTCACCGAGCCAGTAGAGGTCAGCTTGGACTGCGCAGCCAACACCGACCTGGTTTCTGAAATCACTTGGGAGTCTTGGGACGCTGAAGGCGCTGAGGGCACCGGCACCCGCGTCACCGACGGCACTGAAGCCACCGAAGGCGAAGAGGTAAGCATTACCCTGTCCCAGCCTGCTGAGACCGGCAATGGCTTGGCATTTACGCAAATCGAGGTTGACGGCGAACTAGTAACCCCATAGCGCCTAGACTGGCGTCACAATAAGCCTCTCACCTACTACCTCCGCCGCGTTTATCGAGCGCGATGAAAGGATAGTGCGTGAGAGGCTTTCCTGGTCCGCAGTCTGCCAAAAAGCTAGATATAACACATAGCAAGGGCTGCGCGAATATAGGGATTTGTGAGTGTAGGAAATTAGTACGTTAACACGGTCAAGAAAGAAAGCGGCTCCGGGATTTAAACCCCTATCCCTTCGGTCTGCCTTCCGAAGGGCGGCCAACTATGTTCACACGCAATCCCCCGAATTGCGAGATTTCAACGACACATTGCAGAGCCGGATCCCCCTGAATCACCACATTTGAGCGGTGAAAGTATCCGGTGGCCAATATGTCCCCGAAAGACTGCGTATTCACCGACGCGATAGGCACTGCCGATGCCCGTGCGTCACGCAGTGCCAGAACTGTCACTTACCTGACCGTATTAACTTGTACTAGGACAATTAATACCTAGAGTTCGCATCCCCCCGGAGTAAAACTCTTTAGCACCAGAATTGTGAGCTGCCGTCTTCACTTATCTAGCGCCTGCATCAACGTCCCATTAAAGATAATGCCCTAAAAGTCTCGATTTGTCCTGTTATGTATCAATATTTCTTAATCTGCCCCTTTAAGGCTTGACCAAATTTAACCTACCCCGAGAATGGCTGGACATAACAGCAGGTAGAAGCGCCTTTACCCTGCCAAAACCACGGTTTATCAATCGAATATTTTCAACACCGAAGTACTAATAATACCCCCGATCACCCCCATGGGGGCAATGCTTCAACGCAACCAAGGGTGAAAAACGTTGCACCCAACACATAAGTCTCCACACTTGCTGCATAAGGACTATACTTTTGCAACAAAAGTGAATGGGCTGGGAAGTTCGAAGGTAGTATCGCTGACTCCCAACTGGGACAGGTTTTGGGCGGATGAGGGAGGCATCGGCAAGCAAATGCTTCCAACACTGCCCCCATAAAACGCACATCGCCCGCAAGACGCTTGAAGCAAGTCCTGCGGGCGGGTTTGCTACCGCGGAAACCGCGGCAAGTCTGTAAATTAACGCTGCTGGAAGTAGCTCAGCAGGCGAAGGATTTCGGTGTAGAGCCAGACCAAGGTAACAGCCAAGCCAAGAGCAACGCCCCAGGCGTAGTTGGAAGGAACGCCGCGACGGATCATATTGTCAGCTGCGTCAAAGTCAGTCATGAAGGACAATGCGGCAAGGACAATGCAGACGATGGAGAATACAATCGCCAGCATTCCGCCATCACGCAGCGGGTTATTGCCGGTGAAGATGGCCAGCAGGAAATTACCCAGTGCCAGAATAGCGACGCCGAAGATGGCTGCGGTGACAATCTTATTGAACTTCGGGGTGACCTTGACAGCACCGGTCTTGTAGACGAAAAGCATGCCCATGAACACACCGATGGTGCCCAAGATTGCCTGGCTAATCAGTGCACCCGCGTTGGCGTTGCCCACGACGAAGCCGGAGAGCAACATGGAGAAACCACCAACGAAGAGGCCTTCGAACGCCGCGTAAATCAAGGTAACTGGCGCGGAGCCCCATTTCTTACCGAAGGACGCCACCAGCACGGTGATGAAGCCAGCGATACCGCCAACGAGGGTGAGAATCATGGCCAAGCCCTGGTCAACGAAGGCACCGATACCGAAATTAACAACGGCGAAAGCCACGATGACAGCCAAGGTGATGCCGGTCTTAGTAACCACATCATCAACTGTCATTGGGCGAGCTGCCTTTACCTGCTCACCGGAGTAGTCGGCGGTGCTGGTCTGGGAGTAACCGTAGTCAGATTGGTAGGGCGAGCTGCTATTAGACAGCGAATTCATTACCGGGTTGCTGGAGCGCAAGGAAATCCCCGATCCTTTCTCAATACTTTTGTCTTTCTTCTACATTTGGATCAACGCCCAAGCTCCCAGAGAAGTTCCCATGTCACCAATATTTCTCGTCGCTATTGAGTATTAGTTGGACGGTGGCGCCATTCCCCCACCTGGACCTGCTGGAGGCTCTCCACCAGGTGTCCCGCCAGGCATCCCGCCAGGTGCTCCACCGCCGGACATGCTGCCCGATTCACTCTTGGTTGTCGGGTCAACGGGCACGAGAATAGCCAACGAGAAGCCCTCGGTCGCATTGCCCACGACATCCGGGGTTTGTTCCTCTGCGCTGTCAGAGAAAATGTTGTCAGATTCCAGCGTCACTTGCGCAAGGTTTGCCGAAGAGCCGTCATATTCGGCCAATTTATAGGGCTCGGCGGTCACGGATTCGGGTACGACAATCTGTGAAGTCAGCACCGCATTGGTGGCATCCGTAATGTCATCAATGCTTGTAAACACTTCGAAGTGCAGGTGCGGGTAGCGGCCGGTATAGCAGCCCGGAACGATGGAGTCGAAGGTGACCTGTCCATTGGAGTCAGAGACCTGTACGCCGCGCAGCCAGGTTTGATCAGTTACACCATCGGAGTACATGGAGTAGCGGCCTTGCGCGTCACAATGCCACAAATACACGGCGGCATTGGTCATAGGCTGGTTGTCATTAGTGATATCAACCAAGCTCAAGGTGATGGACATTGCCGTGCCCGTGACGGTTTCCCCGCCGTCGATGCTGGATGTCAGGTCGCGTCGTTCGATTCCGGCCTCTTCCAAGACGTCCGGCCCATTGGAGCCGTCGCCCGGGTATGGTCCGGCAGTCTCCCCCGCCATTTCTTCCAAGGTTTGGCCGGAAAGGTCATTTGCCGCGGTGGTCGTGCTGGTAGCACTTGCCGATGTGCTCGTAGCGCTTGCCGATGCCCCCTCACCCTTCACACCACACGCCACCAACGCGGCGCTGCCGACACCGATGCCTAGACCCGCGAGCATCTTTCTGCGCGATAGCAGCGTTCGGATGTCAAAGGCTAGTCCTTGGTCCTCAATATCTTCATGCGGACGGTCTAGTTTACGACCTTCAAAGGTCTGTTGTTCTGAACTCATGCAAATGACTATAAGGCGCTTACCCCGATAGATACTCAGAAATTTCTTTAAAGCCGCCCCGAGAATTCCAGTAGTTCACCGGAAAAATCATTGAACTAGAGCAAGGAAATTCTGAATGAATGCTGTGAGGGGCAGGTAGGGCATCGGCAAGCAATGCTCAATGCGCTTTACCGCAACCTGGCTTCAAGCAAATTGACCAGGTCAGAGAATTCCTGACCTGGCCTTTTGTGCCCCCAGTCGGACTCGAACCGACACTGAATTGATTTTAAGTCAACTGCCTCTGCCATTGGGCTATGGGGGCGAGCGGTGCACAGTGCTAAAAGTTACCTTGAAGCACTGACACAGTTTATAAAACGATAAAGCGAAAGCGGTAATTGGGGTGGTTTAGGCGTACATGTCTGCGACGATGCCAGCGATAATACCGTCCAGGATGTCTTTCTCGCTGATGTAGAAAGAATTCGCGTCATTGTTGCGCTCGATCATTTTCATGATGCCTTCTACGGCGACGCTCCCGCCACCGATGACATCGGCGCGGCCTGGATGAATGACCGGGTTTAAGGCACGTGCCTCGGCGGACTCTGCGATCAGCTGTTTAGTGAGCACGCGCAGGGCATCAAAGCGCAGGACAGAGCCGTGAATCAACTCGGCGTCATAGCGCTCCAGACCCTGGGCCAACGCAGACAAAGTAGTGAAAGTGCCAGCGCAGCCGACGAACGTCTTTACGTCACCGATCGGAACGATCTTCTCTACTTCTTCCATACGCTCCGAGACGTAATCCTGTGCGATTTCAATCTCAGTTTCACTTGGTGGATCGGAAGGCATCATGCGTTCAGTAAGACGCACACACCCCATACGCGCTGAATGCGCGCCCCGAATCTCACCTTCGGAGTCTCCGACAATGAACTCAGTGGAGCCGCCACCCAAGTCAATGACGCAGTATGGACTGCGGTCTTTGGAGAGATCACCCACGGCACCTTGGAAGGACAGCAGTGCTTCCTCTTCCCCAGAAATAACTTCTGCGCGAGCACCCTGCTGAATCTCGCCCAGCAGCTCGGCAGTCATTTCGAAGAAGTCATCGGCATTGCTCACATCGCGAGTTGCGGATGTCGCGACCATGCGCACGCGCGTGACGCCTTCAAACTTCATCTGCTGGACGTACTTGGTTAGCGCAACGCGGGTGCGCTCGATGGCATCTGGGTGAAACTCACCATGCGCATCAACGCCTTGGCCAAGGCGCACAATCTCCATTGAGCGGTGCACGTCGCGCACCTCGCCGCCTGGGCGAACATCAGAGATGAGAAGCCGAATAGAGTTGGTGCCGCAATCCACGGCTGCTACACGGGTCATGCTTAATACTCCCCCACTTTAGGCATTAGAAAAATCAAACTGGTCCAGGCTAATTCCTAGCTCTTCGATCGTTGGCCAATCCTGCGGGAGGGCTGACCCGCGCAGCTTACCATGGTCCGCAGCCAAAGCGACGGCTTCAGTACCGAAACGGAAGTGGTCTGGGCCTTCTGCCAGCGCGTACGCAATGAGCACATGCAGGCACTTCACACGGTCCGGCATGCCGCCACCGGAAAACTCTGTACCCAGATCTTCCATGGCATTACGTTCCTTCAGGAAGTGCTCATGAGCCTTCTGGTAATCCGCCTGCAACTCTTCACTTTCAGCCAGACGAGATTCCATCCATTTCATGACGTGCGCTACCTCGAGGCGGGATGCCTCAGCGGTCAGCCGAGGGTCCGTGAGGTAGTACAACGTTGGAAATGGAGTGCCGTCCGGCAGCTTAGGAGCAGTCTTAATAACGGCCGGCTGCTCATCTGGGGTGCGGTATGCGATAGCGACAACCCCGCGCGGGGTGCGGCCAAGCTGCTCGGAAACAATTGCGAGATCTGCGTCAGATACGGTCATGCCGCCATTATTCCATGAGGCAGGAAGTCGGACTAACTATGCACTCGCATGGGATGGGAAAGTTCTAGCCCTTGAGTAAAATATTCGAACATTTATCTACATAGAAAAAGGGTTCTGCCTGTGGTTTAGACCTTTTAAGACTCGAATAACAGTTCGATAACGAGCCTCGCGGGGGCGGGTTTCTGGGCTATAGTTGAGGGCAGTGAAGTTAGAACACTAGGAAATCGGAGGGAGGGTAGACCATGAGCGTCAGCAGCAATTGTTCGAAAATAGACATCATCAAAGAAGCAATTGACTCGCTTATCTTCTCTTTCGAAAGCATCTGCGCCGAAGTCATTGACGTCGAGCAGCTTGATTTTCACCAAGTTCACACGCACTTCGAAAAGCTGGAAGAAATACTGAAGCGCAAGACGCTCATCGATGCCGCATTTGCGTTCATCGCAGAACGAGACCACGCCGGACGGCTCGTGGGTTCTGCCCGTTCTAGCGATTATCTGACGAAGACCCTCGGGTTAACTCGGGCGGAGGCTGCTCAGCGCTTGGCAATCGGCCAAAGCTTGTACGAGCAACTCAATGCTGAGCCACAGCCCCAGGACGAACCCACCGAGCCAATCGAGCCCGAAGACATCCCCGAACCCGACCCAACTTTGAGCGAGGAAGAGCAGGAGCGTCAACGCCGCGAGGCTGAAGAAGAAGCACGTCGAAAGAAAGAAGAGGCAGAAGCCGAGGCGCGCCGCAAGCAGCAAGCAGCGCAGGAAGAAGCTGAACGACGAGCCGAGCGCGAGCGCAAGGCGCAAGAAGAACGCCGACGTCAGATGGCTGAGGAAGCAGCGTCCGCTGAGATTGCCAAGATTATTGAACAGGAACTTCGAAACCTCAACAAGTATGCGCAGCCTGGCCCGCAGGAGCTTCGCACCATGGCGATGGCGGAATCCAAGAACCGCTCCCCTGAGGACTTGCGCAAGTGGCTGCGAAAGCAAGTCAAGAACGCCAACATTAAGGGAACTATGCCTAATGGCAGCAAGGACCCCTTCGCAGCAACCCGCAAGCGCTACTTCTGGATGAGCGAGCCTGATGCTGACGGCACCGTGCACATCAAGATGAGCACCGACGCAGTGGGCGCAGCTCTACTGTCCAAGGTATTGGCACCCGCGCAGCGCCCTGGTGGCCCTAACTTGCCACCAGAGGAAGATAACCGCTCATTCCCGCAGCGTCGCCACGACCAGCTGATGGAAGTGTGCTCGCAGTACATTGAAGGCAAGGACCCCAAGTCAGGACTTGGCTCCATCGTGCTCTCAGCAGCGCTGGATGAGCTCGAGAACCTCACCCCCGACGCTGAGTTCAAGACCGATACCGGGCACACTCTCAACTTGATGGACCTAGTGAGGCTGGGAGAAGGAGCCAGCGACTATCTGGCAATCCTCGACCCCGAGAGTTTCCAACCACTAGCGCTGGGAAGATCAAAGAGAACAGCGTCTTTCGCACAAAAGCTGGCACTCTTTGCCGCAGAACTCTGCTGCACGGGACCGGGATGCAACACCCCGATGTCAGAAACAGATGTTCACCATCTAGTGGCCTGGCAACATGGTGGTGCGACCGATATCGCGAATCTCACCCTACTGTGTAGAAGACACCACATGGATAACAACGACAACCATGACTTCCACAATGGAATGGGGCACTCTGAGCGAGACCCAGAGTCTGGCAGAGTCGGTAAACGCATGCCCGGTGAAGACGGACTAATTTTCAATGAATCCACGACGGCTGAAGAATCCGCGGCAGCCCACTATAGGAGACGGGCGCAGGAGAAATCTGCTCGAGGGCCCGATGATGATGCAGGTCCGCCGCCCAGAAACATGGCGGGGCCGCCTGACAATGTCCACGATTCAGGGGCACTATTCGATATCGGTGCCGAAATGAGAGATAGCCGCAAGGCTTCCTAACCTACAAACCAGTACCTCGAGGCAGGCGTTGTTTCGCCTGCCTACGGGTGTTTCCTAGGTTTTGCGGGCCAATAGCGGCAACGGCACTGCGCTTGGACACATGGCCCGTGGTTCACAGATCAGCTGCTACTAGCCGGATGGGACTTCGCCCGGAGGCATTTCACCCATTGGGGACTCGGCGTCTTGGTCTTCTTCCACCACATTGCCAACTGGAGCATCGGGATCTTCTGGGTTCTCGCCTTCACCGGTGCCATCAGCAGGCTGCTGGCCCTCGGGGGCTTCTACTGCAGGGGCGTCACCTGAGCCTTCGCCTGCACCATCAGCTGAGCCATCTTCAGCGGCTGGGTCTCCGGCGGGGTCTTCGCCGAGGAGTGAATCATCAGCATCTGGTTCTTCAGCCACCGAATCCCAGAGGACCTGATACCAATCGCGGCTTTCTTCAATTTCTTGCTCATCGGTGGTCATGGTGTCGCCGGAAGTGATGTCCGGATCGAGGATGCGGAAGGCAACCTCTCCCTCATCAATAACGCCAAGACGGCGGCGGGCTTCTTGCTCGATGTAGGCATCGCTCTCGTACTTTTCGATTTCAGAGAGGAGATATTCTTTTTCATCCTGCTTGGCGATGATGGATTCATTGAGGCGCGCTATCTCGGTGCGGCCTTGGTAATAGTTTCGCAGCGGGACGGCAATAACGGCAAGAATCAGCAGAGAGACAAGGACGAGCACGCCGAAGCCGACCATATCGAGTCGGTCGCGGCCGGCTCCGCTACCAGCTAGAGCGGGCTTCGGTGTGGTTGCGGCTTTGCGGTCGGCAGCACGAGAAGCCACTGGAACGGTGGTCCGGGACTTCTTAGGATTTTGCTGTTTCTTGCTAGCCATAGGTTTCTCATCCTAGCGCGGTACGCGGGCGAACTCGTGTGGCACGCGTGACATAAGGGAAATCCTCATTAAATTGCCAGGTGCTGAGGAAAACGACGCCGGCCCCGCTACCCCAAGTCGGGCTGACTTGAAGCTGCGGAGCCGGATACTACAACCCATTGCGGCGACAACCTTTAGGCTATTGCCGCCATGGGCCAAAGTATTACTTCTTGAAGCGTGGGAACGCTGCGCGGCCGGCGTAAACGGCGGCATCGTCAAGCTCTTGCTCAATGCGGATGAGCTGGTTGTACTTTGCAACGCGCTCGGAGCGAGCTGGTGCACCAGTCTTGATCTGACCACAGCCCAGGGCTACTGCCAGGTCCGCGATGGTGGTGTCCTCGGTCTCGCCGGAGCGGTGGGACATCATGGTGCGGAAACCATTGCGGTGAGCAAGGTCAACAGCGTCGAAGGTTTCGGACAGGGTGCCGATCTGATTGACCTTGACCAGCAGCGCGTTAGCTGCCTTCGCATCAATACCCTGCTGCAGGCGCGCTGGGTTGGTAGCAAAGAGGTCATCGCCGACGATCTGAACCTTGTCACCGACCTCGGCCATCAGTGCGGTGTAGCCTTCCCAGTCATCCTCATCCAGTGGATCCTCGATGGAGACGATTGGGTACTGGTTGATTAGCTCGGAGTAGACCTTGGACATCTCTTCCGCGGTGTGCTCGCCGCCTTCGAAGTGGTACTTGCCGTCCTTGTAGAACTCGGAGGAAGCAACGTCGAGGGCCAAAGCGACGTCGTCGCCGAGCTTGTAGCCGGACTTCTCAACCGCTTCAACGATCAGATCGAGCGCTGCCTTGGTGGAGTCGACGGATGGAGCGAAGCCGCCCTCATCGCCCAGGCCGGTGGACAGGCCCTTTTCCTTGATGACGGACTTGAGGGTGTGGTAGACCTCAGCGCCCATCTGCAGGGCCTCGGAGAAGGTCTCTGCGCCGATTGGGGCGATCATGAATTCCTGCACGTCAACGCCGGAGTCCGCGTGTGCGCCACCGTTGAGGATGTTCATCATTGGCACTGGCAGGACGTGAGCGTTTGGGCCGCCGATGTAGCGGTACAAAGGCAGGCCAGCGGACTGCGCGGCTGCCTTAGCTACTGCGATGGATACGCCCAGAATGGCGTTTGCACCCAAGCGGGACTTGTTTTCGGTTCCGTCCAGAGCGATCATGGCCTGGTCGATGAGGCGCTGGTCATCAGCCTCGAAGCCGACGAGTTCATCAGCGATTTCCTCGTTGACATTCTCTACTGCCTTGCGCACGCCCTTGCCCTTGTAGCGGTCGCCGCCGTCGCGCAGCTCGTGGGCCTCGTGCACACCGGTGGATGCACCGGAAGGAACGCCTGCGGTGCCGTTGGCGCCGTCATCCAAGAATACTTCTGCTTCGACAGTTGGGTTGCCACGAGAGTCCATGATCTCACGGGCAAATACGTGCAAAATGTCGGCCATATCCGATTTCACTCCTAGTTTCACTAGCTTTTAATATGCTGCGCTGATCATGCTCAACGTCACGCAGGCTATAGCCTACCGCGTTTGTCGTGCAGACCTCAGCGCCATTCTTCCAGACCCCTGCCAAGGCGTGCGCCGAAGGGAGAAGTTGAGGTTTATTTCACACGCAAAAATCACTTATGAGGTTGCGGGTTGGCCGATCGCATAGGAGTTCGCGGCATTAGCAACGCGGGAGACATAGTCCTGCGAATAATTATAGGAATAGATGGCATCGAGCCAGCCTTGCTCGGTGTTTAGGTCGCGGTCGCTCGAGCAGAGCAGCTTGGCGGCGCCGAGGGCGGCATCGTCGATTTGTTGCGGGTCGGCGTAGTCGTCACCGTTGGCATCAAGGCCATAGCGCTGCCAGGACTCAGGAATGAATTGCATGGGTCCAACTGCGCGGTCGAACTCGGTGTCATTGTCGAATTCGCCGTCGTCGGTATCGCGGATTTCGGCGGTGTTGTTAGAGCCGTTGAGCGGAATGCCGATGATCGCTGGGGTGGCGTAGCCATTTTCATCCAGGTGGGAGGGACGGAAGAAGTTGCCGTTATAGGTGCCGTGCCGGGTTTCAACCCATCCGATACCGGCCAAGGTATTCCAGCGCAGGTTGCAGGCTGGCCAGGCTTGCCGAGCGATTAGCTCGGCGTTGCCATAGGCGCGCAGCGCTTGTGGATCGATCTCGGTTTGGGCCGCCAAGTCTTCTGCCCAATAGGTCAGCCGGTCGGCGGTACGTCCGGCGGCGTTGACGTCGATCTCAGCAACCTCTGCCGGCGCCGTGGGCGGCACATCTTCCGGCACCGGTTGCAGGGTGCGCCGGGGCGAAGCAGAGTCATGGCCAAAATTAGAAAAGTAGGAGGACACGGCCCATAAAAGGAAGGACCCGACGAGTATGACAATAAGGACAGTTGCGCATCCGCAGCCGCCTAATGCTTTTCGTCGAGTCGAGTTATCCACCCCGCGCATTGTACAGAGCCACCCTGTGATCCAAGAAAGCCACAGCGCCCCGTCCTCTCACACCGCAAGATTATGACAATTTCATTACTTTAATAGACAGGCGTCACAGCCTGGGATATGCTCACTAACGTTCTTTGGCTCTAGTTTGCTCCCAAAACTCATTTAAGAGGTTCGACTATGAAAATTTCACGCATTCTTGCTTCTACTGCACTCGCTGGCCTCATCGGCGTCGGCGCCATGACTGGTGCTTCGGCGCAAAATTTCTCCGACATTGACAAGATCGCCACCGGGGTCATCTCCAATGCTTCCTGCTCCCAGGTACGCGGTGCTCTCGATGGTTTGAACGCCACCAATAATGGCCGTGTCTACAACAAGGAAACCACCCGCAATCAGCTGGTTCAGAACCTGCGTCAGCTCAACGGCACCACCGGCAACCCGACTGACTTGACCAACCTGGCAGTCACTCGCTACACCGGCCAATTCGCGGACCGTGCGCTGGAGTGCGGAATCGTGAAGGCAGATCCAGAAACTCCATTCGGCTCCAGCCAGCTCAACACCTTGCTTAATGACTTTGGCCCGCAGATCTTTGAAATGTCCAGCCAGGCTGTCGCAGGCGAAAACTAGAAAACTAGTTATCCAGCTCCGCGCGCTTGCCCTCTTTCCACAGGCGGTCTTGGGTTTCCATATCCACCACAAAAGTGGTCCCGTCAAAGAGATAAGGCGCGCGGGAGCGTAGCTTATCGATGAACGCCTGCGCCACATCATCCATCGAAAATGCACCGCGTCGGGAGGCTATTTCGGCGTGGAATAAGACTTGCAGGAAAACATCGGCAAGCTCTTTCTTGATGCTCTCATCCCCCGCCCCGGTGGTGACTGCCTCGGCGAATTCTTCTGCTTCCTCACGTAGATAAGGCAAAAGCGTTTGGTGATTGTGGCTGCGTTCCCACTCCCCGAGTGCCACCGCGCGCTCCATGACCTGCTGGGCTTTGAAGACGGCATCGGTACGCGAAGGCACCTCCAGGACTTTCTCGCCCGCCGCAATGCGCGCGGTGACCTCTGGCGCGTCCTCATCGAAGGCGACATAGACCTCGCCCGGTGTCCCAGATTCTGACAGCAGCGAATTAATATTCCACCGTGCCTTGACTGGGATTTCCGGGCTAAATGCCACCGGCCCCTGCAAAGAATGCACCCATTCCATAGGAATCATGGTGGGCCAGCGAACATCGAGCAATAGCACAGTCATGGTGTGGCATTCTATACCCCGGCACAGTTAGTTCTTTCAACGAACCACCTAGGTGCTCACTGAAATAATGTTCTTCCCCTTAGCCTTCTTCGGCGGCTTTTCACCCGTAACCTCCACCTTATCCAGGTCAAACATTTTCGCTAGGAAGTCTGCCATCCACTGCAGCAGCTCAACGTCACGCAGCTTCGGCGACGTGACATTGCGCCCGGCCTTCGGGAAGGACAGCTGGATGGCCTTTGCCGCCGCACGATAATTGGATCCCGGGTACAGGCGCTTGAGGCGCACCTGCTTGGAATCCGGCAGGTCCACCGGGTGCACTTTGATGCGCGTGCCCTGGACGGTGATATCGGTGACCCCGGCCGCGCGGGCTTGGTGGCGCAGGCGCGCCACGGCGAGCAGGCGGTGTACTTCTTCCGGCAGCGGGCCGTAGCGGTCCTCCATCTCCTCCACTGCCAGGCGCAGGTCCTTGTTGTCCTGGCTGGCCGCCAGCTTGCGGTAGACCTCCAGACGCAGGCGCTCGGAGTTAATGTAGGTCTCCGGAATGTGCGCATCCACCGGCAGATCAATGCGGATTTCTTTCGGACCATTGTCGGTCGCCTTGGGCATTTCTCCGCGCGCAAGCGCCTTGAAGGCATCGACAGCCTCAGACACCAGGCGAACATAGAGGTCAAAGCCCACGCCGGCGATGTGGCCGGATTGCTGCGCGCCCAGTACATTGCCGGCACCGCGCATTTCCAAGTCCTTCATCGCCACGGCCATGCCCGCGCCCAAGTCATTATTTTGCGCGATGGTGGCCAAGCGGTCATAGCTGGTTTCCGTTAGCGTCGCGCCCTTTGGGTACAGGAAGTAGGCGTAGCCGCGCTCGCGCGAACGGCCCACGCGCCCGCGCAGCTGGTGCAGCTGACTCAGGCCCATGTGGTGCGCATTTTCCACAATCAAGGTATTCGCATTGGCGATATCCAGGCCGGTTTCCACGATGGTGGTACACACCAACACGTCATATTCGCGGTCCCAGAAACCCTGAACGGTCTTTTCCAGTAATTCCTCATTCATCTGACCATGCGCAACCACCACGCGAGCTTCAGGCACAAGGTCGCGCAGCTCACGCGCCTTCTTTTCAATGTCCGCAACCTTGTTGTGAATGAAGAAAGTCTGGCCATCGCGCAGCAGCTCACGGCGGATCGCGGCTGCAACCTGCTTATCTTCATAAGCGCCGACGTAGGTTAGCACCGGATGGCGGTCCTCGGGCGGGGTCAAAATGGTGGACATCTCGCGAATGCCCGCCATGGACATCTCCAGGGTGCGCGGAATCGGTGTCGCCGACATGGTCAGCACGTCCACCGAAGCCTTGAGCGCCTTGATGTGCTCCTTGTGTTCAACGCCAAATCGCTGCTCCTCATCGACGATGATCAGACCGAGCGATTTCCAGTGCACACCAGTCTGCAAAAGCCGATGCGTACCGATGACAATATCGACGCTGCCCGTAGCCAGCTCCTTGATGATCTCCTTAGACTCTTTCGTGGATGAAAAGCGTGAGAGCACGCGAATATCCACGGGGAAACCACTCATGCGCTCGATGAATGTGTCATAGTGCTGCTGCGCCAGCAGGGTCGTTGGAACCAGCACGGCAACCTGCTTACCGTCTTGGACGGCCTTAAACGCCGCGCGCACGGCCACTTCGGTTTTGCCATAGCCCACATCGCCAACGATGACGCGATCCATGGGAACCTCAGATTCCATGTCATTTTTCACCGCGTCGATGGCCATCATCTGGTCTTCGGTTTCCACATACGGGAACGCGTCTTCCATCTCCATCTGCCATGGCGTATCCGGCGGGAAGCGGTGCCCTGGCGAGGCTTGGCGCTTGGCATAAAGTTCTACCAGCTCACCCGCAATTTCGCGGACGGCAGCGCGCGCCTTCTTTTTGGTATTCTTCCAGTCGCTGCCGCCCATCTTGGACAGGTGTGGGGATTCGCCGCCGGTGTATTTGGACAGCATGTCCAAGGAATCCATGGGCACCCACAGCTGGTCCGCGGGTTGGCCGCGCTTGGATGGCGCGTATTCGAGCACGATGTATTCGCGGCGGGAAGATTCATCACCGGACTGGATGGTGCGTTCGGCCATCTTCAAAAACTTGCCGATGCCGTGCGTTTCATGCACCACAAAATCGCCCTGCTTCAGCGCCAGGGGATCCACGCGGTTGCGTCGCTTAGCGGGGCGGCGTTTCGCGCCCGCGATATCGCCCACGCGGTTACCAGTCAGGTCAGTTTCGGTGACAACCACTAGCGGCAGCGCCGCGGCATCGGTGTGCTTGCGCACCTTTGGGAAAACTAGGCCCGCATGACTGAGCGCCTGGTAGAGAGTAATTTCACCCGGTGATGGCTGCCAGCCTGGTGTTGCGACTTTCGCTGGGATGCCATTCTCGGCAAAGCGGTCCACCATGCGCTTGATAGCGCCGTGGGCTGGCGCGATGAAGGCTGCGCGGCCACCAGCTTGAGTGTGCGCGAGCAGCTGCGCCATCATTGCGTCAATCTCTTTGATGTCACCGCGCGGCGCAGGCCCCGGCTCAAAATCCAGCGGCAGCGTCTCGCCCTCATCGGCCATGAACATGCCCGTCGGTGCAAAGGTCCACTGCGGCAGCCCGAGTTTCTCACACGTGACTTCCAAGGACTCATAGGAACGGTAGCTCGCGGCCTCGGTGTCTAGTCCCTTCGTCGCAATCGGTCCATCCGTGCCCATGGCTGCGGCTTCCCAGCCAGCGGCCATGAACTCATTATCGGTGGATTCCAAATCCGCAATACGCGTGCGGATTTTCTCCGGCGCCACCAAAAGCACGTGTGTTTCCTCGGCCATGAAAGAGGCCAGGGGGACCATCTTGGCATCGGAAAGCACTGGCAACAGCGCCTCCATGCCTTCTGCCGGCATGCGCTGGCCAACCTTGGATAATAGCTCTACCAGCGCCGGGTTGCCCGGGTGCTCTACCGCGAGCGTATCGGCGCGCTGCGCAATGGCGTCCGTGATCGGCAGCTCACGCGCAGGGAAAATCTCCACCACGCCGACTTCAATCTCGGGGATGGTGCGCTGGTCAGCGATGGAGAACTTGCGGATATCGGTGACCTCATCGCCCCAAAATTCCACGCGGACCGGATAATCCACGGTGGTGGGATAGACGTCAATGATGCCGCCTCGCACGGCGAACTCACCGCGCTTAGCCACCATGTCCACGCGCGTATAAGCGCGGAATTCGAGCTCACGAATGACCTCCTCAAGGTCATATTCGCCCTCTTCGCGCAGCACGACCGGCTCGCGGCCCACCACGTTTTCCAAAATCGGCTGCGAATAGCCGCGCGCGGCGGTGACCACGACCTGCAAGCGCCCCTCATTCAGCTGGTGCAAAACCTGCGCACGCTTGCCGATGATATCCGCACCCGGACTCAACCTTTCATGCGGCAGCGTCTCCCACGCGGGGAACAAACCGACCTTGTCCCCCAGCATCGCGGTCAGCTCCGCCGTCAGGTCTTCGGCTTCGCGTCCAGTGGCGGTCACCACGAGGACCGGTGCATGGTGTGCGAGTGCGCCAATCGCCCACGGGCGTGCCTGGTCGATACCCGTGATGTGCAGATTCTGCTGGCCAACGTTGTTGACCAGACCTTTAAGCTTTGGATCAGATGCGGCTACTTTAAGCAGCCCGGCGAGCATTGGCGGGGTGTGCGACATGTATCTTTCTTCTACTCTTCTACTCGTCTGTATCTTCTAGCTTGTTCGTCTCAGGGGGTTCCGTGTTTCCAGCAGTCTCTGCGGGAAACACCAGTTTCTTGGAGCCGAGCTTCGGGCTGGTCTCCAAATCAGACAGGCCATTCCAACACAAGTTGACCACGTGCGCTGCGACGACTTCTTTCGCCGGCTGCCGCTCATCAAGCCACCATTGTGCGGTCATGGACACCATGCCAACGAGCGCCTGAGCATAAAGCACGGCGAGTTCTTCATCAAAGCCGCGGTGCTTAAACGCCGTGCCCAGGATGTGGCTCACCTGGCTGACCGCAGTATTCAAGAGCGTGGAGAATGCCCGGTCCTGCTTGGAGCTGGGGTCGCGCACCAGAATCATGAAACCATCGGTTTCTTCCTCCACGTATGTCAGCAGTGCCATAGCTACCTGCTCAATGCGCTCGCGCCAGGTGCCGGTGGCTATCGATTCGGTGACGCGGCGCTCCAGGTCCTGCATTTCACGGTCCACGACCACCGCATAGAGGCCCTCTTTGCCGCCGAAGTGCTCATAGACCACTGGTTTGGACACACTGGCGCGCGCGGCGATGTCTTCCACGCTGGTTCCATCAAAACCTTGCTCCGCGAACGCGGAGCGGCCGATAGAAATCAACTGCTCACGGCGCTGTTTACCAGTCATCCTCTGTCTCACCATGGCTACAGCTTATCGAATGCCCCGCCAACTATTGAACTACCTGAGCTTTCAGCCGGTTTGTGCATGCGGCAAATCCCGCCCCTAACTACTCGCGCCGCGGCTTAACCCAGGGTGATTTAACTCCCCGCGAGCAATCGGGTACGATACTTTTCGTACATGAGCGATGTGCTTTTCACATCACCATGATTCCCCATGGTGTAATCGGCAACACTACGGTTTTTGGTACCGTCATTCTAGGTTCGAGTCCTGGTGGGGAAGCAAAAATAACCTCCCCGTGAGCTGGCATTAACCAGTCCACGGGGAGGTTTCTTCGCACCCTAGGAATCTTTTTGGCCGGATTCGTCTTCTCGGTTGGCCCACCGCCGCGCGGCCTTACCTGATGCGCCGCCCGATGCGCCTCCTGATCCACCTTTGCTGGTGCCGGGCTTCAGGTGCCGCAAACTACGCCACACGCGTCCATCTTTAAGGCTCTTGCCCTCGGCTTGTTCAACATCACCACTGGTTCCGCTGCCGCCACGTCCAAGTTTGAAGCCCCGTCGCTCAGCTTTCTTGACCGCAGCAGCCATCTGCGCGGCGGTGTAGTTGACCGGCGCCTTGTCAAAGCCGCGCGGCAAGACCCATTTGAACCAGTACGCCAGAATTGCCAGTCCGGTTCCGATCCCGGGGGCAATCAGCATGCCCAAGGCCACGTGGTCTAGCTCGTGAAATATAACCATGACACCGGAGGCAATAATCGCAGGGGTGGCATAGAGCGGGTTGCCTCCAAAGACTGAGGGTATTTGGCCGGAGGCAACATCGCGGACCATACCGCCACCCACGGCGGTCAGCACGCCCATGAAGATACATGCAATCCACGGCAAGTCATGCGCGAGCGCTTTCACACAGCCAGTCACCGACCAGGCGCCGAGGATGATCGCATCGCCGTGGACCCGGAAGATTTCCCAGGCCTTGCCATTCAAGTCCGTCAGGAATGCCACCAGCGCGCCGGTGCAGGCGAGGATGAGATACATCGGGTCGGAGATGGCGGCGGCAGGGCCATCGCTAATGAGCATATCACGAATCATGCCGCCAGCAGTGGCGGAAAATAGCGCTAGGAAAATAAAACCAATGATGTCGAAGCGGCGCTGCCTGGCGATGGTGCCACCGATGATGCCATTAAGCACCACGCCGATGAGATCCAGACTGCGATAGAGCATGTCGATTGTCGGGTCCACTGATTCCATATCCTGCAACCATACTCACCCCCGACCGCCGTGGGGTTTTATTCGAAATAGGGGTAGAAACATCACGTTTTATTGCAAACCCTTTTCATTAAATGCGATTTCCGGCTAGCTTTTTATTGGCAACAATTTCCACTACCCCTTTCGGAAAGGTTCACATCGACGTGACTTCTCGTAGATACTTGCTCACTGCCGTTACTATCACCGCGGGCATCACCCTTGCCGCCTGCTCACAGGCTGAAGAGACCCAACCCGCCACCCCAGTTGCTGAAAGCAGCCATGCGAGGGCGCAATCATCAGATTCCGCTGGCGCCCGCACTTCGGCCGAAGTGTCTAGCCCAGAGGCACGCCTCGTTGCCACCTATGACGGAGGCATCGTGGTGCTCAACGCCGAGACCTTGGAGGTCATCGAGGACATCCCGCTGGAAGGTTTCAATCGCTTGAATCCCTTGGGCGATGGGCGCACCGTCGCCGTGAGCACGCCAGACGGCTTCCGCGTCCTGGATGCTGGTGCGTGGACGGAGCCGCACGGCGACCACTCGCACTCGTACACCACCACCCCACTGTTGACCGAGCACACCTATGAGGGCGATAAGCCCGGCCACGTGGTCAATCACGCAGGGCGCACCCTGCTCTTTAGTGATGGCGACGGCCGCATCCAGGAACTCGACAATGAGGCGTTGAAGGACGCCGCTGAGGACGAGAGCGTGGCCAAGGTAGAAGCAACCACCGAAATCACCCCGCACCACGGTGTTGCGGTAGCACTCGACGATGGCGGCATGGTGCACACCGAAGGCACCGAAGACGCGCGCTCATCGATTATTGCCGTGGACGCCGAAGGCAATGAGACCGCGCGCATCGATGAGTGCCCCGGCGTGCACGGCGAAGCTGCCGCCGATAATGGCGCCCTGAGCTTCGGTTGCGAGGACGGCACCGTCATCTTCAAGGACGGCAACTTCACCAAGATTGATGCCGAAGATGACTATGGCCGCATGGGAAACCAATTCGGCTCTGAGGCCTCGCCGGTGGTGCTGGCCGATTATAAGGTGGACCAGGATGCTGAACTCGAGCGCCCAACGCGCATCGCGCTTATCAATACTGAATCCGAGGATATTCAGCTCGTCGATGTCGAAGCGTCCTATTCTTTCCGCTCTCTGGCTCGCGGCCCGGAAGGCGAAGCGCTCGTATTGGGCACCGACGGCAACCTGCGCATCATCGATCCCGAGACCGGTGAGATCACCAGCACCGTGCCGGTCACCGAAGAATGGGAAGAGCCCTTGCAATGGCAGGACCCACGCCCGGCCATTTTCACCCAGGACGGCAAGGCTTATATCACCGAGCCCGGCGCGCAGAGACTGCACGTGGTGGACATCGCCACCGGCGAGGTCGAGCAGACCGCGGAATTAGATTACGAGCTCAATGAAATCACCGGCATTGCCGGCTAAACCATTTGCCGGGGTGGGTCTAAGCTTAAAGCTCATGAAGCCTGCTGAATCCCGCAATGCGCACCGTTTTGTCTACTCCAATGGATTGCAAAACCTAGGCGATGAATTGGTCGCCGCCAAGACGGTGCTGCCCTGGCTCTTTCAATCAGCAGGCGTCCCCGCCGGTTTAACGGGCCTACTCGTGCCCATCCGCGAGTCCGGCTCCATGCTCCCGCAGGCCGCCATGACGCAGTGGGTTATTCAGAGCCCTTCGCGCAAAAGGTTGTGGATGCTCGGCAGCAGCATCCAAGCCTTGGCCGCATTGGCCATCGCGGTCACAGCATTGCTTGCCGATGGCCTCCTCCTCGGCCTCATCATCCTCGTCCTCTTAGGCGTACTGTCACTCGGCCGTGCACTGTGCTCCATCACCGGCAAGGACGTGCAAGGCCGCACTATTTCCAAGGGCAAGCGCGGCACTGTCACCGGCCGCGCCACCACGGTTGGCGGCATCAGCACATTGATTGTGGCCGGTCTGCTTGTGCTTCTGGGCGACTTGGACCGCACAGGCATCATCGCCCTACTGCTGGTGGGCGCTGTCGCCTGGGCGGTGGCGGCTCTAGTCTTTGCTGGCATCTCCGAACCCCCTACAGAGCCTGCTGGACAGCAGGCTCCGGCAAAGCCCGAGCAGAGCGAGGCCAATCACTGGTGGACGGATACCTGGACGCTATTTCGCCAGGATAAACAGTTCCGTGACTTCGTGATTGTCCGCGCGCTCATGCTGGTTACCGCACTATCCACAGCATTCATCGTCACGCTGGCACACACTGTGGGCAATGATTCCCTAGGCAGCCTGGCCGGATTCATGCTCGCCTCCGGACTGGCCTCCCTGTGCGGTGGAACCGTCTCCGGCAAGCTGTCTGATATCTCTTCCTGCAAAGTCATGACCTATAGCGCAGGACTCGCTTCCACGCTGCTCATTCTCATCGTGCTGGCCGCGGCCACTCTGCCCGCAGCAATCAACTTCTACCTTCTGCCGCTCGGATTTTTCGCCGTCCAGCTCGTGCACACCGGAATTCGGGTAGCCCGCAAAACTTATGTCGCAGACATGGCCGAAGGCGACAAGCGCACCCACTATGTCGCTGCCGGCAATACCCTGATGGGGATCATATTGCTGCTGGTGGGCGGGATATCAACGATCATTGCATCAGCAGGCAATGCCTGGGCCCTCATCTTCCTTGCCGGCGTCGGATTCCTCGGCGTGTGGCGCGCCGGGCGGCTAGAAGAGGTATCTAAATAGGAGTTTCTGGCGCGACCTGGCGCCCGCGGCGTTATGATTGGCAACGGATATAAGTAAAGCCTGACGTCAGGAGTATTAACCTCGTGGTAGCACACACCCCAAGCGCCGTTGTTGTTTTAGCAGCCGGTGCCGGTACGCGTATGAAGTCCGCCAAGCAGAAGACCCTGCATGAAATCGGAGGTAGGTCCCTGCTCAGCCATGCGCTGCATGCGGCTGCGGGTCTCGAACCTGAGCATATTGTTGCCGTGGTCGGCCACCAGCGCGACCAGGTCTCCCCTGCCGTGGACGCTGTTGCCAGCGAGCTCGGCCGCGACATTTTGCAGGCCGTGCAGGAAGAGCAAAATGGCACCGGCCATGCCGTGGGCTGCGGCCTCGCGCCAATTCCGGAGTTTGATGGCACCGTGATTGTGACCAATGGTGATGTGCCGCTGCTGCGCTCGGAAACCATCGGCAAGCTGCGCGATACTCACCTGGCAGAAGGCAACGCCGTGACCGTGCTGAGCATCCAGCTGGATGACCCCACTGGTTACGGCCGCATTGTGCGCAATGAATCCGGCGAGGTCACCGCGATTGTGGAGCACAAAGATGCCACTGCGGAGCAACACGCTATTGATGAAGTGAACTCCGGCGTTTTTGCCTTTGATGGCAAGGTGCTGCGTGATGCACTGGGCAAGCTGGATTCTAATAATTCCCAGGGCGAGCTCTACATCACTGACGTGCTGGAAATCGCACGCCAAGCCGGCCACCGCGTAGGTGCTTTTGTGGCTGCTGATGCCGGCGAGCTCGAAGGCGTCAATGACCGCGTGCAGCTGGCTGCCGCAGGTCGTGAGCTTAACCGCCGCATCGTGGAAGATGCCATGCGCGGCGGTGCGCACGTCATTGACCCACAGACCACCTGGATTGGTGTTGATGTGACCATCGGCCGCGATGTCACCATCCACCCAGGCACCCAGCTCTGGGGTACTACCTCCATTGAAGATGACGCTATCATCGGTCCTGATACCACCTTGACCAACATGCAGGTCGGCCGCGGCGCCAAGGTTATTCGCACCCAGGGCGAAAGCTCCGTCATCGGCGCCAACGCTAATGTCGGCCCATTTACCTTCATCCGTCCGAACACCGAAGTGGGCGAAGACGGCAAGCTCGGCGGCTTCGTGGAAGCGAAGAATGCCAAGATTGGCCGCGGCTCCAAGGTGCCACACCTGACCTACATTGGCGATGCCACCGTGGGTGAGCACTCCAACATCGGTGCGTCTTCGGTCTTTGTGAACTACGACGGTGTGAATAAGCACCACACGACCATCGGCAGCCATGTGCGCACTGGTTCTGACACCATGTTCATCGCTCCGGTGAACGTGGGCGATGGCGCATATTCCGGTGCCGGTACCGTCATCAAGGATGACGTTCCACCAGGAGCACTGGCTGTTTCTGGCGGCAAGCAGCGCAACATTGAAGGCTGGGTCACCAAGAAGCGTCCGGGTACTCCAGCTGCTGATGCGGCAGAGGCTGCAGCAGGCGAAAGCACGGCTTCAACGGCTGATGATTCTGTAAATCCAGAAAATTAGTCTAAATTCTAAGGAGTCATCACCTAGATTATTTCTGAAGGTGATTTTCTTTCTTGATTACATTCCTTGAATTAGAAGCGTCAAGCATTCCACACTCAATGAAAGGTCAATGACCGCTATGACCGGCAAGATTTCTGATAGCCACAAGAATATGATGCTGTTCTCCGGCCGCGCCCACCCAGAACTGGGTGAGGCTGTGGCTAAGGAACTGGGCACCGATTTGGTGCCTACCACTGCACGCGACTTTGCTAACGGGGAAATCTTCATCCGTTTCGATGAATCCGTGCGTGGCGCAGACTGCTTCGTGCTGCAGTCCCACACCCAGCCGCTGAATAAGTGGCTGATGGAACAGCTCATCATGATTGACGCGCTGAAGCGCGGTTCCGCAAAGCGCATCACGGCTATCCTGCCGTTCTACCCTTATGCCCGCCAAGACAAGAAGCATCTGGGCCGCGAGCCAATTTCTGCGCGCCTGGTTGCTGACCTGCTGGCTGCTGCGGGCGCTGACCGCATTGTGTCTGTGGATCTGCACACCGATCAGATTCAGGGCTTCTTCGATGGCCCAGTCGACCACATGCACGCGATGCCAATCTTGACTGATTACATCAAGTCCAAGTACTCCACCGACAATATCGTCGTGGTCTCCCCTGATGCAGGCCGCGTCAAGGTTGCTGAGAAGTGGGCACATGAGTTGGGCGATGCCCCACTGGCTTTCGTACACAAGACCCGCTCCACCACTGAAGCGAATAAGACCGTGTCTAACCGCGTGGTTGGTGACATTGAGGGGCGCGACTGCATCTTGCTCGATGACATGATTGACACCGGTGGCACCATTGCCGGCGCTGTTCGTGTCCTGCGTGAGGCTGGCGCACGCTCTGTTGTTATTGCCACCACCCACGGTGTCTTCTCTGACCCTGCGCGTGAGCGCCTGTCTGAGTGCGGCGCGGAAGAGGTCATCACCACCGATACTTTGCCGCAGTCCACTGAGGGCTGGTCCAACCTGACCGTGCTGTCCATCGCGCCACTGTTGGCCCGCACCATCCACGAGATTTTCGAGAACGGCTCCGTAACCACGTTGTTCGAGTCCGCTTAAGATTTTCCTCGCCCCAAAGCTACTCTGGTGACCATGCCTTCCATGTCACCGAGTAGCTTTTTTGATCTCGCACTCTCGCCTACTGCCACCGAGGCAGTCAACGCCTTAAGCGTGCTTGCCAATTCCCCTCGTGCCGAAGGCATGTCCTCCTACATGCGCGGGAAATTTGAGTTCTTCGGCATCGCGTCTACCCCGCGCAAGCAGGCAGTCGCGCCGATCCTGTCTGGCAAGAAGCTGGACTGGGATTTCGTCCAGGTGCTATGGGCTCATCCCGCGCGCGAATGCCAATACGTTGCGGTCGACCATCTGCGCCGGCAGAAGCTGAGCCTGCACGATCTAGACCAGCTCAAAGTACTGGTGAAGACCAAGTCCTGGTGGGATACAGTCGACCACCTGGCTAAGTGTGCTGGGACCACTCTCCTGCCGCGCGAGGCCACTAGGAATGCTGCAGCGCTTTCGCTTGCCGATGCCGCCGCCGCTCGCGAGCGCATGCTCGAATGGTCAGTGGATGAGAATTTCTGGACTCGGCGCATCGCTATCTTGTGCCAGCTCAGCCTTGGTGAGAAAACCGATCCCGTGCTTCTAGCCGATGTGATTGACGCCAATATCGGGGCGGATGCGGATTTCTCCGATGAATTCTTCATCAATAAAGCCATCGGGTGGGCACTGCGTGATTATGCTCGACATAACCCAAAATGGGTGAACGACTTCATTGCGCAGCGCCCTGCCGGAAGTGACCATGGCCTGGTCAAACTCTCTGTGCGCGAAGCGCTGAAGCACTTGTAATAGTTATGTAAGGTTACATTCGATTCCGCTGGTAAACCGAAGTGTCACGCTTAAGATAAAGATTATTTGACGTTTTCTGCCAATTAATTGGATTTTCTATTCGATTTTAGATCACATCTTTCACATATAATTGCTCTGTTGAATTCATGCAGGTTACGGCCTTAAGAGTTCCACTCCTGGTTGCAGGAAGAGGCAATCGGTGCTTGAAGCTCGGCGCACGTGTGCATGGTTCTTTAATAGGTTTCTCACATTTTTAAAAACACTATTGGAGTATGAAACATGAAAAAGCGATCATTCTCGGCATAGCCTATTTCAGCTGTACCGTGGGCGCGGGCTTTGCCTCGGGCCAGGAAATGCTGCAGTACTATGCCGCATTCAGTGGCTGGGGCATTATCGGTGCAATTATCGCCATGGCTCTGATGCCGCTAGTCGCAATGATTGGGATGCAATACGGTAGCTACTTCCAAGCCACCTCCCACGACCGCGTGTTTACGTCCGTGACGTCCAAGATCATGGCGCGGTTTATTGATTACACGATTACCTTTACCCAATTCTGTATTTCTTTTGTCATGCTCGCCGGTGCGGGCGCGAACTTAAACCAGCAATTTGGCGTACCACTGTGGTTCGGCTCTGCTCTGATGGCAGCTGCAGTGATTATTTGTGGCTTCTTCAACGTAGAAAAGATCACCAATATTCTGGGTTCAATTACCCCATTCATCGTGGCGCTGCTGGTTATTGTGGCCGTGCACTCCTATTTCACCCCGCCAACGGACATCGGTGCCGCCTTCCAATTCGCTAATGACAATGTTGCCACCACCTTGCCAAATTGGTGGGTATCAACCTTTAACTATGTTGGTATCGCCATGATGGGCGGCATTTCCATGGGCATCATCATGGGCGGCGACATACTGGATCTCAAGACCGCTGGTCGCGGCGGCGTCATCGGTGGCCTGCTCTTTGGTGTCCTGCTGGTAATGATGGTCATCGCCATGCTCTTCAATTCAGAAACCGTATTCGAGGACGCGCTACCAACACTCAGCCTGATTACGTCAATTAGCCAACCATTGGGAACCTTTGCCTCAATTATCATTTACGTGATGATTTTCTCCACCGCACTGGGCAATTTCTACTCCCTTTCCCCGTCGCGTGATGGCCAAGAAGCCAGAGCGCTTCCACATGGCCCTGATCATCTTGGTTATCGTCGGCTTCATCTTGTCCTTCCTGGACTTTGCAACCTTGGTCGGCTTCGTCTTCCCAATTACTGGCTACCTGGCGCTGATCAGATTGTCGTACTGATTTGGACCTGGTTAACCCGTGGCCGCTCCGAGATGACCACGGAAATGAAGCACCGCGATAAGATCCGTGACCTGGCGCTGCGCATGGTGGACCCAAAGCAGAAGTTCAACACGGAACACCGCCGCCAGCTCTCCCAGGAAATCCTGGGCTCCAACCTCTCCGCTAAGCACCTGGAGAAGACTGCTATCTCTGAGGCAGTCGAGGAGCTGTCCTCAGATGCGGACTCGGACTTCGATGCGGATGACTTCACTGCTCCAAAATCCGTGCTGACGGAACAGTCCACACAGCCCCGGCCTGAAAAACTAAAGATAAGCCTGAGTAATCACTCTCAGCGGTGATTTGTACTGCACATATGGCAGCTGGTAGGTTTAATGGCGTCTCGGCGAGGGCCTTGTAAACCTCCCGCGCTGCTTCACAGTGTGGTTGCTTACAGCCGTTATCGACGCGATGAGTATGCACACGCCTGCGATGACTCGACCAAGACGAGATTCATTGGCAGGCTTTTTGCATGTCGCAAAGATTGCCTTTCGCCTTTAGATCTGACTTGAACAAGTACTTTTAAATTTTATCTCAAGGAGAATTACTATGGCACAGCGTCCAGTAATTAAGGCACAAGCTCGTAATGAATTCGGCAAGGGTGCCGCACGTCGTCTGCGTCGCGCAGGCCTGGTTCCAGGTGTTATCTACGGTTCCAACACCGAGCCAATCCACTTCGCAGCACCAATCCTGGAACTGCACACCCTGATCCGCTACCACGGCGCAAATGCTGTTCTGGAGCTGGAGATCGACGGCGAGCAGCACCTGACCATGGTGAAGGACATCTTCCAGAACGTCCTGACCCTGGACATGGACCACCTAGACCTGCTCTCCATTAAGCGTGGCGAGAAGGTTGAGGTTGAGGTTCCTGTCACCCTGACCGGTGAGCCAGCACCAGGCATGATGTCGATTGCTGACGCAGACGTTCTGATGGTTGAAGCTGACGTACTGAACATTCCAGACGAGCTCGTTGTTTCCATCGAGGGCTTGGAAGACGGCACCGTTGTTACCGCTGCTGACGTCACCCTGCCAGAGGGCACCACCCTGGTTGCTGACCCAGAGACCCCAATCGTTTCCATCTCCGAGCCACAGGTTGACGAAGAGATCGAGGCAGCTGCTGAGGCTGCTGAAGAGGGCGGCGCAGACGCTGGCGCTGAGTCCGCTGAGGACGCAGAGTCTGAGTCCAAGTAATTCGGCTTTCTAAAGCTCCCGCGAGCTTGCTGCCGCCGTGCAGCACACTTCCCACCCCGTTGTGAGCAACCATCAGGTTGCCGCAGCGGGGTGCTGTGCTTTAATGGGACATCATGACAACTGATGCATTATTGGTGGTGGGCCTAGGAAACCCTGGTCCAAAATATGACAAGACCCGGCACAATATTGGTTTCGAAGCCGCTACCGAGTTGGTAGAACGTCACGGCGGCAGGTTCTCCGCTCATAAGCGCACCAATGCTGATATCGCTGAGCTCAACATTGCGGGCCGCAAGGTGATTGTTGCCAAGCCGCGTACCTTCATGAATGTCTCCGGCGGCGCGGTCAAAGCGCTCAGCAACTATTTCAAGTTTGCTGCGAAAAACATCGTGGTCATCCACGATGAATTGGACATGGACTTTGGCGAAGTCCGCTTGCGCCTCGGCGGTGGGGACCACGGGCACAATGGTCTGCGTGATACCACCAAGGCGCTGGGAACGAAGGATTATTACCGGCTTTCATGTGGTATCGGCAGGCCACCGGGACGTATGGAACCGCGTGCGTATGTGCTCAAGCCTTTTGCTCGCAAAGAATTGGAAGAATTGCCGATTATCTGCGCGGATGCCGCAGATCTCATTGAGCAAATATAAGCGGATGCCGCGGCTGAACAACTAGAGTGGTTCGGTATGAGACTGGCTACCGTAAAGACTGCTTTTGGAACCACCGCCGTGCGCATTGAGGGTGAACCGACCTCACTTTCGAGCTCCTCGATGCTCACCGGCGTTGAGCTGGACTTCGACGACGTAGGTGCCCTGCTGCGCAGCGGCGACTGGGCGAAAGCCGCCGAGCTTTCCGGCGAACCCATTGTCTTTGCCTCCGAAGACCTCGCGCCAGTTGTGCCTACTCCAGAAAAAATCATCTGCGTCGGGCTCAACTACGCTAAGCATATCCGCGAAATGAACCGCGAATTCCCCAAGCACCCTACCCTCTTTATTAAATTCGCGGACGCGCTCACCGGCCCTTATGATGACGTATTCATCCCTGAGTACGGCACCAAGAAGCTGGATTATGAAGGTGAGTTGGCGGTGGTCATCGGCAAGCGGGCGCACCGCATCAGCCAGCAAGACGCGCTGGAA
Source organism: Corynebacterium sp. L4757 (assembly GCF_043673995.1). Classification (NCBI taxonomy): domain Bacteria; kingdom Bacillati; phylum Actinomycetota; class Actinomycetes; order Mycobacteriales; family Corynebacteriaceae; genus Corynebacterium; species Corynebacterium sp. L4757. Next base: position 123,922 of record NZ_JBIMEN010000007.1, on the reverse strand, counting down.
CATGTGGCGGGCTATGCCATCATGAATGATTACACGCTGCGCGATATTCAACGCCAAACCAGCCAATTCCATGCTGGTAAGTCTTTCTACCGCACCGCCGGTTTCGGGCCGTGGTTGACCACCGCCGATGAATGGTCGCCCGGTAATCATGCCCGCGTGCGCACCACCCTGGACGGCGTGGTCAAGCAAGATGATGACACCGATGACCTGATTTTCTCTGTTGCGCGTCTCATTGAGTTCTGCTCATCGCTTTATCCGCTTAACCCAGGCGATGTCATTGTCACCGGCACCCCTGAGGGCGTGGGCTTCGCGAGTGATGAGTTCATTCAGGACGGCCAAACCGTGCGCATTGAGATCGACGGCCTCGGGCACATCGAAAACACCACGCGCTATGGCGAACCTACTAGCGGCTGTGGCCCCAACTGCACATGCCACCGCTAGTGCCGTTGCTTCGCTTCCGCACTAACGCTGTGGTTTAGGGCCTGAGCCTTTTCTTTCCGATGCCTCCTCGGCATCTCCATCGGTCTCACCATGGGTGGCTTGCTCGGTGCTTCCAGCCGGCACCGCCGCGGTGCTCCCAGCGCGCTGCTTTTCTTGCCACGCACGCTTGGTTTCCTCAGACTTCTTGTGATTACGCAGCGCCAACAGGCCGATCACGATACCTATGAGTACTGGAACCCAAATCTTGCTGTACTCCGCCATAAAGAGCACCCACCCGGGTGCTTCAGGTAAGTCAATGTCAAAATTGAAGCTCATCGTCGGCAGCTGGATCTGCGGCAGTGTCGGCGTCGGAAGCTCGATGCTGGGCAATTCCGGCATCTCCGGCAGGCTGATATTAATATCCGGAAGGAAGGACGCTATCCACTGCACCAGGCGGGAGATGAGCGGGGATAAAAGTATGACGGCAATCGCCCAGCCGCCTTTGCCTAAACCGGCGAGAATCGGAAAACCGACGCGTTTGAGCGTGCTGGATTCCATGGCCTCACGCCGCTTCTCACCACGGCTACCTTCGGGTGGCTCAAAAAGTACAATCTCACTACCCTTGCGATATTCGAGCTCTAAAACATCATTGAATAAGTTGGTCGTGAGTTTCAGGTGAGGTTTGCTGCGATCCAGCCCAATATTTTCCGTGGTGAGTTTGTCCTCTTCAACGGAATCTTTCAGCGCATAGCGTCCTTTATTCATGGTGCTCAGGCGGTGCAAGACTTTGCCGTTGAGCAGAATCCGGCCACGTACCGGCGGATTCGAGCTTAAAGCCTCGAGGCGCTGTTTTATCCCAGCATCTACTGGAACATCCGTGTATTCTTTGGCTTCTTCGGGCCAGGTGTCATCAAGCTCTGCAAACTCGGCATCATAGCCACGCTGAAGCTCAATACGCCCCAGGGTTGGGTGATTAAGCGTCCAGGTTTCCACGAGAAGCCTCCTCGCCTAATTCATGGGCTTTGTCTTCTGCTTCTTCTGCGGCCTCGTCATCTTCTAACTTATTAGCGCCAGTAAGAAGGGTGCCAATCCCCGCCAGGATTGCGAAAGCAAAAGCATAAAGTGTCACGTTGTCTTGAAAATACAGCGCTTTGGCCAGCATGAAGGCAAACCCGATAAGGACGGGAAACCACCAAGTAGGTTTGGTGACAGCACCGAACCACAAACCACATGCCACAGTCAGAGCGGCGAAGACTCCAATTACTACCCAGCCCGCGGCAGCGGCCGGTGCAGCGATGGCGACTACGTAGGGCGCAACCAGCATGCCCAGCACGCAGATGATGACAGGCAGGTATCTGATAGCTGATGTGGCTGTGTCTTCTTTAGGGGTGTCGCTCATGGTGCACACCTTACCGCCACTGGTTCCCAATACCGAGATATCCCCTTGTGGGAATGGGCACAAAAATCCTCCAGCGGCACTCGACGTCGGTGAGGCGGCTGGAGGATTGAATCTAGCTAAAGCTTAGAGCGCAGAAGGATCCAAGCGCTCAGGGAGCACGTTTGGACGCGCGCCGGCGATGTCTTCAACAATGCGGATGACCTGGTTGGAGTAGCCAAATTCATTGTCGTACCAGACATAGAGCACCAGGTGCTTGCCGGAAGCGATAGTAGCCAGGCCGTCTACAACACCGGCGTGGGTGGAGCCGACAAAGTCGGTGGACACGACCTCAGGGGATGCGATGTAAGAAATCTGCTGACGAAGGTTGGAGTGCAGGGAGACATCACGCAGGAAGTTATTGACTTCATCCACATCAACTTCCTTGGACAGCTCCAAGTTCAGTACCGCCATGGACACATCTGGGGTAGGAACGCGGATTGCGTTGCCGGTCAGCTTGCCCTCAAACTCAGGCAGTGCCTTGGACACGGCCTTCGCAGCACCGGTCTCGGTCAGAACCATGTTCAGACCAGCAGCGCGGCCGCGGCGGTCACCCTTGTGGTAGTTATCAATCAGGTTCTGGTCATTGGTGAAAGAGTGCGCGGTTTCCACGTGGCCGTGCACAACGCCATAGCGGTCATTGATGACCTTCAGCACAGGGGTGATGCCGTTGGTGGTACAAGATGCCGCGGACAGAATCTGGTCTTCTGCAGACATATCAGCGTGGTTGATGCCGTAGACAATGTTCTTCACATCACCCTTACCTGGTGCAGTCAGAAGAACATTGGAGATGCCCTTGGACTTCAGGTGCTGGCTCAGGCCCTCACGGTCGCGCCATACACCGGTGTTGTCGACCAGGACCGCATTATCAATGCCGTAGGAGGTGTAGTCAATGTCGGCTGGGTCATTGGCGTATATCATCTGGATCTTGGTGCCATTTGCCCAGATGACCTCATTTTCTTCATCGACCTCAATGGTGCCGTTGAATGCACCGTGCACGGAGTCACGGCGCAGCAGGGACGCACGCTTGATGATATCCTCATCACCCTTCTTGCGGACGACGATGGCACGCAGACGCACACCACCGTAGGCTGCCTCGCGGGAAATCAGGATGCGCGCAAGCAGGCGGCCGATGCGGCCAAAGCCGTAGAGCACAACGTCGCGGGATTCATTCTCAGTAGCCGCACCAACGACTTCTTTAAGCTCTTCTTCCAGGTATGCGCGCAGGTCATCGGTCTGTGCTTCGCGGAAACCTTCGGCCAAACGACCCATATCGATGGACGCAGTGCCCAGGTTCATGTTCACCAGTTCGCGCAGGATAGGAAGGGTTTCTGCGGTGCCGAGGTCGCGGTTGATGAGACGGCGGGCGTAACGGTGTGACTTGATGATGTCAATGTCAGTAACGCCCACGAGCAGGCGACCAAAAATGGAGGTCACAACATTATTGTTGCGGTGCAGCTGGTAGATGAGTGGAATCATCTCTTGAGCGGCCTTGACGCGCTCGTTCCAGTTCTCAAATTCAGGTGCGGACTCAGTCACGAAATCATTCCTTTGCGCATTGTGAGCACTTTTGTGTGCGTTCATCTAAACGTCCATGGGGGTATCAACCACAAATACTAACAACAACTATTTTTGCTTTTCCCACAGACCATTCAAAACGCTGGTCACACTACCCCCGAATATGCGGTGCGCCTCAATTCCGACCAAACAATAGGCAACATCTTCATCACCGGCAGCTCGGCGCGCGGAAAAAATCTGGTTCAAATATGGGTAGATAGCCGGGCTGTCTGGATGCTCTCGGGTGTACGGCGTGGCTAGGCCGCGGGCGTAGCGTCCGGAGAAAGCACGGGTGCTGACCGATGCCTCCCCTGCTTTCTCGTTCTTTACCCTCACGCTTTCTAAGCGTGCGCGGTTGACCAGGCTGGTGCCTGCTTCATCGCTAAGCAAAAATGCCGAGCCACACGATACGGCTTTTATGCCTGATAAAGACAATGCTTCGTGAACATCGTGGGCATCCCGCAATCCGCCGGCGGCAATTAAAGGCAGGTCGGTGATACCTGCGATGGCGCGGACGAGCTCTGCTAATGAGCGCTGGTCTGGTTCTGCAGTGGGATCCCACACGCCACGGTGTCCGCCGGCACTAGGCGCTTGGACGCAGAGAGCATCCACGCCGACGACATGGGCTGCGCGGGCTTCTTCCTCATTGGTCACGGTGGTCCACGCCTCGATGCCCGCGACGTGTAGGCGCGCGACTTCGTCAGGAGTGAAAGTACCGAACATGGACCACACCATCTGCGGGCGCGGATTTGCAGTGAGCGCGATGTCTAATTTTTCATCCCACCCATTACTGAAATCCGCTGGAGTTAACGCTACGCCCTCCGCTTCCGCAATGGCTTCTGCGGCATGCATCGCCTCACGAGCCAATTCTGGCTGTTTGGCAAATAGGTTGATGCCGAAGAGGTCGGTGGTGACATCGGCAAGCTCTGCTTTAGCTTTGTCGGCTGAAAGCGTGCCCCATGCCAAGGTTCCCAGGCTGCCAGCTGTGGCTGCGGCATTGACCACCTGCGGCGTGGTGGGCCCACCCGCCATGGGCGCCGGAAGAATAGGGATAGACAAAGATTCCAGAACACTGCTCATACCAGCCCACTATGCCAAATTGCCGCGGGCAATATGTCAGACTAGGACTGTGAATTTATTCAAGAACTTGCTGGACCGCTTCCGTCAATCCTCCCCAACGCAAAAGGCGACTCCGAAGGCAGCAGCGAAGTACGCTGTCCTACCTGACAGCGCCGAGTGGCTTATTGTTGGCTTGGGCAATCCGGGCACGAAGTACGCTGCCACCCGCCACAATGTGGGTTACATGGCGGTTGATGACCTGCTCGCGGAATCTGGTGACCTGCTGCAGCCGGTCAAGGGCGCAAAGCTGCAGGCAGCCGTATTAGATATTGACGGACACAGCGTGGTCGTGGCGCGTTCGACAACATTTATGAACCTCTCTGGCGAAGGGGTCGCGCCCGTGGCGGAGCAGCTTGGCATTGCACCGGAGAACATTATTGTGCTGCATGATGAGCTAGACCTGCCGGAAAATAAGATCCGCTTGAAGCTGGGCGGTAATGAAAATGGGCATAACGGTCTGAAGTCTTTGACGGAGAAGTTAGGCACCCGTGATTATGTCCGCGTGCGCATCGGCATTGCGCGCCCACCGAAGGGATCCTCGATTCCCGGTTATGTCCTGGGCCCAGTTAATGCTGGTGCCGGCTTTGATGATGCCATCGCGCTAGCCGCGAAGGCCGCGAAGGAAATTGTGATCAATGGCTTGTCAAAGGCGCAAAATACGATTCACAGCAAAGGCTAAGCCCGCTTTCAATTTCTAGCCTGCAGGACTCTTTACAGTAGTTGCTATGTCTCAAACTTATGTCATAACTGGCGCTTCGGATGGCCTTGGTGCTGCTGCGGCACGCATCTTGCACGCAACGCGCCCTGAAGACCGCTTGGTCATTGTTGGCCGCAGCCCCGAGAAGACCCGCGCGGTTGCTCGTGAGCTGGGCACCGAATTTCATATCGCTGATTTCGGCGAGCTAGACCAAGTGCGGGCACTGGCGGAAAAGCTCCAAGAGCTCGGCCCCATCACCGGCCTGGCCAATAACGCCGGCGGACTCTTCGACACCGCTGTGCGCACCGTTGATGGCTATGAACGCACGTGGCAGGTTAATGTCATCGCGCCTTATCTTTTGACGGCGCTGCTGAAGGATCAGCTGCGCGATCCGGGCTCAGTGGTGGTCAATACGTCCTCGATTGCGGCGAATCTCTTCTCCCGCTTTGACGTTGAAGACCCCAATACTTTTGAGAAATTCTCCCCGCTGCGTGCCTATGGCAACGCGAAGCTCGGCGATGTCTTGCTCAGCCGCTACCTGCATGATCATCAGATTTCCTCGGTAGCTTTTCACCCGGGCGTGCTATCCACGAACTTTTCTAAGACCTCAAAATCAATCATGGGTGCGATTTATAACTTCGGGCCCATTGCCGCGCGCATGGGCACGGCCACGCAGGGCGGTGAGCGCCTCGTGCAACTATTGACTGGCACCAAAGGCGTGCACTACCAATCGGGCGAGTTTTACCTCAAGCCTTATCAGATCTCCCGCGGAGGCAAGCGTGATAAAGATCGTGAGCTTGCCCGCATCATATTTGACCAGTTAGGGCAAGAGCTAGATGTATCACTAGACTAATCAGACATGAGTATCGCTGCCGAGGCGCGCCGCCGCCGTACGTTTGCCGTCATTGCCCACCCGGACGCTGGTAAGTCCACGTTGACTGAGGCATTGGCGTTGCATGCGCACATTATTAATGAGGCCGGCGCGGTCCACGGCAAGTCGGGCCGTAAGTCCACGGTCTCTGACTGGATGGAGATGGAAAAAGACCGCGGTATTTCCGTTGCTTCCTCGGCGCTGCAATTTGAGTATGCCCCAGAAGGTCATGAGGGCGAGCCTTATATGATCAACCTGGTGGATACCCCAGGTCACGCGGACTTCTCTGAAGATACCTACCGCGTGCTCACCGCCGTGGATGCGGCCGTTATGCTGATTGACGCCGCCAAGGGGCTGGAGCCGCAGACCCTCAAGCTCTTCCGCGTGTGTAAGGCGCGCGGTTTGCCGATTGTCACGGTAATCAACAAGTGGGACCGCGTCGGCCGCGAGCCACTCGAGCTGGTTGATGAGATTGTTAATGAGATTGAGCTGCAACCCACGCCTTTGTATTGGCCAGTAGGTATGGCGGGTGACTTCCGCGGTTTGGCGCACATCAATGATGATGGTGAGGCCGATAATTACATCCACTTCATCCGCACCGCGGGTGGCTCCACCATCGCGCCGGAAGAGCATTTTTCGCCTGCCGATGCCGCCGCCAAAGAAGAGGACGCATGGGACACCGCGGTTGAAGAGGCTGAGCTATTGGCTGCCGATGGCGCCGTGCATGACCAGGAGCTCTTTGAGTCCTGCGTGACCTCACCACTGATTTTTGCTTCGGCGATGTTGAACTTTGGTGTGCACCAGATTTTGGACACGCTATGCGCGATTGCGCCGGCACCACGCCCACGCGATTCGGATACGAAGGCGATTGAGACCTCCACCACCGCGATTGATGAGACCCGCGAGGTCACCGATGACTTCGCCGGCGTGGTCTTCAAAGTCCAGGCGGGTATGGACCGCAAGCACCGCGATAACCTGGCCTTTATGCGCGTGGTCTCCGGTCAGTTTGAGCGCGGCATGCAGGTCAACCACGCGCAGTCTGGGCGTACCTTCTCTACGAAGTATGCGCTGACCGTCTTCGGCCGTACCCGTGACACCGTGGATGTGGCCTACCCCGGCGACATCGTTGGTCTGGTCAATGCGGGTTCGCTAGCGCCTGGTGACACGATTTATGCGGGCAAGAAAGTGCAATTCCCACCGATGCCGCAGTTCGCGCCGGAAGCATTCCGTATTCTGCGCGCGCAGTCTTTGGGCAAGTACAAGGCTTTCCGCAAGGGGCTGGAGCAGCTCTCTGCCGAGGGCGTTGTGCAGATTCTTCGCAACGACTTGCGTGGCGATGCCGCACCGGTCATGGCCGCTGTTGGCCCCATGCAGTTCGAGGTCATGCAGGCGCGCATGGAGCTGGAATACAACGTCGAAACAGTCACCGAGCCTATTCCTTACTCCGTCGCACGACGTACCGATGCCGAATCTGCACCGGAATTAGGCCGCCAGCGCGGTGTGGAAATCTTCACCCGCGACGATGGAGAACTCATCGCGCTCTTTGGCGATAAGTGGAAGCTTGCCTTCGTGGAAAAGGAGCACCCAGAGCTCACCATCGAAACACTGGTGGCGGACTAGTGACTGGCTAGCCACAGACGTCAATCCGCATCCCCCACTGAGTGTTAAGGGAAGGGCGCATCGGCGAGCGGCTCTAAGCTGCTTTGTCGGTGCGCCACTCTGCGATCATCATGAGGCCTGCAATAACCAGGCAGCCGAACGTGATTAGCCCGTAGGTGGTTGCGCGCGAGGACATCGCCTCTACCGCCTGCGCGCCAATAGGTTCACCAGCATTGGCCATATTACCCATGTTGTACATGCCGTTGAGGATGCCCACCACACAGCCCACGGCGATGATAAAAAGCCCAATGATGACCAGGCGATTGATTGGCATATTCTTAGACTTCTTCATCGCTCTCCTGAATTCACTGCCTTTGAAATGTCGTTGTATTGCCTTGACAGTACCTGATTTTTTCCTTCACTAAGAGGACGAAGACGTCAAGATTAAGGAACTTTAATGCGGGATCTACCTGCACAAATAGTGGTTTCTGTGCTTTTATCCCTGCCAATTTCTTAAAGGAAACCATATAGTTCTTTTTGTAGCACCACGGTGGCCACCAGCTACACCGCCCAGGATGTTTTTCATCCACCCTCGCACCACTTACTTGATTGGAGTACACCATGAACATCCAAGCAATTATCGCGTCGATTCTCGCCACGATCACCGGTTTCGCCGGCGGCGTTGCACCTGGCTCTTCCATCCCTAACCTGCCTATCATCTCCGACTGGGATGACTGGGATGACCGTTGGGATGATGACGACGATGACGATTGGGACGATGATGATTGGGATGACTGGGATGATGATTGGGACGACTAATCCCCCAGCCCCACCCGCATAATTGTTTCAGCGCTAATTGAACCGCATCTGCTTAATAGCTGGTGCGGTTTTCTTATACCTTGGACAGCTACACCTCATAGATTTTGCATGTGAGCGGTTAGACTCGCAGCATGGAAAAGTCCGAGAAAACATCCGTAATCATTGATGCAGTCGACGCCGGACGCACCGACGAGGTGCTAGAGCTCATCCAGGAGTACCTGGAGTGGATGGTCACCGAGCACCCACACTTAGAGAAGGTGCAGAAAGTAGTCGAGTCACAAGGAGTGACCACAGAACTGACTGACCTGGCGGGCTATTATGAGCGCCTATGGCTGGCCACTATTGATGGCAAGGCTGTTGGCTGCTCAATGTTCAAGCGGTTAAATGAGACCACTGCGGAGATGAAGCGCGTTTATGTGCGTCCATCCGGGCGCGGGCACGGATTTGGGCGCCGCCTAGTGGAAACCACGATCGATGCCGCCCGCGACGCTGGCTATCAGTACATGTACTTGGATTCTGATCCGGAGTTCGCCACGGCCATCGCTATGTATGAGCGCATGGGCTTTGAATACATTGAGCGCTATAACAATAATCCGGCAGAGGATGCCGTCTTCATGCGCCTAGCTTTGTAGTTTTTGCCAGCGGCTAACTCTGGGCAAGAAACTCTTTCCACTGGGGCCACTCGGTATACATCTGCGCCTTGCCTGCCTGGTAATTAGCGCGCAGCTTGGCCACGTTTCTTTCAGTCGAAGTGACCTGCATATTCTCCGGGAAAAACAGTTGGGCCTTGCCTTGTTTTTCCAATTCCAGCAGGCGCTGCTTCGAGGCGTTATAGCGGGCCGGGCGGACAATCATTGCTTCCGCAATCGCGGGGTACTTCCGAAAGAAGCCCCGCAGGCCCGCCTTGCGCTTAACCTCTGGCCGCACGAAGCCGCGGGGTTTAGTGCCCACGAAGAGGAATTTCTTGAACCCAGCTTTCTCCGCTTCCTCGATGACGATCCCACCGGATTCACCCATGGCGCCGTCAACGTACGGAATGCCATCAATGTGCCGCATAGGCATAATCAGCGGCAAGGTAGACGAGGCACGCACGCGCACCAGCAGTTCTTCCACCTGCTTAATATCATCGCGCGTCCACACCACGGTCTCCCCCGTCAAGGCATTGACCGCTGAGAGGTTCATCTGCGCGGGATTGTGCGCGAACGTCTCATAATCAAAAGGCAGGTCCTGGTCGGCGGATTTTTCATAAATGAACTCCGCGTTGAAATATCCGGTACCGCGCAGCATGGAGCTTAAACCGCCGAAGCTGGGATTCTTGGCAAAATCCACGAAGCTTTCCACCGAACGAAATGCATCCGAAGATAAGAAATTCACCGTGTGCGAGGCCCCGGCTGATACTCCCCCGACCCAGCCGAATTCCACGTTATTGTCAATCAGCTCCTTCACGCACGCCGCAGTATAGGAATTGCGCATGCCGCCGCCTTCAAAAATTACGGCGGTGTCATGGGCATCAATTCCGGTGTCGGTGGGCAGATTCTTTGAAGGCTGAGACGAAGTGGTCATAGCGCCCCATACTAGTTATTAACGCCGCCGTTGCCCGTGTGGGCAGCTGCCGCTCTGCTCCCAACTGCAATAAGCAAGTAAGGCGCGTACTTAACGTGAAAGCCGACAACAAAGACAAGAAGTGAAGTTGACGCAGGAATGCTTTCGTTGTGAAGATGTTCAGCCCACCTAGCCATAGATTGTGAACTGTGTTACATATAAATGTATGGCACATCACACCTCTTCAATTGTTGCTCCGGCACCAATTGAACTTGCCCCACGCATCGCCGCCAATCTTTCTACAGACAATTTCACCATCTTCAACATCGAAACCGGCAAGCGTATCCGGTCTGGATATGCATTCGCACTAGAGGCAGACCCGGTCTACAAGGCCCGCGTAGCCACCGAGCATGAAATTACAATCGCCGTCGGCCTCGCCCGGCGCGAGGGCGCCACGTTCATGGCCGTATGCCCACGTTTTGATAATTCCTTTGATTTCGTCAGCGTCGAGCTCACCAACCGCCGCGAAGAAGCCATCGAGGCAACCTTCTCCATCGGCTATCCGGCTTATTTCAATGCCACCAATAATTCCACCACCACTATTCGCCATAACTTCGCTGAGGAGTAAAACTTTTCATAGCGTCCATAACGCTCCATGTAGCTAAATCCCATGCCTGCTAGCGCTCGATTTTCTCGACTACGCTAGCAGACATGGGATTTAAAGATCTATGGGACAAAATCACCAGCCAAAAGGGCCCGAAGCTCACCCACGCCACTGGTGAAATCCCAATCCACATGGTGGAGCACCTTGCGGTATCAACGGCAGAGGCACTGGTCATCATTGAGCTTTCCGCCCACGATGTAGCCCGCGTTATCGATATTGCTCAAGGCAATTCCCCTGTTGGCCTGCGCGCAGGTGAGACCACCGCCATCTTCGTTCCCACCGACCGCGAAGCGTTGCCCGTCAAAGATCCAAAGAAGGGCTGGATCATCCCACTTGGCACTGAGACTGCGAATAAGCTCGAGGCTCAGTCCGGAGACTATGAAATCAATAATCAGATCGCCTTCGTGGTCATCTAATTCAGTTTAAGGAGATTGCCCATGTCACCTCTAATTTTGCCTTTCGAGGGAAAGACACCCAGGATTCACTCCTCGGCGTGGGTTGCGCCAAATGCGACGATTATCGGGGATGTGGAAATCGGCCCGGATGCTTCGGTATTTTATGGCGTGGTCTTGCGTGGGGACACCAAAAAAATCACCATCGGGGCGCGCTGCAACATCCAGGACAACTCGGTCTTTCACTGTGATGCGGATGCTCCTGCGACGCTCGAAGACGATGTCACCATCGGCCACATGGCGCTGGTGCACGGCGCCTACGTCGAGGCAGGTTCACTCATCGGCATGCATGCAGCTTTACTGTCGCGTTCGCGGATTGGCGCAGGCTCACTCATTGCGGGTGGAGCCCTCGTGCTCGAGGGACAAGACATCCCAGCGCGCAGCCTGGCAGCGGGTGTTCCAGCGAAGGTGCGCCGCGAATTAAGCGCTGAAGAATCACAGAAATTTATCCCGCATGCCGCCAGGTATGTGGAATTCTCCAAATCCCAAGCAGACCTCCGCCAGGCCTTGAGCCTCGACGACGTGCGCTTTGATTAAAGATTCAAAATACCCATCACGATGAGAATGACACCGACCAAGTAGCCACCAGCTTTGGAGACCTGGTCTTTATTATCGCGCGCCCGGGCAAAGAGCTGACCCGCGGCCGATTGCGGCTTGGTGCGAACATAGCCGATGAACGCAGCCACAATGATGGGCAGGGACAGCGCCAGGCTGGCATAGATAACCAAACCGCCATAGCGCACCCAGGCATTGAAGCCACCGGCCACTAAGTGCAAAAGCCCGGCAAAGAATGGGCCCGAGGTAATTGATTGAGCAAGGCCCAAAATTAATCCGGTGAGAAAAGTCAACGGCGTGGGCTTTTGCAACGGCTTGAGGATTTTATCCACCAGCGCATTGGACTCCCCCGGGCGCGAGCGCCAGGCCATCACCATGCCGGCCGCACCCAAAATGATCAGCAAGATACCAAGAAGCGGGGAATCCAAGAAGGCATCGACGTATTGCTTCAAACTGTCGAAGATGAACATGGAGATAACCGACAGCACGAAGACGCCAAACCAGTCGCCGGCAATGAGCAGCGGGACAATGCTCTTGTACTTGCCGCGCGGCAGCATGATGCCCAAGGCGACCACGACGCCAATAAGTAAGGCGTTGATGGAATCGAGCAGGGCGAAGCTGACGGCATGAAGCATGGCGGCTAGTTTACCGGCACCACGGAAAAGGGTTGACATAGCGAGTAGGTTTCGCGGTTCACGTAAGTTCCATCACAGAAAAGGTCGTTGAGTGCGTATTACACAATTAATTGCACGCACCATGCAAACTTGCATACACTATACAATGTTTCATTCTGTTCTTCTCTAAACTAAAGAAAGCTGGACTATGTCGAAGGTACTTTATCGACTAGGACGCTGGTCATATTCCAAAGTGTGGCCATTCCTCGCGTTCTGGATCATCTTGCTGGTCGCCATGGGCGGCTTGGCATCACAGTTCGCCAAACCCGCCAACCCCTCATTTGCCATGCCGCCGATGGACTCCACCACCACTCAGGAAGAGATGGCGGAGCGCTTCGGCGATGACACTGATTACATGGACGCGCCGACCGGCACCATTGTTATCGAGGCTCCAGAAGGCACGACCCTGACAGATCCGGAGAATATGGCTGAGGTTGATGCTTTCATCGAAGACCTCAAGGCCACCGATGTGCTCGCTGACCAAGATGCCATCGTGAACCCAGTGATGGCGTCCATGGGCATGCAGCAGCAAATGGGTGAGCAGATGGCTGCCCAGGGCATGCCACAAGAGCAGATCGATGAAAACATCCAGGCGCTCTCCCCACTGTCTGAGGATGAGCGCACCGGTACTATCTCCGTCACTTTCGATGCCGACGGTGTCACTGAGATTGCACCGGAGGACCGCGAGGCCGTTACCAACCTGGTCAATGAATTTGATGAAGGTGACTTCACCGCGAAGTACTCCGGCAATGCTTTCTCCACCATGAGCGAAGGCCTCGACATGACCGCTGAGCTCATCGGTCTGATTGTCGCCGGCATCGTACTGCTGATTACCTTCGGCTCCTTCGTGGCCGCTGGCATGCCACTGATTTCCGCAGTCGTCGGCGTAGGCGTCGGCATCCTTGGCGTGCAGCTGTCCACCGTCTTTACGGACTCAGTTGCTGAAATGACCCCAATGCTCGCCTCCATGATTGGTTTGGCCGTTGGTATTGACTACGCACTGTTTATTGTTGCGCGCTTCCGCAACCAGCTCATTTCTAGCTCTGGTCTCAACGACCTCACACCGAAGGAATTCGCAGCTGAGCTGAAGAAGATGGATAAGGAAACCCGCGCGCACGCGATGGGCATGGCAACCGGTACCGCCGGCTCGTCTGTCGTCTTCGCCGGCGCCACCGTGGTCATTGCGCTGGCAGCACTGACCATCATTGGTATTCCATTCCTATCCACCATGGCTATTGCCGCAGCAGTCACTGTGGCTATCGCCGTGCTGGTCGCATTGACCTTCATCCCAGCGCTGCTGGGCCTTTTGGGCACCAAGCTCTTCGCTGGCCGCGTACCAGGTCCGAAGGTTCCGGACCCAGAAGATGAAAAGCCCACCATGGGCCTCAAGTGGGTTCGCCAAATCCGTAAGCACCCAGTCGTCTCCCTCATCGGCGGCGTCCTGGTTCTGGGCATCGCCGCTATTCCAGCAGCCCAGATGCAGCTTGCAATGCCAACGGATGCCATGTCTGCGCAAGGCACCCCACAGCGTGAGTCCCACGACATGATCGAAGACGCATTTGGCCCTGGCCGCAATGCACCGATGATCGCTTTCGTTGATGCCGCAGATGTTGCTGAGCAAGATCGCATGGGCGCATTCCAGGAGATTCTTCAGGAATTCTCTGAAACCGACGGCGTGGTCAACGCACAAATCGTGGCTACCACCGACAACATGGATGCCGCACAGGTCATGATTACGCCATCGACCGGCGCAACTGATCCTGCAGCCACCGAGACCCTGGAAGCACTGCGCTCCCACCAGGCGGAATTCACCGAAAACACCGGCGGCACCTACGGCATCACCGGTGTCACCCCCATCTTCGATGACATCTCTGAGCGCCTCAATGACGTGCTGGTTCCATACATCGCGATCGTTCTGGTTCTGGCATTCATCGTTCTGCTCTTGGTCTTCCGCTCCATTTGGGTCCCACTGATTGCTGCAGCCGGCTTCGCACTGTCGATGGGCGCGGCATTCGGCATCACCGTGGGCATCTTCCAAGAAGGCATGTTCGGCATCATCACTGATACCCAGCCACTGCTTTCCTTCCTGCCTATCATGCTGATTGGTCTCACCTTCGGTCTGGCCATGGACTACCAAGTCTTCCTGGTTACCCGCATGCGTGAGGGATATGTCCACGGCAAGACCGCCGGCAATGCAACCTCAAATGGCTTTAAGCATGGCGCGCGTGTGGTCACCGCCGCGGCACTGATTATGATTTCCGTCTTCGCAGCATTCATGCTTATCGATGAACCATTCATCCGCACCATGGGCTTTGCCCTCGCAGTCGGCGTGGCTTTCGATGCCTTCATCGTCCGCATGCTGATCATCCCGGCCACCATGTTCCTGCTTGGTGATAAAGCTTGGTGGCTGCCGAAGTGGTTGGATAAGATTCTGCCGAATATGGACATTGAGGGCACTGCATTGATGGACAATGAATCTGCATTGCAGAAGTCTGAAGAAGCAGATACCGAATCCGTGAAAGTCTAAGATCACAATTAATAGTGGGTCCTGTTCTAGCAGGACCCAAGGAGGTTGACGGAGCATGGCTAGTTTAAGGGAGTCAAAGAAGCTCGCTACACGTCGTGCCATTTCGGAGGCCACCGCTCGGATTCTCCTGCGCGAAGGCTTTGAGGGGCTGACCATTTCTTTGGTGGCTGAGGAATCAGGAGTCTCTGTTAGAACCTTTCACAACTACTTCACCAGCGTTGATGAAGCAATATTCCAGTTCTCTTTGGACACCATTGAAGAATTTCTTCCCGTCGTCTCTGCCTACTCGGGTGATATGACAATTACGGAGGTCTTCGAAGATATTGCTGTACAAGGCCTGACTGATGAGGACAGCGAGTTCGGATCGATTGCCACGCTTTTTCAAATCCAGGAACACATGGGGGCACGCAGCCGCTCCGTTCCCCGTCATGAGGACATCATGATGATTTTGGAAAAGTTCCACGGCGCTTTTGCCAAGCTCTACCCACAAGTTGATGAAATCGAGTTATCGCTCTATCTGCAGGTCGGTGGCGCAACCATCGTGTGGACGGCCACGGAACTCAATAAGCGTTCCCACCTATCCCCCGATAAATCATTAACCCGGGAAGCAAAGGAAGCGTTCATACGCAAGACTTTCACCAAGTTAAGGGCTATTAAATAACTAACAGAAAGCTCTTTACCCCCGACTCCAACAGGAAAACTGTAGGAGTCGGGGGTATTGTCGTTCCAAGGGCACTTTCCAAAAATGTGCTGTTTTCTTGTCCGCGAATTTAATTGGAGTTAAAAGTGAAAGTAGCGATTTTGGGTGGCGATGGTTTCTGTGGCTGGCCTGCCTCGTTGTACCTGTCTGATAAAGGACATGACGTCATCATCGTCGACAATCTTTCTCGTCGCGCTATTGATAAAGAACTCGGTGCGGACTCTTTGACCCCGATTTCAGATATTGATACCCGCATCGCTGCTTGGAAAGAAGTTTCCGGCAAGACCATTGGATTTAGCAATATCGACGTAGCACATGATTATGACGGCCTGCTGGAGTTCATTGAATCCCAGCGCCCAGATGCAATTGTGCACTTTGCGGAACAGCGCGCTGCGCCCTATTCCATGAAGAACTCGCGCAATAAGCGCTACACCGTGGACAATAACACCAACGCCACCCACAACCTGCTCGCAGCCGTTGTGGAATCTGGCCTAGACATCCACATTGCGCACCTGGGCACCATGGGCGTTTATGGCTATGGCACCGCTGGCATGAAGATTCCGGAAGGTTATTTGGACGTACAGGTCCAGCTCCCAGAAGGTGGCCATGTGGATCAGTCCATTCTTTACCCATCTAATCCAGGCTCGGTCTATCACATGACCAAGGTGCTGGATCAGCACCTTTTTGCGTACTACGCCAAGAATGATGAGCTCCGCATCACTGACTTGCACCAGGGCATTATCTGGGGCACCCACACTGAGCAGACCATCAAGGATGAGCGTCTGATTAACCGTTTTGATTATGACGGTGACTACGGCACGGTTCTCAACCGATTCCTCATCCAGGCTGGTATTGGTTACCCAATGACCGTGCACGGCACCGGTGGCCAGACTCGCGCGTTTATTCACATTCGCGACATGGTGCGTTGTATCGAATTGGCTTTGGCGAACCCACCAGCGCAGGGTGACCGCGTCAAGATCATCAACCAGATGACGGAGACCCACCGCGTGCGCGACCTGGCAGAATTGATTGCCAAGATTTCTGATGCCGAGGTGGCCTATGTGCCTAATCCGCGTAAGGAATCCGCTGAAAATGAATTGCACGTGCACAATGACACCTTCTTGGATCTGGGGCTAGAGCCAACCACCCTGTCTGAGGGTCTGCTGCAGGAAGTCGAAGAAGTCGCCCGCAAGTATGCCGGCCGCGTGGATCGTTCCAAGATTCCAGCGCAGTCTTTGTGGACTAATGCGCAGAAGGCGGGCGTTCCTGAGCAGGAAGCGCAGGCTTCCAATGCTCAAGACGCAGAAGCAGGACTTTCTGAAAGCGCATAATCCACCGTGCGTATTGCGATAGTCACTGAAGTTTTCCTGCCCAAAATCGATGGCGTGGTCACGCGTCTGACTCGATCCTTGGACCAGCTGGCAGAGATGGGACACGAAGTCCTCATCTTTGCTCCGGGCAATCCACCAGCAAGTTATGCGGGGTTTGAGGTATTCAAGCTGCCATCGATGTCTTTCCCGGTATATCCGGAGATTAAGTTTGGTCTTCCGCCGATCCGTTTTTGGAAGAAGATCCGCGACTTTGACCCAGACGTGATCCACTCGGTGAACCCGATTTGGACCGCTGCACTAGGTGTTTTTGCTGCGAAGCGTGATGCCTATCCCCTGGTGTGCAGCTATCACACCAATGTGCCGGACTACGTCGAGGCTTTAGGCATCGGCTGGACCCGCGGGATGGCAACTGGCGCGATTCGTTACCTGCATAATCAAGCGCAGGTCAATCTCTGCACCTCGGATCCCATGATTGAAAAAGCCGAGCAGATGGGCATTGAGCGCGTCCAGCTGTGGCCGAAGGCCGTGGACACGGTGGGCTATCACCCAGCCAAGGCAACGCCAGCTGCGCGCGCGTTATTGACCAATAATCGCCCGGATGCGCCGCTGGTGACCTACATCGGGCGCATCTCGCGTGAAAAAGACCTGGAGCGGCTCAATAACGTCATGGGAATCGTGCGCACGCACGTTCCTGGCGCACGCTTGGGCATCGTGGGCGGTGGCCCGTATTTAGAGACCCTGCAGAATTCATTCGATGACAGCTTCACCACGTTCACTGGATACCTATCCGGTGACGAGCTGGCAGCTGCTTTTGCCAGTGGCGATGTCTTCGTCTTTCCTTCGGCAACCGAAACCCTCGGCCTAGTAGCATTGGAATCTTTCGCCTCGGGAGTACCAGTGATTGGCACCAATGCCGGCGGCATTCCTTTTGTCATCGATGAAGGAAAAACTGGTCATCTCATCGCCGAGAATGGCTCGGATGAAGATTGGGCGCAGGCCATCGTTGGGTTATTGCAAGACCCGCAGCGCCGTGCACAGATGGGTGATGCCGCACGCGGGGAAGCAGAGCGCTATTCCTGGCGGGAATCAACCGAAGCACTCGTTGCGGCCTATGAAAAGGCTATTGGATAAATCAGACAAGTAGACTGCTCCTCATGAACCTGATGCCTCCAACAACTCTTGCGGAACTCGCCGCCGATGGACTATTTGCTTCCACCGCGCATGATTTATGTTGGCGACAGCTCAAACAAGTCACCGGCACCGAAATCAACTTCCAGGGCGATATCGCCTCCACGGAGGGCCGTGCTGACCAAGCAGACTTTTCTGACCAGAACGCCGCAAGCGAGGGCTCCCCTGCACCTGCCTATGCAGAAGACGTGCCTGTCGAAGTACGGATTTATACGGGCGAAGGCACCGTGGATGTTAAGGGGCATCGGATAGCCGTGCTCAACGGTGCTTCCTGGACTTGGGCAACGGCTGCCGAGCGCAGCCTGGACATCGCCGAGCTGCATGGCTCAACGCAGGCATCAGAGTTATTGTTGGCTGCAGCGCGTGCCATTGAAGGTGGCAATACCATTTTGATTGGTGACCAAGCTGATGGGAATATGGCAGCCATCTCCGTCGACATCGCACAGGCTAAACCCGCAAAAAATCACGCGGTGCTGCCGGCACCAGCATCAATAGCTACTGAGAATGTGCTGATTTCCGGTATAGGGGATCCCCTCTTGGACCAGATTGATGAAGTGCGTGCTGTCGCTGCTTTCGCGCACGCTCGCGGGCTGGAGATAGAGGAAGCTGGGACCGGGCTGCGCCTACATGGCGGAAGTTCCGCTAATGAGGACGGCACGGATATCACCGTAGATTTCCTCGACGGCCATATCTCAGCGATTTCTGCCCCGCAGCACGGCCGATCCGAGTGGCGGGTTGAAGATATTGCTGCTGATGGTTATTTCCTGGCGATTGAGCACGCCTTGTGGTTTGCGGCGAACTACCCGGAAGCCGCGAAAAACCACATTCCAGTTAACTTGGAAACCGGACACGTCCTCGTGGATGAATCAGCCAAACTAGAAGCCGATGCTGTCATTATTGCCACCCTCACCAACGGCGTATTCACGTGGGCGTGGGCGGATGAGCAATTGGCAGCGCTGCCTTCCCAAGCACCGCTGTTGAAACTACGGAACTTTGGCATAGATAAATTCGTGCCGGCTTTAGTCCGTAAATCAATGCCCGCGGACACCGCACGGGAGCTCACCCTGCCGCAGGTCGCGATGCCAATTTTGAATATGTGGAAAGTGGTCACCGTCAAACTCAATGACTCCACCACGGGGATTGCTCTCATTGATGCGCCCGAACTCGCGCTCCCGAGGCTGACTCCAGAGGTGGAAACCTCGGTGCTGAGCATCAGGCCACCTGAACACATTGACGTCAACCGGGCATTTGAGGCCTATTCAGCAATGCGTCATAGCTAAAGGCTGGGGCAGGTTAAAGGCCGATGGTTATCAGGCCGATGATGAGCACGATGGGAAAACCCAGCAGCCCGATCATCGCAATCTGACCACCTTTATGAGCCATATTGAAGGTGCTATTGAAGTCCGTGTGCACCATCATATTCGGGTTATCCGGGTTGTAATAGAAGATTCCCCACTTCATATATTGGCTTATTTCAGGGTCTGGATAATGCTTATCCACCCATTGTTGATTCTTGGCCATAGTAAAAATCAGCATGACCACAACTACCAAGATGGCGACCATATCGAGCCCGAGCCCTGAATAGTCAGTGGTGACGGACATGAAAATGCTTACCACGATGATCGCATTGAGGATGAACATCCACATCCCCAACGGATTGAGCATGGTATTTGTCATAGCGCGGGTGCGGGCGATCTTCCAGTCTTCCCCACGCTGATGCTTCGCATGCTGGTGCATGAACGCGAAAGTTCCTGCCACAACTAGAGCCAGGATTAATGAAACGAGGCCGAACATGAAAATGAGGTTTGGCCATGTCTTGTCCATAAAAGCATCTGCTTCACCGCTGGCATTCCAGTGCGATGGGAAGGGATCCGGAATATGCTCCCACGCCATGCCGACTCCCGCGAGCGACACAAGGAACGTGGCGAGCATCAGCCAGACCCAGATCCATGGTGGTCGTTTGAGTTCCGGCATCGCCGGTTCGCGCTGAAAAGCCATGTACTTACTATAACAAAAGGATTCCACCTTTCCCCGGCTGGAGAATAGGTAGAATCCTAGGACTAGATGCCTTAAAGCTTAGACATCCAATGCTGTGCGGATGGCCTCGATATCGACCTCAGCAGTATCGGCCGGACTGAATGCGGCGTCCTTGGTCTTTTCCACCAGAACCGCGCGCACCCCCTCGATGAAGTCATCTCGGGAGCGGATGTAGCGGCCCAGGGATTCCTCACGCTTCAGGGCCTTTACGATGTCATCTTCTTTGGCATGCGACTCAAAGAGTTCATTGGATGCAACAACGGAGGTAGGGCACGCCGCTGCGAGCAACGCTGCAGTATCTTGAGCGAAATTTTTATCCGCCGACTGCAGCGCCTGCTGGATATCTGCCCAAGAGTCATGGCTGAAGGTGGACTCAATGTCTTCAATAATGGCTTCCAGGGGCGCTTGGTCTTCTGGGACATAGGCGTGGTTGTCCAAGGCTGCGTCCACGCCGTCAGCAATGATGGCCTCCAAAACGTCATTCGCGTCTTTGACCACGTGTGTGGCCACGCCTGAGTACAACATATCGGCCGCATACATGCGGTAGCCGGTAATTCCCCAGTACTTCGCTAATGCTGGAGAGGCTTGACCGCGGGTTCCCACCATGCGCTGGGCCGCATGAGCAACGCCAACATCAGTAAAGTAGCCGATCGCCATCTCGGGCATCGAGGCAAAAGCATTTTCAGTCACGATACGGTGCGAACCGTGAATAGAAATGCCCAGTCCGCCACCCATGACGACCCCGTCAATCAGTGCGATTATTGGCTTGGTGGCTTTGGAAAGCTCACCATTGACGATGTACTCGGACGCAAAGAAATCATCTACTACTGAGGCGTTGCCGTCCATGATGTTATCGCGCGCAAAACGCACATCACCGCCGGCACAAAATGCCTTCGGATTGGTGGTGTACAGCACGATTTGATCAATCGCATCATCCTTTTCCCACGCGCGTACAGCGTCCCCGATGAGGGTGATCATCTCCGGAGTCAAAGAATTCAGTGCCTTAGGACGGTTTAATTCGATAAGTCCGGTACGCTGGCGGACTGACGTGATTACGAGTGCATCAGATTTTGTGGTTTCGGTCATGTTCCCCAGTTTTACACAAGTATCGAGGTTTTGCTCATGATTTTCCCACGACTTATTGCCCTAGATATGGACGGCACATTGCTCGATGGAGAAAGCAAAGTCCCTGAAGACTTTTGGCCCCTGCTCGATCGCGCCAAAGAACTCGGGGTGGTTATTGCCCCGGCTTCTGGGCGCCAGCTAGCAACGCTGCAAAACCAATTCGGTAAAGACCAGTCATTCATCGCGGAAAATGGGACCGCGATTGTGCACGAAGGCAATCTCATCGATGTCTCAGTCCTACCCACTGAGGCTGTCTACCGCATCCTTGACGGGTTGGAGAAGCTCGACATTAGCCACGACGTGGTGCTGTGCACCCCAACAGTTGGTTATGTCTCCGAAGACGCCAGCCCGGATGCCTTCGAGCAGTTGGAAAAATACTATTACTCACGCCAAGCTGTTCCGGATCTGCGAGCAGTGGTAGATGATTCCGAGATCATCAAAGTTGCCATCTATTGTGCTGCTGGCACTGAAGAACACATTGCGCCAGCAATGTTTGAGGCCATCCCCGACCACAATGTAGCCATCTCCGGCCAGGCGTGGCTCGATATCATGCCTGCTGGCGCCAATAAAGGCATTGCCCTGCACCACATGGCGGACAAGCTGGGCATTCCAATTGAAGAAACCGCAGCTTTTGGTGATTACCTCAATGACTTTGAGCTGCTGCAAGAGGCCGGCACCGCGGTAGCTATGGAGAATGCACACCCGAAGCTGAAAGAAATCGCGGATTTCATTGCCCCCTCAAACCTGGACCATGGCGTCATCAAGGTTCTGACCAAGTGGTTTTCCATGATGGAGAACCAAAGCTAGAGTGCATCTTCTTTCGAAGTTGCACGGCAACGCAAAGAAGCGAAGAAGAGCGGCTGCTTGGGACAATATTTTCTGTCCTAAGCAGCCGCTCTTAGGTGATGGGATTGGTCTTAGTCGACCTTGAACTCTGCCATTTTGTCCCACTCGGCCTTGCCGTCAATCTTGAAGTTGATGATGTCTGGGGTTTCTACCAGGTACTGAGGGAATTCCTTGCAGGAGCGCTCAAAGTGTTCGCTTTGAACGTGGGTAACGTCCTCGCCATCCTTATATGCCTCAACCAGGAGGAAGCGCTGGGAATCTTCTGGGTCGCGGTACCACTTGAACTCGATGCAGCCTGGTTCAGCATTGCAGGCTTCGGTGTACCAGTTGATGTCATCCAAGAAGGTGTCGGCGTATTCGGGCTTGACGTGGAACTTAACGTTAATGAAAATCATGCCACCGATATTACCTGCGGGATGGTGGAAGTTCATCCACAGAAATAACCCGCAATGCGCCCTGCTATTTGGACGCGGGCTTGTCGGGGCTGACAACGCTTTCAAGGTATTGAGTGTCATCATCCTGAGTTTTGGTTCCAACCCACGCACCAGATTCTTCAGTTGACCAGAAATCATCCTCGTCTGCAGCAATTTCTTCTTTAGTTTCGGCATGCTTCTTCCGCCTCTTGCGCGCAGGGGCAATACCTGGGCATAACCACATGAGGGCTGCTGCGATGGCAGCCGCGGCGGCTGCACCGATCATCTTTTGGTTCTCAGGAACAAAGAATAGGGCAACCGCCACGATCGCAATGATGATGGCCCAGCAGCCCATCATCCAATAAGTGTTATTGGCTTTGTTTTCTGCCCAGTCTTGATGTGGGAAGCGGCTGCGCGCTTCATTACGCACGCGGCGACGAACTTTCATGCTCGCTGCAATGACGAAGAAAAGAACCAGCGCGAGGCCCACACCAGCGATAATCAAATCACCCATGGCACCGCCGAAGGCTAGCACTCCGGTCGCGACAGCTAAGCCGACACGTTCGCCAGTTGTCGTACCGAGAGCTTGCGCCGGG
Organism: Corynebacterium sp. L4757; assembly: GCF_043673995.1. Classification (NCBI taxonomy): domain Bacteria; kingdom Bacillati; phylum Actinomycetota; class Actinomycetes; order Mycobacteriales; family Corynebacteriaceae; genus Corynebacterium; species Corynebacterium sp. L4757. Next base: position 100,755 of record NZ_JBIMEN010000007.1, on the reverse strand, counting down.
TTGACATCAGGGTAAATCGACGCAAAAGCACGGTCGGTGGCGCGGTCTGCATCTGCTTCCCCACCGGCGTGCTCTGGGCGTTCAATCTCACCACTGAGGGCAGGTGATTTCTCTGCCCCCGTTGTGTCGTGCGACATGTCTCTCCTTGTTGCTTTCTCGGCAGACTAAAGTTAGCCTTACCTCCGGAAGATAGCCTAACCATACTTCTCCATCCAAACAAGCTTTCAATAAGCTCCCTCACCCTTATCCTGATAATTGAAAGAGCAAGAATGTCGATTAAGCCCGTGGCGCTTCGCCGAATTTCCGCAACCCTAGCGGCAGCCGCAATCGCAGGTGGTTCACTATTTTTGCCTGCATCGATAACCTCACTTCCGCAGGCACAAGCGCAGTCTTGCGATGAGACCCACCGCGCCGTTGAGGATGGCTCTTTGACGTGGGGAGTGAAGCAATCCTTCCGCAGTTATGTGACAGGAAATATTGCGCGCGGCACCATCACGGCAACCGATGACGCCACTTATTCCGGGGGTAATCTGCAATACCCTGCGAATGCTTCATCGATCACGGGAGACTCCACGGGCATCGTTCGTTTCGGCGGCACAGTGAACTTCAAGGGCCACGACGGCATTTTGGACCTGACTTTTTCTGATATTGCTTTGCATATCAATGGCTCTAGCGCTGAACTCACCGTTGACTATTCCTCCCGCAAATTTGAGGGCACGAACGCAACTGGTCCATCTGAAATGCTCACCGGCAGCGATGTCACCATGGCGGAAGTGAGCTTGAACTCCCCTGCCGATTTCTCCAGCAATTCAGTCAATCTCGCGGGCAGCACCAGGCTCACCAGCGATGGTGTGGAGGCCTTCGGTGGTTTCTACGAAGCAGGCACCGTATTGGATGACCTGGTTGGCACATTGAGTATCGGCGATGAATGTGGCCCTGCCCCAACGGATGGTGGCTCGGGTGGGTCCGGCGGTTCAGGCGGTGGAGACACCAACTTCACCGGCGCAACCGATTCTGGCGCCTCCGATGGTGTTGCAGGGCTGGTGGGTACCCTGAATGATGCCCTAGTTGAAGTCAACGGCTTGATCGTTAACTCCGGCAACATCATGGATAACTCTGGCCGCCTTTACGACCGCGTCACTGGTGGTTCAGGCACCAGCAACTCCGGCTCCGGATCGGGTTCTGGTTCGGGCTCTGGTAATTCGAACTCTAACTCCGATTCCAATTCCACCTCAGGCGGTGCCTCAGGCGGTGCCTCGGGCGGCACATCCGGTGGTAACTCTGGTGGAACTTCTGGTGGGGCAGCATCAACCGGTGGTAACTCTGGTGGAACCTCCGCTGGTGCGGCGTCAGCTGGTGGAGCATCGGCCGGTGCCGCGGCGTCCAATGAAGTCTGCCAGGCCGGTGACTCTGTTGGCGTGCAAAGTGCGCAGGCTCAATGGGGCGTGCGTGCCTCCTTCCGCAACTACATCTCCGGATCGATCGCCAATGGTGGCTGGCGTCTGGGTGGCGTTGAGGAAGGTCAGGATACCTTCATCTTTACCGGTGAATCAGGTGCAGTTAATCCTTCTAACCAGAGCGGCACCATCCTATTCCCCGGGACAATCAACTTCTACGGCCACAATGGCACCCTGGATACGACATTTTCCAACATGGAGATTCTCTTCTCCGGAAACTCTGGCCAGCTGGTGGTCAATGCCAGCTCCAATGACCCAGAGGGCAACCCGAATGAATATGGCCGAATCACGCTAGCTAACTTGAGTTTTAGCTCTTTAGATGTGTCTGATTCCGACGCCTCCGGCACGGCTTCAACCACGTTGACCAGCGCGGGCGCAGATGCCTTCGGCAACTTCTACCCAGAAGGTGACCCACTAGATGACATTTCCTTCGATGCCACACTAGGCGGGAACCCAACCTGCGCTGAGGGCCAGGGCACTGGTGGTATCGCCACTGGCTCCGGCGGCGCGGGCGCAGATGCAGCGAATGAATTGCGCAACTCGGGCACCAGTGGAGGCGGCACCACATCCGGTGGCACGAATGCTAAAGGCACTACTTCAGGTGGCACGGGTTCGGTCAATGATGAGTTCGACCTCGGTGAAGGATCCAATACGGGTGCCAATGATGAGGGAAACCAGTTCCGTATCAAGGATGCATCGGCAGGCGGTCAATCCGGCATCTCTGATTCCACCATCATATTGCTCCTGCTTGCGGCATTTGTGGTTGCTGGCACCACCGTTACCAGCTTCGGCAGCCGTAACCCGAACTAGAACCTTTGCTTTCCCGCCCATGGCCCTCTTCTGCCGCGGGCTGTACCCCCTGATGAAAACTAGAAAGATCTCTGCACATGTTGAAGAAAGCACGCCTGATAGCCATCGCTGTAGGCACCGCTGCGACACTAACCCTTACTGGCTGCGCGAGCTGGGATGACACCTCCACCACCAACGCGGCCCTGCAGGAAGAACTCCGTGAAGGCGAAGCTCAAGACCCCACGACGGCTACGGGCGTAGCTCACATAGAGAGCCTGTCTGAGGTGGAGCCGGTCAGCAATAACCCCTCACCTGCTCTTCCAGTGGAACTCACTGATGCTGATGGCTACGACGTGGTCGTCAATGATGTCTCCCGAATTGTCGCGCTGGATCTTTATGGCACCTATACCAAGACCCTGCGCGGGCTCGGCTTGAGCGACAACATTGTGGGTCGCACGGTCTCTTCCTCTGAGGAATCTCTGGCGGATGTGCCATCGGTAACCGCAGGTGGTCACGACATCAACGTCGAAGCAGTGCTCAACCTCGACCCTTCTTTGGTCATTGTTGACCACTCAATTGGCCCACGCAGCGCCATTGATCAGATCCGTGATGCAGGTATCCCCATCGTGGTGATGTCACCAGAGCGTTCGATTAACACCATTGGCCAAGACATTATGAACGTCGCTGGCGTGGTTGGCTTGCCTGAAGAAGGCGAGAAACTCGCCGAGCGTTCTGAAACCGAGCTGGCCTCAGCGCGTGAAACCATCGCTGAGATCGCGCCCGAAGACCCGCTGCGCATGGCATTTCTCTATGCCCGTGGCACGGGCGGCGTTTTCTATATCCTCGGCTCCGAAGATGGCACCAGCGATCTGATTGAATCTCTCGGTGGTGTGGACGTGGCATCGGAAAGCGGTGTGGGCGCCGCATCCCCTGCCAGCGCCGAAGCCCTAGTGGAGCTAAATCCACAGGTCTTTGTCATGATGAGCGCCGGCCTCGAATCCACCGGCGACGTCGCCGGCCTGTTGGATAGGCCTGGCGTGGCACAAACTGATGCTGGCCAAAACCAGCGCGTGCTCGCACTACCTGATGGTGACTCTCTGGCATTCGGCCCGCAAACCGGTGAGATGCTGCTGCGCGCGGCAAAAACGCTCTACCTCGGTGAAGATTCAGAGGGCAGCAACTAGTGACGCAGATTTTTGAACAACGTCGCAAAACGCGCGGTCTGCTGCTTGTCGCACTGATAGTACTGCTCTTTTGCATCTCCATCATCAGCGTGGCGGTGGGGCAATATGAGATCTCCCTGCGTGAGCTACCAGCACTGTTGAGCACCGGACCTTTGAACCATGAGAACATGGACGGCTCCGTGCTGTGGCAGATTCGCCTGCCACGTCTGGTGCTGGGGCTTTTCGTGGGCGCAGCACTCGGCGTCGGCGGCGCGCTCATGCAGGCTGTCTTTGCCAACCCGCTGGCGGAACCTTCCGTCATTGGGGTGACCTCTGGTGCTGGTGTTGGCGCCGCGATTGTCATCGTATTTGGCCTGAACTTCCTGGGCTCTTCCACCGTTCCCGCCGCTGCATTTCTCACCGGACTTTTCACCACCTGGCTGGTGTATAAGATGGCACGCTTTGGCGGCCATATTCGCGTGGTCAACCTGATCCTGGTGGGTATCGCGATTAATGCCATCGCGGGCGCCATCATTTCTTTCTTCATCTTCTTTGCGCCAACCACCTCCCGTGAGCAGATCATTTTCTGGCAAATGGGCACGTTATCCGGCGCGAAGTGGGAACACGTTGGCGTGGTCGGCATCATTGTTATCGTCAGTATTGCACTCGCGTGGTTCTTGGTCAAAAGTCTGGACCTGCTGGCGTTGGGCGATAAAGCCGCTACCCACGTCGGCGTTGATGTCACGCGCCTGCGCGCCATCGCGATTGTCCTGGCCACCCTGCTGACCGCCGGCGCCGTGTCTTATGCCGGCCTCATTGGCTTTGTTGGACTGGTGGTCCCGCACATTATTCGTACAGTAGCGGGTCCTTCCAATGCCGTGCTCATTCCGGCATCCGCACTGGGCGGTGCGTTCTTGATTGCGGGTGCTGATGTCTTCTCCCGCACCATCATCCCTTTCGCCGACTTGCCCATCGGCATCTTTACTGCCCTGGTCGGGGGCCCGACGTTCTTTATCCTCTTGCGCCGCATGATGAAGAAGGGAGCTCACGCTTAATCATGATGATTGTTGACAATGTTTCCATCGACTTGGGTGGGCACCGAATCCTCAATGACGTCAGCTTCACGGCCCAGCCCGGCACGGTCACTGGCCTGATTGGGCCCAATGGCGCTGGTAAATCCACGCTGCTTTCGGCACTCGCTGGGGATATTCCGCTCACTAGTGGTTCTATCCGCCTGGCTGATAAGGATCCCCAAGAGACACCCGTCAAAGAGTTGGCACGCACGCGTTCAGTCATGCTCCAGGATGTGGGCGTGGCATTTTCCTTCCTCGTTCGCGACGTCGTGGAGATGGGTCGCCGTCCGTGGGCACGCACGGAGCAAGCAGCGCTTGACGATGCCATCGTGGACGCCGCCATGGACGCCACCGGGATCACACGCTTGGTCGACCGCGACGTCATGGTGCTATCTGGCGGTGAACGCGCGCGTGTTGCGATGGCGCGCGTTCTGGCGCAGCGCACCCCGATTGTCTTTTTTGATGAACCTACCGCCGCGATGGATATCCGCTATCAGGAGCAGTCTTTGGGCCTGATTCGTGAATTGGCAGCACATGGTGCCACCGTGATCGTGGTTTTACATGACCTCAATGCCGCCGCGGCCTACTGCGATGAGATTGTCTGCCTGAACTCTGGGTCCGTCGCAGCCAAGGGACCGGTCGCAGAAGTATTTGATTCTGAGATTCTCAGCAAAGTGTATGACTGGCCCATTGATGTGGCCACAACTCCTTCCGGAATCCTGGTGGCGCCGCAGCGTGCTCAAGAAGGCACCTTGCATCAAGCGCTGATTGCCCCTCCTGCGGCATCAACCAGCACTTCCTCACCGTGACAGTTCGATCTCCTAGTTCGCTAATTTGTTACGAATCCGAACTTAATCTGTTATCCCCTACACGACACCCCCGAAAGTTAGATAAACCTTGCCTTATTTAGGTAATCGACATTATGGTTAGCCTAACCTTGGAAAAAGCTTGGTATACATAAGGAGAAACATGACAACCACCACCCGCCGCCTGGGCGCAAGCGCAATTGCCCTGGCGCTTGCAACCACTTCTGTTGCAGCACCATCCGCATTCGCTCAGGAATCCGACGTCGCCGAGATTGCCTCCGGCAACGTCAACTGGCCAATCAAGGAGTCCTTCAACCGCTACATCAACATGCCTTTTGCAGCCGGCACCATCGATGCCGAAAATGTTGACTACCTGGCAGAGGAAAACTCCTTCGACTGGACCATCGACCCAGCCGAATCCGAACTTGATGCAGATGGAAATGGCACCCTGCAGCTCAACGGCTCCATCCACTACCAAGCTCACCACGGTGGGTTGGACCTGAAATTCGATGACGTTCAGATCAACATCGACAACGGCACTGACGCAACGATCACTTCTGACTACCATCTCCAGGGAGCGCTCCCAGGCGAGGAAGAAAAGGACATCGAAGTTGATGACGCCGAAATTGCTACCTTCGAGCTCGAGGAAACACTAGTTCCAGAGTCCGAGAAGTCCTACGAGCAGACTGATCTGCAGACCTCCCTGCTGCAAGGCGCTCTAGATGCCTTCATGAACTACGAACTCGGCCCAATCGATGATGGCAACGTCGATGTTTCCATCACCTTCGACAAGGTCGCAGAAGAAGAACCCGGCGATGACGACGGCAACAATGACGATGGCCAGGACAACGATGACCAGAACCAGGACGACTCTTCCCAGGGTTCTTCTGATAACGCTGGCATCATCGCGGCAATCGTTGCTCTCTTGGGTGCGCTGGGCCTCGGCGGCGCGGCATTTGCTGGTCTCATCCCAGGATTTGATGTCAACTCCATCCTGAGCCAGTTCGGCCTCTAATCACCTATTCGCTTCACTCAGAACGCATCAAGGACTTCTTCTTCCATGTCTGACCATTCGCTTTCCTCATCGCGCCGCTTGAATAAGCTTGCTGCGGCATGCCTGAGCATTTCGCTTGCCACCGGCACCGTTTATGCCACTTCCACTTCTGCCCCAGTCGCATTCGCACAGGACGCAGAAACTGGCGATAACGATTCCGACAATGGCGGCAATGACAATGACAACGGTAATGACGCGGATGCTCAGCCGGAAGAAAGCTCCTTGAGCAATAGTTCGGTTGCCACAGATGAAGAATCTGCTCTGGCCAAGGTTGTTAACTCACTCAGTCTCATCTTGGCCGTCGGCGGTATCGCGGGCGCGATGGTATCGCTAATTGCGCACTTCGCTGCAATGGCTCTACCCAGCGTCCCTTGGCAGAACTAACCCTTCATCGGTTCCGCCACTTTCACGGTCTTTTCATGTCCTTTAAGACCGCGAAATAACCTGGCTGCCCACCTTAGACAGTGATGTCTAGGGCAACCAATCCTTTAAATCTTCGAGCAACTGATTTCTCAGATTCACTGCTCATCCCCCACCTTTTATCCCATGAACGTACACGATTAATCCATGTTCACGTGGGTAATAGAGACTAACTGAACCTGGCTTTCAGCCGGGTCTTTCTTCAAGGAGAATCATGACCACTACTTCCCGTCTAGGCGCTGGCGCAGTTGCTATTGCACTCGCTACTTCCGCTCTTGTTGTCCCTACCGCTACCGCGGCAGAAGGCGTTGCTGCTATCGAGTCCGGCACCGTTAACTGGCCAATCAAGGAATCCTTCAACGCTTATATCGGCGCTGCTGGAGAGTTGACTGTGTCCGACGGTGTTGTCCGCGACGGCAACTCTTTTGACTTCACCGTTGATGCTGATGACTCCAACTTGGATGCAGAAGGCAATGGCACCATCGAGCTGGATGGCAATATCCACTACTACGCACATAATGGTGGCCTGGATATGACCTTGGATGATTTCAAGGTTGTCGTCGCCGGCACCGATGCCATCATCACCGCTGATGTTGAGCTCAATGGTCAGCGCCCAGGCCAAGAACCAATCTCAACCGAGGAAGATGATGTTCAGGTCTCTTCCTTTGAGCTGGATGAGCCTTTGGTTCCTGCTTATGGCGAGACCCTGACTCAGTCTGACCTGACCACCACCTTCCTGGACGGCGCAGCGACCTTGGGCTATACCCCAGGAGAGGTAGTTGAAGGCGGCGACGTTGATATCGAGCTGACCTTCGACAATGAGCCACCAGCAGCTCCATCTGGTGACGAATCCTCCGACTCTTCGGACTCTTCCGAGAATGTTTCTTCTGATGACACAGAAGATTCAAGCAGCGCATCCGACAATGCTGGGATCATCGCAGTTATCGTTGCTATCTTGGCAGCTGTCGGCGCAGCAGGTGCTGCTGTTGCTGGTCTCATCCCAGGTGTGGACGTGAACTCCATCCTGAGCCAGTTCGGCCTCTAATCACATTGCAGCCCAGGAAATATTTTTAGGTCTGGGCACAATTGCAAAAATACCGGTCCACCACTGCCTTAGTGAAGGGCGTGAGGTAGACCGGTATTTTCCTCTTACGACGTGGGGTTGTGTATTCACCCCACGGGGTTGAGGCGTCAACCCACGGTGCAGGAGATTTAGTTGAGGAAGAACTCAGCGACGTAGATGTACTCCCCGTCAGTTGCGGTAGCAACACCAAAGCCCGTTGGGTTGTTGTGTGGGTTGCCGGAACGATCCAACCAGTTGATGCGAGCCTTAGCTTCGCGCTCATCCAGCTTCAGGATAGAACCGGTGCCAGTGTTGGCATCAGCGGTGCCGTGGCCCACGCCGTCCTCGAAGGAGACCTTGCCGGCAGCGGCTTCATCAGCCCACTTCTGTGCGGTTGCTTGTGCTCCGCCGTGCTTGGTGTGGCCAGCCTCTTCCAGGTGGCCCTCGGTCTTGTAACGCAGGGACTCAGCAGTGCCCGCCAAGGTTGGCAGTTCAATGCCGGCATCATTGGCAGCGTCCTTAACTTCCTGTGGCAGGCTGGAAATGAACTGCTGTGCAGCTGCATCAATCTGGCTCTGTGCCTGGGAAGATAGGTTCGCTACGGGGTTTTCCTGTGCATTAGCGGCGGTGGTGCCACCGAGGGTCAATGCGCCCGCAAGCGCCACTGCAGTAAGACGACGTGAAATGCTCATGCCCACCACCTTGCCATAACCTCTTAAGACTTCGCACTCTGGGTGAAGCAAAGTTTTTCAACTTTATAGCCTTGTTACCGACTTGCCAGCCTGCATCCAGTTTGCGCGCGACACAATGAACATGAGCACCTTGAATCTTCGCATTAAACTGTGCCGAATAAGACCTTGCGACCATCCGGATCCACCACGGTGATCGTCACATCATCGGACGCTATTGGCTCAATGCCCTTATCGCGCAGGCCCATCTGAAATTCCATGAGGTCATCGATATGGAAGTACAGGTGCATGGGGTTGGAGCCGTTTTGCGGCGGTGAGGCGTAATCAGCAAAGCTATCAGCGTCATGAATCGCGAATTGCATGCCCGCATCATCGTATTCCCAATAGGTGTAATCACCCGCGGTGACGGAAGTGAGCTGAAGTTGAGCTACCTCGTGATAGAACTTCGCCGTCTCGGCCGGATCTGAGCTGGTGAGAAAGATTCCTCGTAGTGACGTTGCCATAACCGCCCAACCTATTCGGAACCGGTGTTAAGAGACTTTTGGTAGTGCTCATTGAGCTCTTCCCAGCCATAGGCTTTGGCACGTTGCCCGACCACACGCTCACGATCCACGCCATCTTCCTCCGGAGCCAAACGTCCCAAGCAGACCTGCCATCCGGCGGCGAGCATTGAAGCAAATTGCTCATCGCCTAAGCTTTGGCGCAGCTCCAAAGATGCACCCGATTCTGTTGGACTGATTGTCCACGTCACCACATCATCGCCCCAATGGTGGATGAGCTTTTGCGGCGCAACTGCTTCTAGTACTTCTGCGTTATTGGGCTCATCCTCGGGGTTCTCGCGGCACACGGCAGAACCTGCGGTATTCAACACGCGGTCGGGAACGATTGGTGACCAGTGCGCGAGAAGGTCTGGCTGCGTAATCAGATCCCACAGTTTATCTGGCGCATGAAGATAGTCCCTCCGCATCACCAATTCTGCGCCGGCATCACCGTGGGCGACCTCAACAAAGATCGGCGCCTGAATGTGTTCAAAGATAACTTCATCGCGAGTATTCGCGTTCATGGCACACACTCTCCCCGCTATTGACTGCATTGGTTCTGTATTGCTTCGCTGCCCGATCCTACAGACGAATAAAATAACTGCGCCCAAGGAAGATTCCTCAGGCGCAGCATCCAGCAAGATGAATCGGTGCCAGTCTTGCTCCTAACTTGGTTGAGCACAGCGAAACCAAGTTAGGACTCAAGCTGTTCGCCAAGCTCCATCCATTCCATCTCTAATTCTTCCCGCTCTGCTTCGATGGCTTTGAGCTCGCCATCTAAACGGGTCAGCGCTTCAGTGTCCACAATCTCAGCAGCGGTCGCCATGTCAGCGTTGATTTGCGCAATCTTAGGGTCCAGCTTGGACATCTTGCGCTCCAGCGCATTCATCTTCTTCGTCAGCTCGCGCTGCTCTTGGTTGGACAAACGAGATTGCTGGGCAGCCTGCTGTGCGCCCTGCTGGGCCGCAGGTGCTCCCTCCGGCGTTGCCGAGGGCTGCGCGGCTGACGCCTGGGCGGCCGCAGAAGTTGCTGCGGCAGAGGCATCACCGAGGTCGAGTGTGCCGGTCGGGTTGTCGGTTTCTTCCCTAGCGCGACGAGCCAAATATTCCTCGATGCCACCTGGCAGGTTGGTGAGAGTGCCATCGCCAAATAGCGCATAGGTGTCATCGGCAATGCGCTCAATCAGATAGCGGTCGTGAGAGATTACCACCAGGGTGCCCGGCCACGAGTCCAGCAAGGATTCCAGCTCCTGCAGGGTATCAATATCCAGGTCATTGGTCGGCTCATCCAGCAGCAGCACGTTAGGCTCAGCCATCAGAACACGGGTGAGCTGCAAACGGCGGCGCTCACCACCGGAGAGATCACCAATGGGAGTGCGCTGACGCTTGGGGCTAAAGCCCAGACGCTCTGCAAGCTGGGAGGCGGATAGTTCCTTCTTGCCCATGTGCACATAGGTGGCGACGTCCTCGATGGCATCGAGCAAACGGCGGTTGGGGTCCAAGTCATCGAGCTCTTGGCGCAACCAACCCAGACGTACCGTTTGGCCTTCAATGCGCCGTCCCTGGGACAACTGGTTCTCCCCCGCCAAAGTGCGCAGCAGAGTCGTCTTGCCGGAGCCATTCACGCCAACCAAGCCAATGCGCTGGCCAGGGGCTAGGCGCCAGGTGAGATCATCAACGAGCGTGCGGCCATCCGGAGTGGTGATGGTGGCGTTTTCTAGTTCAATGACCACGCGGCCTTGGCGCTGCTTGGAAAAGGCCATCAGTTCAACCGAGTCACGCGGTGCAGGCACATCAGAAATCAAGGCCTCCGCCGCTTCAATGCGGTAGCGCGGCTTGGAGGTACGTGCCGGCGCACCGCGGCGCAGCCAGGCCAGTTCCTTGCGTGCCAGATTCTGACGGCGCTGCTCCATGGCATCCGACTGGCGGGCACGCTCAGCACGGGCGAAGGTCCAATCATTGTAGCCACCCTCATAGGCATCGACGCGGCCATCGTGGACTTCCCACGTCAGCGTGGCAATGGTATCCAGGAACCAGCGGTCGTGGGTGACCACGATGACAGCAACCTTGCGGGAAAGCAGGTGGCTGGCCAGCCACTGCACGCCCTCTACATCCAAGTGATTGGTGGGCTCATCGAGCACCACCAGATCCACATCTTGTACCAGCGCTGCCGCCAGATTCACACGGCGGCGCTCACCACCAGAAAGCTGGCCAACTTGGGTATCCAAACCCAAATCCACGATGCCCAAACCGCTCAAAACATCGCGGACCTTGGCATTAGACGCCCACTCATAGGTCTCTAGGCCCAAGGGCTTGACCACGGCATCGGCAATAGTGATCGATTCATCCAGGTCAAAACGCTGGGTCACCACCGCCATACGCAGATCCGAGTTGTGGGATACGCGTCCAGAATCCGGTGGTTCAATACCGGTGAGTACTTCGAGCAGGGTGGTTTTGCCGCCGCCATTGACGCCGACGATGCCGATCCGGTCCCCGGTTTGCACGCCTAAGGACACATTGTCCAAAAGGGTCTTGAGACCAAAGGACTTGGTGACGGTTTCTAAGTTGATGAGATTAGCCATAATTAATCTCCCATCTTAGCTGTTTGCCTACTGCAGAAGTTGAACGCCTGGCGCTGGGGTCGAGGCCACATACCCTCGCGTCTTCGGTAATTCAAGCGTGACATGAGTGCGCACTTCTTCGGCTTGTTCGGCGTCCTCGCACAACAGCGCGATGGTGGGACCGGAGCCGGACACAATGCCCGCTACGGCACCAGCCTGCTTGCCCACTTCGATGGTTTTACGCAAGTCCGGGCGCAGCGACAGTGCCGCAGGTTGCAGGTCGTTTCGGAGCATTTGCGCTAACCGATGCGTCTTACCGGACACCAACGCCTGCGCCACCTCAGTGACGTCAAGTGTTGGTTGCAGCGCCGGATCATCGGGATTTGCTGCGCGCATGTCATCGAGTTTATTGAAGACCTCAGGTGTGGATAGTCCCTGATGAGATGCAATGAAACACCAGTGGTAAGTACCGCGCGTGAGCATCGGTGTCAGCAATTCGCCGCGGCCTTTGCCCAAGGCGGTGCCGCCCATCAAGGTAAAAGGCACATCGGAGCCCAGCACAGCCGCGATATCGTGCAGGATTTCTTCAGAAGCAATGTCTAGCTCAAAGTAGGTGGAATACAGCTGCTGAGCGAGCTTCAGTGCAGCAGCCGCGTCCGCGGAACCACCGGCCATGCCGCCGGCTGCAGGAATACGTTTGTGTATCTCCACATCCAGACGTGGGTAAGTCAACGGCACATTCGCCATGAACCTGTCGATGGCTTTCCACACCAGGTTGGATTCATCCGTCGGCACGCCTTGAGCGGTCGGGCCGGTAATTTTTAGCGGGCCGACAATGGGAGTTTCGCCACGCTCGATGACCTGGTCGCGGATGGTGAGTGTGACTTCATCAAAGATATCCACGGACTGAAAAACCGTGGAGAGCTCATGGTAGCCATCGTCACGCACCGGGCCCACGCCCAGGTGCACATTCACCTTGGCATAGGCGCGTGCCTTCCATTCACGGCGCAGGTTCGGCATGTTCTGCGGCAGGCGGTAATAGGGATCAAACATGGTTTTCCCCATCCACCGTCGCGAGGCGCAGGAAATCATCAATGCTGAGTTTCTCGCCGCGCTTCGTGGGCTCGATATTGGCGGCACGCAATGCTTTTTCTGCTTCCGCACCGGAGCCATAGAAACCGGAAAGGGCAGCGCGCAGGGTTTTGCGGCGCTGGGCAAAGGCGGCATCGATAAGCGGCCACAGCTTTTCGGGCCTTTCGCGCGGAGGATAAAGATCGATACGCACCAGTCCAGATTCAATATTCGGCGCTGGCCAAAATACATGCTTGCCGATGTTCCCAGCCTTGCGCACATTGCCATAGAACGAGGCCTTCACGCTGGGCACGCCATACACCTTGGACCCAGGATCGGCAGCCAGGCGGTCAGCGACCTCCAGCTGCACCATTACGAGCACGCGCTTGAGGCTGGGATAAAGCTCCAGAATGTGTAGGAGCACAGGAACCGCCACGTTATAGGGCAAGTTAGCCACCAGTGCCGTGGGTTGACCTAGCTCTTCACCATCAATCTTGAGGGCATCTTTATGTAGCAAAGACAGCTTCTCAGCGTGCTCTGGCGCGCGCCACTGCACCGTAGTGGGAAGCTCGGCCGCCAGACGTGGGTCAATTTCGACAGCGGTGACGGATGCGACCTCATCGAGCAGGCCAAGTGTCAATGAGCCCAGGCCGGGACCGACTTCGACCACGTGGTCTTCGGCGTTAAGCTCTGCCGCCGCAACAATACGGCGAATGGTATTGGGGTCGTGCAGGAAATTCTGGCCCCACTTCTTAGTGGGGCTGACACCTAGTTTTTCGGCCAGGTCTCTGATTTCTACGGGCCCTAATAACTTCGACATGCCCTCTAATTTATCGCAAGTATGCGTCCGCTATTAGCGCAGACCCATAGAAGCAGTACATGCAGGCCATGCGCCCCAGCCCTGGGCAGCCTGAACCTTCTCTGCAACAGCGATCTGCTCTTCGCGGGAAGCCATGTATGCCTCTGGCGCATAATCGCCGCCGCCGTAAGCCAACCAGGTGGTGGGGTTAAACTGCAGACCACCGGAGTAGCCATTGCCGGTGTTGATGTGCCAATCGCCAGTTGCTTCACACTGCGCCAGGGAATCCCAGACGGAACCACCAGCAACAGAAGGTGCGGTGGATGGTTCCTTGGTGCCGCGCGCGATAGTCGCTGCCTTAGGCTCAGTCAGGACTTCTTCATGGATAACGTCCTTGGACTCTTCCTGACCATTGACGTTGACCTGTTTGATGGTGCGCTTGCGCTCACCTGGCATGCCTTCTTCGACAACACGCTCTTCGCCTTGCTCCATGTTGTCATCATCGACATAGTTCGGTTCTGCATCGAAGTCTTCGGTGATATCAAATTCCTTGACGTCAACACGATCGACCACGATTTGGGTGCCAGGGGTGATCTGCTCGTCCAATCCCGGTGAGACACGGTCATCCGCATCAACCTCAACGCCACGCGCTTCCAGAACGTCTCCGACAGTCTTTGCGGCAATGGACGTATACGTCACCTTGCCGCCATCTTTAATGGAGATGATCTTTGGGCTAACTACCTCCAACGCCATTCCATCCGTAATCTTGTCGTCTACATCGGCTTCCTTATCACCGGCCATGATTGCCGCGCCAGGAGTGACGTTTTCTAAGGAGCCAAGCAGATCCTCCACCGTTAACGCGGTGGAGTTCATGGTTTTTTCTTCACCATCCACAGTAACAGCCACAGGCTTCGCGGTACGTACGGTGATCGAGTCACCATTGCCCAAAGATTCACTCGGCGCTGGGTAGACGAGGTCTTCACCTTCATAGTCAATGCCCGCTGCCTGCAGTGCACCTTCAACATCGGTGGAGAAAGTGGCCAATTCAACGACTTCACCGTTGACGTCAACAACGACATTCTTTTGTGAGTTAACCGCCACAACGCCACCGACGGCGAGCGTGCCGAGCATCCCGCCAGTAGCCAAACGCAATGGAAGCGAACGAGTGTTATTGATTCGCTTGATGTGGTGCGTGGTAGACATGAAACCTTCTAAATTATTCGGGGCCTAGCTGCTTTGCTTCCTGATAAGGCGCGTTATGCAATCCGATTGCACTCTCGCGGCGCTCAAATACAACCTTCAGGAGAACAGTCAATAACAATACGGTAACACTAGGTAACAATCGAGCAGCTAACGACAAGCCGCACAACTGCCCACACATCAATCACATTCGCCACAGGTGACTCATTTTACCAGCATAAACACCCTTGTGGAGTTTCTCACAGTGCACGAAACTTCCAGCGACTTTTATAACTTGGCCTACTTTTCCAGATGATATACCCACGTCCCCTCTCCCCCGAATGGGGCCGTGGACTGCCCCTGCGACAAGGTGACGGCGGCAGGGAGACAGGGCGCTATTACTGCGGGCCCAACAAACTTTCAAAGTTGGCGCGGACTTGTTCTGCGAGTTCTTCCACGGATTGGTTGCGGGCTTCGGCTACACAGCGGTAGGTATGCCCGATGAGCGAGGGTTCATTGCGCGCACCGCGGAATGGTTCCGGAGTCATGTACGGAGCATCAGTTTCAATGAGGATCTGATCGGCCGGTGCAAGAGCTGCTGCTTGGCGCAGTTCTTCATTGCGCTTGAATGTGACATTGCCGGCAAAGGACAAGACATATCCGCGCTCGAGCGCTTCTTTGGCCACATCCAGCGGCGATGAGAAGCAGTGCAACATCACAGCTGGTGCTTGCGCACAGTCCCCGAGCACGCGCATGAGGTCTGCATCTGCCTCACGGTTATGGATCATCAACGTCTTGGACACCTTCGCCGCTAGCTCCGCATGCCACCGCAGTGCTTCTTCCTGGACATCGAGCGCCGCGGTGTCTTCGGGTGAATGCTCAATCCAGTAGGTATCCAAGCCGGTCTCCCCGACCGCTACGCAGCGCGGGTCCTGTGCCATCAGCGTGAGCTTCTCGCGTGCCGAATCATCTAAGGTATGTGCCTTGGTCGGGTGAATTGCGCAGGCGGCAAAGATCCGGTCATCTGCTTTGGCAGCCTCTAATGCCATTTCTGCCTCTGCTAAGCCATCACCCACAGTGCACACACGCTCCACACCAGCGCTGACTGCGCGCTCCATCAATACAGAAATCTCATCATTGCAGGAAGTCAGATGGGTATGCGCATCAATGAGACTGGCAAGGCCTTCCGCTGGAACTGGAGTAGGACGTGGCTTCTTCTTAGACATGTCCCCCAGTATAAAAGCCACGTTAGAGCGCGCGTGCACTGCAACGCGCTAGAGCTCAAAGCGCACAACACCCCCGGAGCGCGCAGGCGCCGGGAGTCGCGGATCAGGAGGAGTTCTAGATTTGCTGCGCTAATTCATCATCAATGTAAATATTGCGGGCTGCACGAATACCAAAGATGATAAGACCAAGGCTCATCACTGCGACCATGATGACTGGAATATCCCAAGAGCCAGTAGCGGTGTACAAAATTCCCATCACCAGCGGTGTGAAACCGGCGATAATGTAGCCACCGGGTTGTACAAATCCGGACAGACGTGCTGTCACCAGTGGGGACCGAGTGCGCGCGGTAATGAGGGAGAGAACAAATGGGAAGCACATGCCGCCCACGCCCAATAGTGAACCCCACAGCAATGGCGCTGCGGTAGGAATGAGCAGCACTCCGAGCCAGCCGATAACAGTAATAACACCCAAAATTATGGGCAGCGGGACCACATTATTCATCCGGGACAGCAACCAGGGCATGAGTACTCCGCCCAAGACATTGAAGCCGCCCAAGATTGCCAGTGCGATTGATGCAGTCGACGCACTGACTCCAGCTTCAGTCATAATTGCTGGCAACCAGCCCATCTGTGCATATGCCATGGATGATTGGATGCCGAAAAAGAGCAGCATCGCAATGGCCGTGGGTGATTTAATGAGTGAACCAGCAATGACGCCTGCATTAGTGCTTGATGACTTCTCCGCAGCTTCTTCTAATGCTTGCTCATCCGGAACAACGCCAGCAGAAGGAACATCCTTTTTAATCCGCGCCAGAACCAGAAGCCAGACAATTACTTGGACAATGACGGGAACAACCCATACACCCAGAGACCAACGCCAAGCATTGTCACCGCTAAAGAGCAATGCGGATAGCGGACCGACTGCACCCGAGCCGCCCAGCACCGCGGTGTAGACCATCATCAAGCGCACTTGCTCGCGGCCGCTGCTGTGCTCTTTAACCCACGCCGGCAACAAAATATTTGCTACGGCGATTCCTGCAATAAGCAGCACAGTCAAGAGCAAGAAAGGCAAGAAACTATTGACGAAGGGTCGAATGGCCAATCCCACAAGCAAAGCCATGCCTCCTGCAACCAATGTTGGTGACAGGCCTGCCCGGCGCGCAATCGGCACAGCAAGCCAACCCATGATGGCGAAACAGAAACCCGGCAGAGAGGTCAAAATACCTGCGGTTGAGCTGGTGATATTAAATGACTCAGCTACCTCGGCTATAACCGGCGCCAATGACGCAATACCCGCACGCAAGTTCATCGCGGAAAAAGCCACGGCAACAACCGCTAGCCCAAAACCAATCTTGACCGCTTTTGGCATAGCTGCCTTCTTCCCTAACTTGAAAAATACAAAACTTAAAGAGCGCATCCTAAAAGTCAGGTGCGGCTCAATCAATACAAAAGTATGTGGAGGAGCACTTTTGAAAAGTGCTCCTCCACAATCTACGCCACGGTATTTAATACCGTGAGTTCTTAAGCTAATTCATTTCAGGTTGGGGAACTACGCCTCTTCCTTTGTCACGACCGGTGCCCATTCAGGGCCAGTTACGCCAAGTTCAGGATCGAGCTTGGCAATCAGTGGCTTTGGCTTATCCAGCTTGGTGCCGGGAACCACGTCAACGCGTACCCAGGTTGCCTGCTGGGAGTCGTACTCGCCTGTAATGATTGGGTAAGTGCGGTTTTCCTCAGGAAGATTTGCACCCATCAAATCCACTGGCGCGTCATCCTGAACGTCCTGAATTTGTGGGGTTGCTGCCCATACGCCAGTACGGCCAAGGGTCTCATGCACCTGCTGCGCGGTGTGCGGCAAGAAAGGAGTCAGCATGACATTGCAGTCAGATACTACCTGCAGTGCAGTCCACAAAACGGTGGCGAGACGCTCACGCTGGGTCTCATCCTTCGCCAACTTCCATGGCTCCTGGTCCGCAATGTAGGCATTAGCTTCACCGACCACGTGCATGGCGGCGGTAATCGCTGCCTTGAACTTGGAGGCTTCGAGATACTCAGCAGCAGTAGCAAGGGTTTCTTCAGCCAAAGCGAGAATCTTTGTATCCGCTTCAGTCAGAGTAGCTGGAACTGGAACTTCACCGAAGTTCTTATTCGCCATGGAGACGGTGCGGTTGACCAGGTTGCCCCAGCCATTAGCAAGCTCATTATTGATGCGGCGAACGAACTCATCCCACGTGAAGTCGGTGTCAGTGTTCTCAGGACCAGCAACAGCAATGAAGTAGCGCAGCGCATCAGGACCGAATTCTTTTAGGAAGTCCTTAACGTAAATGACAACGCCCTTAGAAGATGAGAACTTCGAACCAGACATGGTGAGGAACTCGGAGGAAACAATCTCTGTTGGCAGGTTGAGCTCACCATACTTATGCAGCTCACCACCCTTGCTGCCTTTGCCGGCGTAGCCAAGAAGCTCAGCTGGCCAAATCTGGGAGTGGAAGGTGATGTTGTCTTTGCCCATGAAGTAGTAATGGCGTACCTCAGGGTCCTGCCAAAAGTCCTTCCACGCATCAGGGTTACCGCTGCGGTAAGCCCACTCGATAGAAGAAGACAGGTAACCAATAACTGCGTCGAACCAGACGTAGAGCTTCTTCGCGGAATTTTTAGCCCAGCCTTCGATTGGCACTGGGATGCCCCAGTCAATGTCACGGGTCATGGCGCGTGGACGCATGTCTTCGATGAGATTGAGGGAGAACTTCAATACGTTAGGACGCCAGTCCTTACGGGACTTAAGCCACTCAGTCAGAACATCAGCGATCGAAGGCAGGTCCAACAGGAAGTGCTCGGTCTCAACAAACTGCGGGGTTTCACCATTGATCTTGGAAACCGGATTGATGAGATCAATTGGGTCCAGCTGGTTACCGCAATTATCGCACTGGTCACCGCGGGCGCCATCAGCGTGACAGATTGGGCACTCGCCCTCAATGTAGCGGTCTGGCAAGGTGCGGCCAGTGGATGGGGAAATCGCACCCTGGGTGGTTTCCTTAATCATGTATCCGTTCTCATACAGGCCCTTAAACAGTTCCTGGGTGACGGCATAGTGATTACGGGTGGAGGTACGGGTGAACATGTCATAGGACAGACCCAGACCGGCAAGGTCCTCCACGATCTGGCGGTTATAGCGGTCCGCTAATTCACGAACGCTCACGCCTTCTTTATCGGCCTGCACCAAAAGTGGGGTGCCGTGTTCATCAGTACCGGAGACCATGAGAACGTTGCGGCCGCGCATTCGCTGGAAACGGGCGAACACGTCGGAGGGAACACCAAACCCCGCCACGTGTCCGATGTGGCGGGGTCCATTGGCATAGGGCCAGGCAACGTTAACTACTACAGACTCAGTCATGGGTTCTACTTTATCCAAGTAGCACGCGCCTGTGAATTTAGCCCCAGTATTTTTTGAAAAGGTTTTTGCGTTAGCGCTTCTTTACTTTGCCGATCATCTCTGAACGACGACGCTTGTGTTCTTCCTTCTCTTGAACTTCACGGTGAATACGACGTTCACGAGCCAGCTTGCGCTGGAATGCTTGTGCCTCACGGTATTCAACGTAAATAACGTCATTACGCAGGTCCTTGACAATCGCAAACATCAAGAAGATAAGGACAATCAAGAATGGTGAAGCAGCCACAATGGTTACATTCTGCAGGTTATTCAGTGCGTCTTCACCAGTCAGCAGCAGCACCAGGCCAACAGCAGCTGTCAGCGCACCCCAGACTGCAGACAACCAAGGAGTTGCATTGGAACGTCCGTTCTGGGACATCGACCCCATCACGGTCGACGCCGAGTCGGCCGACGTGATAAAGAATGTACCCAGCAAAATCATAGCGACGAACGCTGCAATAGTACCCATAGGCAATGACTGTAGAAGGTTGAAGAGTTCTTCCTCAGTGCTCTCACCGGAAATGGACTGGCCTTGCTGCTCCATATGGATAGCGGTGCCGCCGAAGATGGCAAACCAAATAGTTGATACGCCAGCCGGAACCAACAGAACGCCCAGGCAGAATTCGCGAACGCTGCGGCCACGAGAAATACGGGCCAGGAACATGCCGACAAATGGGGACCAGGAAATCCACCATGCCCAGTAGAAGATCGTCCAGCCAGACAGCCACTCACCAGCGGTACCATCAGCAGATTCTGCGGTACGGCCAATCATCTCAGTGAAGCTGGACAAGTAGTTACCAATGGAGCTTGGGACCATGTTCAAGATGGTCACAGATGGGCCAAGAACGAAAACGAAGATGGCCAAAAATGCCGCCATGACCATGTTGGCATTGGACAGGTACTGAATACCTTTACCCACACCAGAGAGTGCGGAAAGGATAAAAGCCAAGGTCAGGACTAGAACGATACCAATAACAATGCTATTAGAAGCGTTCTCAATCATGCCTGATGCTTCCAGACCTGCCTGGATCTGCAATGCGCCCAAGCCCAAGGAACAAGCGGTACCAAATACGGTGGCAAAAATTGCCAGGATATCGATCAGCTTGCCGATTGGCCCATTCGCGCCTTTTTCACCAATAAGTGGAACGAAGGCAGAAGACAAAAGCTGCTTACGTCCGATACGGAAAGTGGAGTAAGCAATGGCCAAGCCAACAATCGCGTAGACAGCCCATGGATGCAGGGTCCAGTGGAACATGGCGGTTGCCATAGCTGTTCCAACCTCGTTTGGCTCATGCCCTGGCACGCCATCGCGGTAGAACGCAAGGGGCTCGGATGCACCGTAGAACATGAGACCAATGCCCATACCAGCGGCGAACATCATGGCAATCCATGACACCGTTGAAAACTCGGGTTCTTCATTAATCGCACCCAGTTTGATCGTGCCAAACTTAGAAGCTGCAATGCAGATAACGAAGACCACGAATACTGCGGTAAATAGGACAAATGCCCAGCCAAAGTTGTCAACAACAAAGCTCAAGGCATTGCCCGATACTTCTGCGAAATTTTCTCGGAATGCCAATCCCCAGATGACAACCGCTGCGACTAACACACCGGCGATGCCGGTGATGGTCCAGTCAATCTTGGCATCTTTCTTATCTGCGGCAAGCTCGACCTCTTCTTCTTTGTGTTGAGAGGGATCGAAGTCGGTCTCCAGCATTTGTTGGAGCTGACCGGTTGCAGATTCACCGGTTGCGTAAGGATCGGTAGCCGTTGGATCTGCAGGAGTTACTCCATCGACATTTTCAGCCTGGCTGTTGCCAGGCTGACTTTCTTGTGATTTATCGTGCTCTCCAGTTGTCATAGATAATAGAATGCGGAATCAATCGGATATGTGGCAACCCGAAAAATCCCGATACTCGCGCCGATTACCGCTATTATTCACCTGCAGAAATGGTGAAATTTCTGCTAACTTCATGCGCACCGCCGGTATCCGTCCGGCGAATTAAATTTTACCAATAGGAAATAACGGTTTCATAACAATGCCAGGTTTGTGCGCTGACTAACAGGAAATTTTAAGAATTCTCAAGGGCTGCTTGGTATAAATCGCGGTTGGAAACTCCCGTTCCCTCAGTCGCATGTTTACAGGCATCTTTCAATCGCATGCCCGAAGAAACAAGCTTCTCCACTTCCGGGAGTAGCGATTCAACTGAAACAATCTGCTCGCTTCCGCCATCTAAGACAACGGTGATCTCTCCTCGCGCATTGTTTACCGCCCACTCGGCCAGGCCACCCAAAGTGCCGCGTTTGATTTCTTCAAATTTCTTCGTCAGCTCACGGCACACCACAGCCGCGCGTTCTGCGCCTAAGACTTCGACGGCTTGGGCCAAGGTTTCTGCCAACCTATGTGGGGATTCAAAGAACACCACCGCGCGTTGTTCGTTCTGCAAGCTTTCAAGCCACTTCTTGCGCTGCCCTGATTTACGTGGCGCGAATCCATCGAAAATAAAGCGCCCGACTGAAAGCCCTGACAGCGCCAACGCCGTAGGAACTGCCGATGCGCCGGGGAAACAGGTCACTGGAACGCCCGCTTCAGCTGCTGCAACCACAATGGAATGTCCGGGGTCAGAAACTAATGGCATACCGGCATCAGTAACTACTAAAACGGTGCCGGTGCGCGCGGAATCAATAAGTTGCTTGGAGCGCTGTTCCTCATTGTGATCGAAGTTGGAGACCACCTGACCGCGAATCTCAATCCCCAGTGCTTGCGCCAAAGCTCGCACCCGCCGGGTGTCTTCGGCAGCAATCACATCCGCGTAGGCCAGGCCCTGCTTTAAACGATCAGTGGCATCGTGCATGTTTCCCAGTGGGGTCGCGGCGAGCACTACTCCGCGCGGAAGGTCTTGGGGGTTCATAATATCCATTATGATGGCACAAGTGCCTACACTTCTATCCCACGCCGGAGATAAAGCAGGACGTCATGTCCAAGCTCCGCCTGCGCCACCCCGCAGGTACCTGTGGAGCAGAGCCGATCTCATCTCCACTGTTATTATCGCGATCGCGGCTTTCATCACGCGTTTCATCGGGTTAACTGCGCCCACATCTCAGGGCACGCCTATCTTCGATGAGAAGCATTACGTGCCGCAGGCCTGGGATATTGCCAAGCAAGGAAGTGAGCTCAACCCCGGCTATGGCCTAGTTGTTCACCCTCCGCTGGCGAAAGAAATCATCGCCCTGGGTGAATCAGCCTTCGGCTATACGCCGATGGGCTGGCGCGTGATGGCAGCGCTCTTCGGCGTTGGCACCGTCCTTTTGATCATGTCGCTCGCCCGACGCCTCTCCACATCATGGAAGGTAGCTACTTTCGCGGGCATCATCGCGGTCTTTGATGGCGTACTGCTAGTGACATCCAAGTTCGGCATGCTGGATATCTTCCTCACCTTCTTCGTGGTCCTCGCCGCATGGGCGCTGGTGCGTGACCATCAACAGGTGCATAACCGCCTGCATGCAGCATGGCAACAAAAAGGATTAGGCGACAGCCCTTTCGGCCCGCGTATCGGCTTTCGCTGGTGGCGCTTTGGTGCGGGTGTTGCTCTCGGCCTTGCACTAGGAGTGAAGTGGTCTGGCCTGTACTACATGGCTTTCTTCGGTCTAACCACCGTCTTTGCTGACCTGTGGCTGCGCCGCCGCTATAGTATCAAGCGTTATATTGTGGGAACACTCATCCGCGATGTCCCAGCTGCACTAGCATCCATCGTTGCCCTACCTGTGGCCATCTATTTCTGGTGCTGGCGTAATTGGTTCGGCTCTGAAACCGCCGTGTACCGTCACGCCACACTAGACGGAACCATCCCAGAGGATTCATCGCTTCGCATGCTGCCCGATCCTCTGGCAAACTTTTTCTACTACCACTCCTCGGTACTGGAATTTCATTCGTCTTTGACTACCTCTGGCGGACATGACCACCCCTGGGATTCCAAGCCACTGGAGTGGCTGGTCGCTGGCCGCCCGATTCTGTATTACTCCAATACTGACTTGGAGTGCTTCAACGGTTCTTCCTGCCGACAGATGATCTACCTCTTCGGCACCCCGATTATCTGGTGGCTGGTCATCCCAGTTCTGTTATGGGCGATCTGGTGCGTGCTAATGCGCGCCGATCGCCGTTTCATCCCTCCACTAATTGGTTTCGCTGCCGGCTTCCTACCTTGGCTGGTGGCTTATGACCGTCAGATGTACTTCTTCTACGCCGCCCCGCTAATTCCATTCATCATCGTGCTCCTCGCGCTCACGCTCGGTCAGCTCGTAGGCAAAGGCAAAGAAGTCCCCTGGCTAATCCCCTCACGCCTTCCGTGGGGCACGCTCGCGGTCTACACCTATCTCGGCGCCGTAGTTGCCATGTTCATCTATTTCTCCCCTATCCTCTATGGCTACACCATCCCCGATTCCTGGTATGAAGCGCTAATGTGGTTGCCGAACTGGCGTTAAAAGCTCAGCCTTGCATCCTTGATATCAATAGTGCAGATGAATTAGCTTCAGAACGCCTTCTGAATTGCTCCGTAACTTGCCTTTAACCTGACTTGGCAACGCATCCACAACTAATCGGCCCACGAGGCGAAGAACTACACTTCGCAGCCTTCGGATCCAGTGGAATTCCCAAACCGCTGTAATCCATAGAAAAGGCGGTTAGAGTTTCTTGCCATGAGCTCCCGTCAAACTGCTCGCGTCTTCGTGGGTGTCGCTCTCCTGCTCTTTACCGCTGGATGGGCGGCTAATCATTTCTCCTCCGTACTAGTTCTCATTCGCGACCAAGAGGGCGTATCCAGCGTTCTGGTCAACGCAGCCTTCGGGATTTACGCACTAGGCATGCTTCCATGTCTGCTTATCGGAGGGATGCTAGCTGACCGCTGGGGGCCACGGTTCGTGGTTCTGGCCGGTGGAGTCCTGTCTGCTTTGGGCAATCTCATGTTGGTGTTCTTGCATGAAGGGCCGCTTATTTTATTGTGCAGATTCATCGTCGGCGTTGGTGTGGGGTTGGTTGTCAGCGCCGGTACTGCATGGTCCGGGAGGTTACGCGGTGGCAATGGTGTAACGCTTGCCGGAATCATTCTGACCCTTGGATTTGCTGTTGGCCCCATCGTAGCCAGTCTTCTTGGAGCCCTTACGCACAGCATCGAATTGCTCTTTGCGCTAAGCGTTTTGCTTTCCGCGCTGGCTGTAGCTCTAGGGCTCTTACTGGGTGATGCCCCTCGGGCACCAGAACATAGTGGTACAGAGACAATCAAGGCGCAAGACCGCAGCCTGCGTAAAGCGCTCGCGGTCTCCCTACCAATGGCGCTGTGGGTGTTTAGCTGTATTACAACTTCCATTGTTGTTCTGGCGGCCCGCGCCGCGGATAATTTCAATAGCCCGATTCTTTTGCCTGCCATTTCCGCCGCACTCGCGTTCAGCGCTGGTTTGGTTGCGCAGTATCTCGGGCGCAAGCGTGCTTGGGGCAGAAAGTCTGGCACTGTTGGAGCTTTGTTCGCCACCGCGGGCTATGGTCTAGCCGCCTTCGGTGGAGAGACCATCTCCATTCCCACTTTCGTCATCGCAGCAATTCTGCTAGGCACCGCCTATGGCCTGTGCTTGCGCGAAGGACTCCTTGGAATCAACACCTACACGCCAGTTGAAGAGCACGGCACAGGCATTGGTATCTACTACGTTTTTACCTACTTCGGGTTCGCTTTCCCAGTACTCTTTGACCTCATCACTCCACGGGTCGGATACTCCGCCCCTCTAGTGGTCATTGCATTACTCGCCTTTAGTTCAGCGGTGCTCCGCGCACTACAAATCAAACGCGGCTATCTCGTCTAGCTAGCCTTGCTTTGGATATAGGTTTCTCTAGTAAGGGTCGGCCGAGAGATTCTTCCACATCTGGCGGATAAAGTATCCACGGTCAGCAAGCCATGTCCAGAACATCACTAACGCCGCTGCGCCCATTCCCACCAGCGTATATACCTGGCTGGTGCTGAGGCTATCTAATGCGATGTCACGCATGGCAAAGCCAAAGAGGAAGAAGAATGCGGTGGTGAGCACGGGCAATAGCCCGCCCACCAGGTTTGGACGCCAAGCGCTAAAGATCATGCCAGCAGCCAGGCCGAGGCGCAGAGCAGCATCTTCAATGAGGTGATCTGCTTCAACTTGGTCGGCATCTGGGTTAAGCAGCGTGCCGCCTTCAGCCACACCGGTAAATGGGCCGGAGGCAATAATGAGCGTAATGGCCCAGATAAAAAAGACGATGGCTAGAATCACCAGCGCTACTCGCGCGCCGGCGAGGCTTGCCAAACGTCCACCTGAGACGCGGCGCCACTCGGGCTCAACCTCAGCCAAGATAGTCTGTGCGAGTTCTGTCGACGGTTCTAGGGGCGTTGCTGGAGTAAGCGAAAATGACAGCTTTGCCGCGCGCTCCTGGAAAGCCTTGCACTGATCGCAATGTGAGATATGGGCATCAATCACGTCATCGGCAAGGTCATAGTCTTCACCGTCCATGCGGGCGGATACTGCTTCTTGGACCTGGTCATGATTCAACACGGTTTAACACCCCATCCAAACTCGCACGACCAGAACCAAATACCACAATCATCAATAATGCCACGCAAAGAACAACGGCGTACTCGAAACCCCCATCCGCGACGAAAACCCCATTGCCAAAGTGAACAAAGTAGACGGCTAGCGCGCACATTAATGCCAACATGCCTGCGGCGAATGTGGTCAACAGGCCAATCACCAGCATTGCCCCAGCTATCAATTCACCGATAGCAACGACCCAGCCGAAAATCTGTGGCTGCGGCACATCCCAGGCAGAAAACTGCCCGATGGTGTCATCCATGCCTGGGAAAAATAGCTTGTCCACGCCGTGGGCAATAAACACCAAGCCAAGGACTACGCGGAAAATCAAAAGCGCAGCATCCCGGACGATTGGTGAGTTCATGGCTATCAGATTACCCGGTTGCCCCGGTATGAGCGAAAGCCGGTGAGCGAAATCCTTATCGATTTCCCCTGGGACTGACGCAATGGAACATCTCAGCGAATGCAGAAGTCTAAATCTTCATGACCACAAGAGAAAATAATGCACAAAACACAGACCCTTACGACCATTCCAATGAAGATATTCCCACTGCAAGCACAGAACATACTTACCCGGATTGGGCACGATATTCGACAGCAGCACAACAATATTACGCAGAGGAATGGGGAAAGCCCCTCAAAGATGAACAAGGCCTTTATGAACTCATTGCCCTTTTAGGTTTTCAAGCGGGATTGAGTTGGACCATGATTTTGAATAAGCGTGCCTCATTGCGGCATCACTTTCATGACTTTAACCCAGATATCGTCGCCAACTTTGGCGAGGACACCATTCAGTCCTTATTGCAGGATGAGACGATGATCCGGAACCGCCGCAAGATTACTGCAGCGATCACCAATGCGCAGGCAACAGTCATGTTGCGCACCGCCGGCGGGTTGGTGGAAACCATCTGGAAATACCAGTCGGAGTCCGCAGAACCGCGCGAAAGCGTCCCTGAGTTGATTGAGGCAAACCCGTGGATTAAAGACCTAGCCAAAGAACTCAAACGCGAGGGCTTTACCCAAATTGGCCCCCGGCTCGTTGCGGCGCTGCTGCAAGCTATTGGAATGATTGAACCAGTGCCGTCGCTTAGAGGCGAAGTTCCTCCCCGTCTCAGCTAAATAAGTATTATCTGGCCAACTACTATCGGAAAACATCAAACGCGCATGCTGTCCGGAAGAATTTTCGTACTTCTTGGTTAGCATGCGCGTGTGCTTTGCTGAGATGTTACTTAGCCGACTCGGCGGGCCGCGAGGTCATCGCGGCGCTGGCGGCGAGTCACTGGTGGATGAGGAACCTCTTCGTGCTCTTCGTAGATTTCCGGCAAGTGGTCCCAATCAGGGCTATTATCATCAATTTCCACGATGACAGCACCTGGGCGGCGCAGAGAACGTGGGATAGCTAGTTCTTCATCATGGGCGGAACGAACACCTAGACGTGCGCGGCGAAGCTGCGCGATACGGCGTTGACGCAGCTGCTGTTCCTGACGAACCTGAGTACGCAGAGCCACCAGGTAAGCAATGGTAAGGCCACCGGCAATAGCAGCGGTCCACCACAGCCATCCGCCGAAGATGATACCCAAAGCTACGGTCAGAACAACCACGCCTGCTAGTCCCAGCAGAGTGCGCTGACGGCGCTGGTAACGGGTAGCTTTCTGCACGGCATCGGCTTCCGGATCCCAGCCACCGCGGCCCACACGGGATTGTGCAAACTCCAGCTCTTCTTCTGATAGCTCACTGTCGGAGGAAGAGTCAAAGTTGCCGTCAGCCTCGAACTCATCGCCGTACTCATCAATCTCAGCGGCAAGTTCCTGTGGCTTTTCTGTTTGCTCAGCGTCGGTGGCTTCTCCATCTTCGATGGAAACAGCGTTGTCTTCACCTTCAGCGGAGTCAGTGACTTTTTCAGTGTCATTCTCGAAGTCTTCTTCGAGCTCGGCATCGACAGCGCCGGGGTACATCATGTCCACCGGGGACAGGTAGGTGTCATCGATGTCATAGGCATCGTCAGCAACAGCGGACTTGGCTGGTGCGGTAAAGACCTGGCCTTCAGAAGCAGCCACACCATCGGCAGAAGTTTCTGCCTCATCCTTGTTGGAGGATGACTTTTCGCGTGGAGCATCATCAAGCAGGATGTCGTCTTCCTCATCCAGCAGCTCATCTTCTTCATCCACCAAGACGGCAGTGGCTGGGACGGCATCAGCCTCGACTGGTGCTACTGATTCCTCATCAACGATTTCGGCATCGATGATGTCTTCAGCGTTTGCCGCATCGCGTTCTGACTTGGTCTGGGAGGAAGCTCTGAGAGAATCATCCTCAACCACTTCACCTTCGATGGTCTCAGCTTCCTCTGCAGCGGAGGCATTATCCGCAGAGGAATTATCCGCCGCAGCTGAAGTGGAGGCGGAGTTGTCAAATTGGGAGTTATCAGCGAGCTCGGAATCATACTGAGCCTTCAGGCGCGCAGCAGCAGAAGCGATAGTCTGCGGCTCGGATGCCTGGTTATCTTCAGAGGTGCCAGTGGTACCAGCAGTTACTGGTGCTTCATCGGACGTGTTTTCGTCATCGGCATCACTGGAAGATGAATCGGAAGAGTCAGCTTCCGCAGCTTCTTTGCGGGCCTTGATGCGGGCAGCCTTAGCGCTGAGCTTCGGACCACGCTTGGATTCGAGCTCGCCGGAGTCACCTTCAAAAAGGACACGGGTGTCATCAAAGGCCTCACCGGTACGGCTCATCGGCTTTTGACCGCGCAACAAAACAGGGGCCAAAATCAGTAGCCACAGCACGATGATCAGAACAATCGCTAAACCTGGAGACACGAGTCTCGGCCACCTTTCGAAATTTCGATGTAAAGGGCTTTTTGTAATCTCTCACTAGATTACGTCCGCAGAATTATTCCGCTCCCCTGCCACGCCGCATTTGTGGAGTATCAAGGCGAAATCCGGGCAATTGGCAGGAGATTCTAACCCTGTGCCAAGCGGCCCAGCACCCGGCCTGAGGCACACAGGCGGTCGAGCGCGGTGGTGGAATGATCCTCACGGGTGATAGCCACAAAGTGGTGGTCGCGCCACGCGCCATTGATATGCAGGTTGCGGCGCAGGAATCCTTCCTCACGGAAGCCATTGGCTGCCAGGACCTTGCCGGATGCGGGATTTTCTGGCATGTAGGTGGCTGTGATCCGGTGAAGGCCCACGCGGCGGAAAGCGTGATCCACGCCCAAGCCGCAAGCTGCCGTGGCAACGCCTGAGCCGGTGTAGTCGGAAAAGACCCAATAGCCAATCCAGCAGTCTCCGATTCCGCCGTGCTGAATATTGCCCAAGGTCAGTTGACCCGCAAAGCGGCCGTTGACCTCAATAACCATCGGGACAATTTGGCCCGCACGGGCGCTGGTACCCAGATAGTGAAGGTGGCTGCGCCAGGCTGCCTCCGAGTGTGCTTCTTTCCAAGTACCCGCCGCGGTCGGTTCAACTGGACGCAGGAACTGCTCATCCTTGATGCGCTGGGAACGCCACGCTTTCTTGTCACCACGGGTTAGAGGGCGCAGGCGCAGACGGACCCCGCGTGGAAAACGTTTGGTCTCCGGAAGCACGATGGTGGGCGTGACTTCCGGCCACCCGGGGTGATAAGGGTGCCGTTGTGAATTCGCAGGCTCATTCAGGCGCGCTAAGCGCCAGCCAAAAGGATCGAACAATGTACTCGCGACCCTGGCTAGCTTCGCTGCGATAAGAAAATAACGTCCACCACATCACCGGGACGGATAGCAGTGACATCTTCTGGCACGCGCACCATCGCATTGGATTCAGCCAGACCCGCCAGCAGGTGGGCTGGTGCACCGGTGGCGCCAGCGAGTCCTTCCACCAGGTAGTCCGAAGTTTCCGCATCACGCATCAAGCGTGCGCGGATGAAACCACGGCGTCCGGGACGGGACTCGATGTGGTTAAGCGCGCGGGCGCGAACCACACGGCGATTAGCCACGCGCTTGCCCAGGCTTAAACGAATGAGTGGGCGCACGAAAGTCTCAAAGACCACCAGGGCAGAGACTGGATTTGATGGCAACAAGAAGGTCGGGGTGCGGTCTTCACCGAGCAGGCCAAAGCCCTGAACAGAGCCCGGGTGCATCGCCACACGAGAGGTATCAACATCGCCGAGCTCATCCAGTACCTGGCGAATCACCTCAGAGCCCGCACCACCAACGGCACCGGAAATAACCAAGACTTCCGAACGGGAGAGATAAGTTTCCAGGGTTTCTTTGATTCGGCGCGGCTCGCCTTGTGCGATGCCGACACGCTGCACATCAGCGCCGGCTTCTTTCGCGGCAGCAGCCAAAGCATAAGAGTTCACGTCAAAGACTTGGCCCAGACCAGGCTCTCGGTCCACGTCTACCAACTCGCGACCGAAAGACACAATGGTCACGCGTGGGCGTGGGTAGACCAAAACTTTAGAACGACCCACCGCAGCAAGTAGACCAATTTGCGCTGGTCCGAGCACAGTTCCGGAGGAGACAGCGACATCGCCAGGTTGGATGTCATCACCAACACGGCGCACAAAGTCGCCAGAGCGAACCG
Organism: Corynebacterium sp. L4757; assembly: GCF_043673995.1. Taxonomy (NCBI): domain Bacteria; kingdom Bacillati; phylum Actinomycetota; class Actinomycetes; order Mycobacteriales; family Corynebacteriaceae; genus Corynebacterium; species Corynebacterium sp. L4757. Next base: position 70,275 of record NZ_JBIMEN010000007.1, on the reverse strand, counting down.
GACGGTGCGCGGTCACACGCTTGCGTCCGCGGTCAGTCCATTCCAGTGGCAAGACGGCATCGGCAAGCGTTGGCAAAGGCGCACCGGTATAAACCCGCACCGCCTGGCGTGGCTGTAGACGCAAAGGCTGACGGGAACCGGCTGGCACTTCGCCCACAACCGGCAGGGAACGCTCAACTTCAACGCCCTCTTCCGGTTTCTGGCCACCGATGGCCTTTTCACCACCAACGTCCACCGCGCGGACGGCGTAACCATCAATCACGGCCTGCGGGAAACCGGGCAGTGGCTGATTAGCTTGCACTTCCTCGGCGCACATGAGGCCTAAGGCATGAGCAATCGCCGTACGGACCGGTTCCGGCTTGACCGCCGCATCCATTACCAATGCCAGCTGTTGCTCAACGGAGCGCATAGTTTATAGGCCCTTCTCTGCCTCGTAATCAGCCAAAATCTTCTTCAACTGCGTATACAACGCAGGACCATACACCTCAGAGCGCAAACCAAAATCAACATTTGCTGGGATATAGCCACCAGGATTACCCAAATCATGACGAGCACCCTCATGCACCACAATATGCACCGGCTCGCCCTCCTGAATCAACAACTCAATCGCATCAGTCAGCTGCAACTCACCACCCTTACCCGGGGTGATGCGACGCAACGCATCAAAAATCTTACGATCCAGTACATAACGGCCCGTCGCCACCAAATTAGACGGCGCATCTTTCGGGTCCGGCTTCTCAACCATGCCCACGACCTTTTTCACGCCATCATCATCAGTGTCCTGAATATCAAACACACCATAATTAAAGGTCTGCTCACGCGGAACCTCCACAGCCAAAAGCACCGAACCGCCCAGACGATTACGCACCGCAACCATCTGCTCCATCGCCGTCATCGGCAACACAATGTCATCCGGCAACATCACACCGAAAAACTCTTCATCAGCAGCCAACACAGATTCCGCTAGGCCAACCGCATGACCAAGACCCAGCGGCTTTTCCTGCTCCACCGCAATCGGGTTCAACAAAGAATGCGCACGCTGCACCTTCTGCGATTGCGTCTGCTTACCACGCGCCTCAAGGGTTTCAACCAAATCAGGAAACGCCTCAAAATGCCGCATAACCTCCTGCTTATTAGGCGCAGTAATAATAGCCAACCTATCAGCACCGACAGCAGCAGCCTCTTCAGCAATCAACTCAATACCAGGGGTATCCACCACCGGCAAAAGCTCTTTCGGCACAGTCTTCGTCGCAGGCAAAAACCTCGTTCCCATTCCAGCAGCAGGAACAACAACGGTCCTAACCCACGCAGAAGCATCCTCGCGATCATTAACCATAACGAATAGCTTACATTCCACCCCCGCCCATCTCGTGTTGGCACTACCATGTGTTTATGGTTGCTTTGACAAAGAAGGACATCCGCCAGGCGCATACCGCCGCCCGTAAGAAGCTTTCCGCTGAGCACAAAGCGGCGAAGGATGCAGCGCTTGCCGATGCCATTCTTCCCCTCCTCGATGGCAAAAAGATTGCTGCCTATCACCCGCTTCCATCTGAACCAGGCGGCGAAGGATTTGTGGAAAAGCTTCATGCAGCTGCTGATGAAGTCTGGCTTCCGCTTTCTGGTGCCGAAGGTGAGTTGACGTGGTGTCTTTATCAAGGTTCCGACTCCATGGTTCCGGGTGCACTAGGGATTTTGGAACCACTGGGTGAGAAATATGACAGCACGAAGCTTGCCGAGTTAGACATCATCTTCGCCCCTGCTCTTGCCGTCGATCAATCTGGTATGCGTCTGGGCAAAGGTGCTGGCTATTATGACCGCGCGCTGGCTGCCGCGAATCCTCGCCCGCACGTGATCGCTGTTTTATACGCGGAAGAAGTCATTGAGAAAGTCCCCCACCACAATCATGATCAACCGGTTGATGCCGTAATCACTGATTAGATCCTGGTTCCGCCCGGAACCTTTCTTTAGGGCCGCGTAGTCTTATATAGGTATGGCGCATACTCAACGCAATACCACCGGCGGCCACAAACGCCCGCGATCCCCGGGACTGGTGAGGACTCTTCACACCCCAGGTCACGCGCGTTCGCAATTAATACGGAATTTTCTGGCCATAGCGCTGGTCATCACCGCTGCTTTGGTTGCGCTCAGTGGCATGCGCGAGAACCCTGAGGTAGTGGTCTTCGCTCGTGATGTCGAGGCCGGAGCTGAACTTCGTGCAGAAGACCTCACTACAATCCGCATTGCAGAAAGCGCCATTCCTAGTTCGGCCACCTTTACTTCCACAGAGTCTCTCCACGGCCGGGTTATTACCGCGCCAGCTGCCGCAGGCGAATTTGTGACAGAACTCCGTGTGCTTGGAGATGAACTCACGTCCGCATTGGTTCCAGACGGCCATATGGTCCCCCTGAAGCTGGCGGAGCCCGATTTAATTGCTTTGCTCCACCATGGCGATACCGTCAATATCGTCACCTCCCAAGAAGATGACTTCGCCCCAGGCCATTTTGCACCGGTGGTAATTGCGGAAGATGCCCGTGTGATTGCCACGAGCATGGATAATCCAGACACGTCCGCCAGCCCCGCCACCATCCTGATTGCGTTGCCTGCAGACCAGGCTCAAGTGGTGGCAAGCGCCTCTTTATCCCAACCATTGACTGTTGTCATTACCGGCGGGCGGGCAAGTGTCCAACAGGCAAGCCCTGAGTAGCGTTCACCAGCAAACTTATTCGCAGTGAGCCAAATCTGCACGTTATAGGCCTTTATTTTGGTAATCAAAACCAATTAGTGCTACTTGTCACATTTTTACCCGCTGGCTAGCCAATGCGACTAAATGTGGTTACAGTCCTATCGGATTTATCAAGTCACAGTAATAGCTCAGTCAGATATATGAAAAGGAATTCACATGCTTCAGGGTTTTAAAGACTTCATCATGCGCGGCAATGTCATCGACTTGGCTGTTGGTGTCATCATCGGCGGCGCTTTCACCGCTATTGTCACCGCGTTGACCGACTCCCTCATCCAGCCACTGATCAACTCTTTCGGTTCTTCCGACATGACCGGCCTGGGCTTCCAGATCACCGATAGTGAGTCCACCTTCGTTGACTTCGGTGCAGTCATCACCGCTGCTATCAACTTCCTGATCATCGCAGCTGTCGTTTACTTCCTGATTGTTGCTCCAATCAACAAGCTCAACGAGATGAACAAGCGTCGCCTCGGTGTTGAAGAGGAGTCCCCAGCACCTACCTCCGAGGAGCTGCTCGCTGAGATCCGCGACCTCATGGCTGCTCAGAATGGCACCACCGGTACCACCGGCAATACCGGTACTGCTGGTCCTGTCGACGACGTGAAGTAAGCATGTAAATTCGCTTCGCCTCATAGCTAGACATAAGTGGAGGGCACTACCTTTTGGTAGTGCCCTCCACTTCTTTATTCCATATCGCTGATTAACTTAGCCGTGATGAGGCGGGCGCTGCTGCTTCCAGAACTCTTCTGATGAACGATCTTCGGTTCCCGTGTCTGGCAGGCCATCATCGAGTTCTACACTGCGGGTAGCATCCGCAGCGTCTTCATCATCAGGGAACGCTGAGATGAAATCCGGCTTATCGGCTGTGCGGTCATAATCTGGCGAATCAGACTGTCTAAAGACCCGTCGGCGTTTCCGAGGCACGCAATCCTCCTTGGAGCTAAAATTTCACAATCACAAAGGCCAGCTTTACGCGTCGGGCTACTTATCTGCCCAGACGGGAAGCTGGCCTTAAATTCTATTTTCTAAACTGAGTATTCCTGCAGCTGCTCCACTAGGTGGTGGACCAGTGGGGTAACTGTCGCCATGCCATCGCGAACTGCTGCGCGCGAGGATGCCAAGTTAACCACAACGGTGGAACCAGAAACACCAGAGATACCACGGGAGGTGCAGGCATCTACCGCACCGCAAGCCTGACCGGAAGCACGTACTGCTTGAGCGATACCTGGCACCATCTGGTCTAATACCGCACGGGTTGCCTCAGGCACGCGGTCGCGTGGGCCAACCCCAACACCGCCAACGGTAAGCACCAAGTCCACGCCGCCGACAACGGCGGTCTCGATTGCCTGACGGATCTTCGACTTCTTCAGTCGCACAGTAATCGCGCCGTCAACGGTAAATCCTGCTTCCGCGAGGAGCTCCGTGCACAATTTGCTATTGTCTTCAGCCAATTCATCTGGGTGATCGGTGGCTAATACGATAAGCGCTCTGCGATAAGCCTTAGGCGTATTCTGCTTCTCCGATGCCAGCAAGTAGGCGTCGTCTGGTTCATCCATTTCCAGAAGTGTGTTTCGGTGGACAAGCCCGGCCGCCGGGCTGGAATCAGAAGTCATTTTGGTCCCGCTTCGTGGTTGTAGTTCTTTTAGACGATATGGCGCTGGTTATTAAACTACTCTTCTGGCAACGTAACCTCTACCTCTCTGGAAGAATCTTCATCTTCGCGAGTGACTTCGAGGGTGACCGTCTCACCGAATTGGTGGCCTCGGATGGATGCAATCAAAGAGTCAGCGTCTTCAATCTGACGGTCATTGACGCGGGTAACAATGTCTCCTTCTTCCAGCCCTGCCTCATCGGCTGCGCTGCCCGGTTCTACAGAGACGATTGGCGCACCATCGGTGAGATTGCGACCATCAACCTGCACGCCCAGCATTGGGTGAACCACTTCCCCATTTTCAATGAGCTGCTGCGCCATGCGCTGCGCAAAGTTCGATGGGATAGCAAAGCCCAGACCAATCGAGCCTGCTTCAGAGCCCGTTCCCGATGACAGAGAAGCAATCATGGAGTTCATACCCACCAAGTTGCCGTTCATATCCACCAGCGGGCCACCGGAGTTACCCGGATTGACTGCGGCATCGGTCTGAATGGCGTCAATCAACGAGGACTCACCACCACCCTGCGATGCACGCACTGGACGGTCAACTGCTGAGACGATACCCGAGGTCACCGTCGCGTTAAGTCCCAGCGGTGAACCCACAGCAACTACTTCCTGGCCGACTTGTAGGTCATCCGAATTGCCGAATTCTAGGTAAGGCAAATCTTGGACGTCACGAATCTTAATGACAGCCACATCGGTGTTGACGTCAGAAGCGACGACGTCAGCTTCATGCTTTTCACCATTGTTCATGGTGACCTGAACCATGCCATTGCCATCTTCAGCACCAGCAATCACGTGGTGGTTAGTGAGCACATAACCATCCGGAGAAATGATGGAGCCAGAACCTTCCGATGCCGAGGTTGCCGATACCACCTGGATTGCCACGACCGCTGGCAGCACCTTTGCTGCCACTGCCTCAGTCGTGCCTTCTTCAGCCTGCTCGCCGGTGGTATTGGTGTTATTTATCGGCTGGCTATTGAGGTTGTCGCTAACAGAGGTACCACTGCTGTTTCCCGCATTATTGCCCACAACATAACCAGTTACGCCGCCTGCACCAATACCAGCAACCAACATCAACGCCAGTGCTGTGCCCAAACCTACGGTTCGTTTCTTCTTTGGCTTCGGCCCATCCCCATCAACGACAGTCTGCGTATTGAAGGGGTCCTGCGGACCACCACCATTGCCTGCTCCCGCTGCAGCGAAACCAGCTCCCGCAGCACTCGCGCCAGCAGCACCTGCTCCAGAATCTGTGCTTCCGTAGCTCGAGTGGCCATAAGCAGAATTGCCATAGGCCGAACTGCCATGCGCAGAGTTTCCATAAGCGGAAGCATCGAATCCCGAGTTTCCACTTGGCGTACTGGAGCTATGAGCAGCGCCATAGGAGGAGCCACCGCCATACCCCGATTGGCTGGAGTCAGATGATCCTCCGTCTTGTCCCGCCGAGCCCTGGATCGGAATTTCTTGGGTGTGCTCTACCGGAGAGTTTCCAGACTCGGGTGAAGTAGAACCATAAGGGTCTGCCGGATGCTCAGAACGCGGCTGGTTCCATCCACGAGAGTAGCTTTGTGGGGAATCGGAGTGGTCATCTTTGGAATTCATACTAGGTATTCTCGCTCATAAAACTTAAGTAGGACTGGAATAAGTCTGCTAGTCGGGAACCGGGTTACTGAACGTTTCCTGTGTACCCTCAGGTGCGAAGATCACGCTGGATTTAATCATGTGGCACGCCTTAAGCAAACAAGGCTTACTTCACGCCATTATCCCTAAAAGACAAGCAGTACGCATTAGTCAAAAACAAAAAGCACCGTGCAACTATTCCAGTTGCGCGGTGCTTTAAGAGTAAATGACTTGCAAACAAGCCAATAACTTAATGAGGTCTGGTTAGGACTGCTCTACATCGACCAGGCCAAGCTGTGCAGCCTTGACCAAACGACGTGGGATGCGAACGGTCTGACCATCGATGGTTACTTCCTGCAGGGCGACATTGTCAGCCTTCCACTGGGAGCGACGGTGGTGGGTGTTCGAACGGGACTTCTTAAACTTAGGAGTTGCCATTTTTTTCCTATCCTCCTTATGCCTTCTTCTTACGGCGAGCCATTGCGCCGAAGCGCTGGTTGAAGCGCTCAACACGGCCAGCGGTGTCCATAACGCGCTGTGCACCAGTCCAGAATGGGTGGGACTCAGCGGTCACGTCTACGACGATGAGTGGGTACTCGTTGCCATCTTCCCACTGAACGGTGCGGGAGGAGGTAGCGGTGGACTTGGTCAGGAACTGGCTACCAGTACCAGCATCCTGGAAGACCACCGGGTGGTAATCCGGGTGGATATCTTTCTTCATAATTCGATTCCCTCAGGGTTGAAACTTCAGGTCGGTTCTTCACACTTCCTCGCACCCATCTATCGGATGGACGGCGGTAAAAGTCAAGATCGTGCCTGAGTTGGGCATCTGACATATTGACAAGAAGGTCACTCACACACGCAACTTCTACGTTCAAAGGCGCGCGCGGTGATCAACTCGCACAATCATACAGATGAACAGCTGAAAAACTAAATCACTCCGGGCGCCAATGCAGTAGAAACTCGCCACAGTATAACGTGGGCACCATTCGCGATACACAATGGGACTACTGATACTTGAGCGACCCAAGCGTCATAGGTGACAATGTAGATATAGAGGAATAGACTAGATTACCGAGCGCGAAGCGCAATCAGAATCCCCATACGATTTCCAATACCACCGGCTGTTGGTTCAGCTTTGCAAGCTTGGAATATCGCAGACGCGCAGGCAATTAGGTAAATGACTATTCGCCATGTAAAGTTGTCCCTTGCTGTTGTCACTTTGTACGTTTAACGCCCCGTCTACTGGTAATTGGCAGCTAGCCTGAGAAGCTCTTTACCTCACCTCACCTCACCTTCAAAGAGCACCACGATGAACGCTTAAGTCATTCTCGTGAAAGGCCAGCGCCGGATAGCCATGATGTGGGCGGCTAGGAGAAAGAGAACCCATGTCGGCTATTTGCCAGGTAACGGGCCGCGAGCCGAGCTTCGGCAAGCAGGTCTCGCACTCGCACCGCCGCACCTCGCGTCGTTGGAACCCCAACGTACAGCGTCGTCGGTACTACTTGCCCTCTGAGGGCCGTACCATCACCTTGAATGTTTCCACCAAGGGCATCAAGATCATCGACCGCGACGGAATTGAATCCGTTGTCGCGAAGATCCGAGCACGTGGGGAGAAGATTTAAGCATGGCACGTAATGACATCCGTCCAATCATCAAGCTCAAGTCCACTGCGGGTACCGGTTACACCTACGTCACCCGTAAGAACAAGCGCAACAATCCTGACCGTATCTCTCTGATGAAGTTTGATCCGGTTGTCCGTAAGCACGTCGAATTCCGCGAGGAGCGATAATCTATGGCTAAGAAGTCAAAGATCGCCAAGAACGAGCAGCGCAAGGAAATCGTCGCCCGCTACGCGGAGCGTCGCGCTGAGCTCAAGGCAATCATCAAGAACCCGAACACCTCTGACGAGGATCGCCTGGACGCACAGTTCGAGCTGAACCGTCAGCCACGTGACGCATCTGCTGCACGTGTACGTAACCGCGACGCCCATGATGGTCGTCCACGCGGCTACCTCCGTAAGTTCGGCCTGTCCCGTGTCCGTATGCGTGGCATGGCTCACCGTGGTGAGCTGCCAGGCGTTCGTAAGTCCAGCTGGTAAGGGGTGTTGCAAAAATGAAGCGCAATAACCAGAAGAAGTTCCGGATGGAGCAGACCCGCCGTCCGAAGAAGAACCCATTGAAGGCTGAAGGCATCGAAAAGGTGGACTACAAGGACACCAAGACCCTTCGTCTCTTCATCTCTGACCGCGGCAAGATCCGTTCCCGCCGCGTCACCGGTCTGACCCCACAGCAGCAGCGTCAGGTTGCTACTGCGGTAAAGAACGCTCGCGAAATGGCTCTCCTGCCGTTCACCACCCGCTAAATTTGTAGCCGGGTTTCAACAGCGCACTTTTGCCGTTGGCTTAAGTGTGAACGGTAAGAGTATTAGACCCTTGGTCTTCCACTACTAGGTGGATAGAACCAAGGGTCTTTTTCATGCTTTCCTGCACCCCCATCTTCAACAGTGCCCGGAATTTTACGCATTTATGCGCCAACGAGTACTGTTTAACTTGGTTGAAAGAAAATCCACACGCCGCGGTCTAGGAAGGACACCATGCTGCACTCATCTTTGCGGGAACTTGCCAAGCAAGCCAATAGGTGCGATTCCACAGCTGCTGCCCGCGGCATCCTTGCTGAGGCACAAGAGTTACTCCGCAATGCATTGCTGCACCGCGAGAGCGAAACTGAGCTCGCAGCATGGTTCTCCCGCATCGTCAGTGACGTGGTCCGCTCCCCTGCCATCTCTAGCCAGGTGCGCTTAACGGGTGCGGTAAGCCGCGGCGATGCCATCCCATCGATGCCGATTACTTGGCTGGGCGAAGACAACGAACTTCTAGAGCTCTTGGAATCAGTCGGGCTGAAGGGCCGTCAGGCCGAAGAGGAACTGCTGGCTTGGCGGGTCGATGCCGGCTACCCCGTGGGCATCGGCGGCGAGCAACAACTGCTTGAAGAAGCGCTTGCTATACGCCCGCCGGGCATGACCTATGTCAATGGCTTGCCAGATCCTGAGATGGAAGTTGATGTTGAGGCCTATCTCTTGGCCCCAATCGCCGGGATCGCCCGTTGGGCAGCGCCATCTCCTCGCCCAACGTTGGATCGTCTAGAGATTGCTATTGAGCGTCAGCTGCTGAATCCATCCGAGTCGGAGGCTTTAGCTGTAGCGTGGGAGGCAGCCGTCAGCATTGAGATGCGTCGCTGGCTGGAAAACGTAGAAAGCCACAGCACGACCTTTGCTAATCTGCCGGCGCTGGATAAAACTGCATATGGTGCAGCTGCCCGAATGGTTGCTGAAGCTTTCGCCGCGATTTCGGCGCGTGAATCGCAACAGGCTGAATAGACCCGAATTAGTTCAGGGTGTCGTATATTTAAATGTGGTTTAACTTGAGGAGGAATTAGAATTATGGCTGGTGCGGTTGGACGTCCACGCAAAAATAGCCCTCGCCGTCGCGGAAGCACCGCGCGCGAGGAAATTCTTGATGCTTCCTCAGAGCTATTCACAGTTCAAGGTTTCGCAACCACCTCCACGCACCAGATCGCTGAAGCGGTAGGTATCCGCCAAGCATCCCTGTACTACCACTTTCCATCCAAAACGGAAATCTTCTTAACTCTGCTGAAGTCCACCATTGAACCGTCCATCGAGCTGGCGGATGAGTTGGCGGGATTGGATGCTTCCCCTGAGCTACGTCTGTGGGCGCTAGTTTCCGCTGAGGCTCGTCTGCTGTTGACCAGTGGTTGGAATGTTGGACGCCTGTACCAGCTGCCAGTGGCGAACTCCCCTGAGTTTGATGACTTCCATCATCAGCGTGCAGCTCTGCTACAGACCTTCAAGGACACCGCTGCAGAAATCGTTGGCGAGGATGACCCGCGTACTGAGTTGCCATTCCACATCGCGATGTCCGCGATGGAGATGCGTGAGAATAACGGCACCCCGCCGTTTAAGCTCTCTGATGAAGAGCTCCCCTCCACCGCCGTCATGCTTGCCGATGCCGCATTGCGTACCCTGCAAGCCGAATTCCCGGAAAACCGCGAGCAAGCAACGCTCGACATGATTGCTTCTAAAGAAGCCAAGAAATCTTAGTCCCACCACCTCGCTCTTTGCCCAAGGCTAGTTAACTGAGCAGTCTGAGAAGGAACTTTCGTACACACCTGAATTCGGCTATGTCTGGCGAACTTGTCCGTGTTTCGACTGCACACACAATCTCCGCATTGTTGGCCTTGGTTTAGGCTTGTTCTGGCCTATTGGGCTAGCTGAAAATAGAATCTATGGATTCCACCGCTCCACAAGAACAAACATCCCGTCCAACTCGTACGTTGGCGTGGGCAATCAGCGTAGAGAGCATCATTGGCTATGTCCTAGTGCCCTTCTACGTCTTGCTGAATTTCGTTATTCCGAAGAGGCGGGAAACGTCTACGCACAATAGATTAAAGAGGCTCTATTTCACGTGGATTAAGTCGGTTGGCGTGGCAGTCAGCACCGGCGCAGTGCTCGGCGCTGTGGAGTGGGTATTAGAGCGTACTCTCAAGCGAAGGTTGCTTGATTGCTTACCTGCAGTAGTTACTGGAGTAGGCATTCCAGCTTTAATGGGCGGCCTTCTCATTGAGCGAAAGAATCGTTGGCGCGGAGCTGTGATTGCACTCTTAGCGACACTGCCCCGGATCTTAGTGAGCGAAAGCTTGCGCCGAGATCTATCTACCGACGTGGAATTTGAGCAACAAGCAAACACCGCCCGAGAACAACTTTTTAGTGTCCTCAATGAAAACTCTGGGCATAAGTTTTCCAAGTAATCTTACCCAAGGCTGCCAGCTCAATTATGCTGCGCTCAAAAGGCCCCGGACCACAAGCTTTATTTATACTCGTGGTCCGGGGCCTTTTACGACTTAAGGTCTCTCCGCACTAATTCTCAGAGATAATTAGTGCGCGAAGTGACGCGTGCCGGTGAAGTACATCGTGATTCCAGCGGCATTCGCTGCTTCGATGACTTCTTCATCGCGGATAGAACCGCCAGGCTGGACAACGGCGGAAACACCAGCGTCGATGAGCACCTGCAGACCATCTGCGAATGGGAAGAAGGCATCGGAGGCGGCGACGGAGCCGCGGGCACGCTCGGTGCCATCGGCAAGCGTGTTAGCACGCTCAACCGCAAGCTTTGCGGAGTCAACACGGTTGACCTGGCCCATGCCCACGCCAACGGTTGCTCCCTCATGCGCGAGCAAGATGGCATTGGACTTGACCGAACGCACTGCACGCCATGCAAACTCGAGCTCAGCGAGCTTCTCCTCGGAAACAGCTTCACCTGCAGCGAGCGTCCAGGTAGAAGCCTGATCCCCTTCAGCCTGGTAAACATCTGGCTCCTGCAGCAGACGGCCACCAGAGATCTCCTTGACCTCAACTGCTGGCGCTTCGTGCTCAGCAACGAGGATGCGGATATTCTTCTTGCCCTGCAGAATCTCTACCGCACCGTCCTCATAGGAAGGCGCAATGATGACCTCAGTGAAAATCTCCGCAACCTGGGTTGCCATCTCCTTGGTGACCTCACGGTTAACCGCGATAACGCCACCGAAAGCAGACATTGGGTCACACGCATGCGCAGCTGCATGAGCCGCCGCAATGGACTCATCAGAAACAGCAATGCCACAAGGGTTTGCATGCTTAATGATGGCAACACAAGGACGCTCATGATCCCACGCCGCACGCCATGCCGCATCCGCATCCTGGTAGTTGTTGTAGCTCATTTCCTTACCATGCAGCTGCTTCGCATTCGCCACACCAGAGGTGCCTTCACGAACAACAGAAGCCTTCTGGTGAGGGTTCTCACCGTATCGCAAGGTTTCACCTTGCGATACGGCATTAGGAGAACCAGCAGGGGCATCGGCAAGCTGCTGCGCAAACCAACCGGAAACTGCAACGTCATAATCGGCGGTGTGCTTGAATGCGGTGGCAGCGAGCTGACGGCGCTGCGCAAGATCGAAGCCGCCCTGGGCAACTGCCTCTGCGATATCGCCGTAACGAGCTGGATCAACAACCACCGCCACCGATGGGTGGTTCTTCGCAGCCGCGCGGACCATGGAAGGACCGCCGATATCAATCTGCTCGACGCAACCATCAAAGTCCGCACCAGACGCCACGGTCTCACGGAATGGGTAAAGATTAACGACAACCAGCTGGAAAGGCGCAATCTCGAGCTCTTCGATCTGGTTGAGGTGATCCTGCTTGCGGGTATCCGCCAAGATGCCAGCGTGCACGCGTGGATGCAAGGTCTTGACGCGGCCTTCCAGGCACTCTGGGAATCCGGTGAGATTTTCAACCGGGGTGACATCAATGCCCAAAGCAGCAATCTTTGCCGCGGTGGAGCCGGTGGACACAATCTCTACGCCTGCGTTATCAAGCGTCTTCGCGAGCTCCTCGAGCCCGGTCTTGTCATAAACGCTAATTAGTGCACGCTTGATCTGCTTGCGGTCATCACTCATGGATGAAAGCCTTGCCTTCCTGACTTGGAATTTCTGGATTTAAATCTCAATGATAAGTTGCTGGTCTTTAACCTGCGCTGCGCGCAATACCCGCACGATAAGCTCACGTTCGACGCTTTTAATGCGCTCATGCAAGCTGGCCTCATCATCATCGGGCGCAATCATGATAGGTTCTTGCGCGATGATCTTGCCGGTATCGACTCCCGCATCCACAAAATGGACGGTAGAGCCGGTGACTTTCACGCCATAAGCCAACGCATCCCGGACTCCATGCGCGCCTGGAAAAGCGGGCAAGAGTGCGGGATGCGTATTAATAGTGCGGCCTTCGAAAGCAGCCAAGAAATCAGCTCCGAGAATTTTCATGAATCCTGCTGACACCACAATGTCTGGCTGTGCGACTGCTTTAACAAGGTCCTTATTCCACTGTGTGCGGTCAGCGCCCAAGCGAACCACCTCAGTGGCAATTCCTGCTGCCTGGGCACGTTCAATTCCCACACAGTCCACATCAGCGATAACTTTGACGACCTTATATGAGCCGTCCTGGTTGTCAATGATGTTCTGGAGCAAAGAGCCGGTGCCGGAAACCAGCACCACAACTTCTAATGGGCTTTCATTTAAAGCTTGCGAAGGCGATTCAGTCACGCCTTATAGACTAATGCTTTGCCCTTTCGCTTACGAAACTTAGCAGCAGCTCCCTATCCCCCGCTTGGGGATTTAGCGATTCTTCTCATCATCTTCTGCAGAATCGTCAACGCTTCCACCAGCGGCTTCATCATTCACCGAAGTGTCTGGCTCTGATTCATCCTCAACAACTTCGCCGTCAATAATATTCTCTTCGTCGAAGTATTCATTGAAATCCGCGTTGAGATCACTATTGCGGTCACCATTGAGAGCACCTGCGTTGTGACGCTGCTCTGCCTGGAATCCCTCTCCCTCAGGTTCTGTGCTGTCCCAAGTGCGCTCTTGGTCAGTATTATCTGCAGCTGATTCATCTTCGAAGCGGCCATCAATGTCATCATCCCCGAGCGCAGAATCTGGGAATGCACCGTCCTCAAGGTTGTCTTTCAGATCATCCGAGAGTTCTTCAGAAGCCTCAGACTCTTGAACAACCGTATGCTCCGTATCTGGCGTATTTTCCTGTTCTTCTCCAGGAGCAGCATTCTCGGCGTTCGAACTTTCGGTTTCTTGCACGGCTACCTCTTCGGCTGCTTCTTCGATCTCAGCAGCACTATCTGAGTCTGCTGCTTCATTATCTGCTGCAGTGGTCTCTGTGTTAGCTTCTGCCTCGGCTTGTCCGGTGGCTTCTACGCCGACTCCTTGTGCACTAGCCTCAGGCTCTGCTGGAATGGCAGGCGCATTGCGGCGAGTATTAATGAAATAACCCGCGGAAACCGCGAGATTAATGCCACCGACCCACAGGATGGCTAGACCAGCAGACATGAGCAGCATGGTACCCACAGACTCGTAATATCCCAGCTGTCCGGAGATGAAGTATCCAAAAATTAGGGCAAGCAGGCCAGCCGCAATACCTGCACTAGCTGCCTGGATAAAGTTTGGCTTGGCTTTCACGCCCACATAGCCAATGGCTACTGCGGTCAGAACCAGCAAACCAATAGCCAATGGAGAAACAGAAGCCGGGATCACGCCTAATAGCGGCAGCGGCGGCAAAGGCACCAGGTGCACGCTGAAGAGACTGATGCTGGCATCACCAATATGGAACTCCGAGCCCAACAAGACACTGCCGGCGGCGACCAGTGCATTGGGAAGGTACAGAATGGACAGGCCAATAAGTGAGAAAATACCCAGGCCGGCGAGCTGCGGGTAACTGTCCATGATGAGAGTCTGGTTATCCCAGTTGAAGATGAACAGTGCCAGCAGCACTACGGCTGCCACAATCAATACAGCCACTAAGGAACGGATGGCGAGAACTGCGCCATCAACAACAGCCCGCGGCACCTTGTAACGTCTTGCCAAAGCCCGCCACAAGCGTGGTCCCATGCCAATGACTAACGCTGTGAGATGCAGTACTAAAGTGCGCGCGATGGTTGGCCCGAGTGCTGGCGGGGATAAGTCATAGACCTGCGAAGCATCCCAGAGCATGAACCATGCAATGAAAATAAGAACCAGCGGAATAACAATGACCCACGCCAGTAGAACTAATAGGTCATTAATACTGACTTTATCTTTCACAGCACGGTGAATATTGGCAGCGACCATCCATCCCAGGATGAGAGCGGGAAGCGTAGGCATGGCAGAAATAACGATGCCTCCGGCTTCAACCGGTGCCAGGTTGGCGACCACCCATGATTCGGCAATCGCTGTTGGCAACCATGCCGACGGCGAGCTGGTCAACAATACTGTTGCAAGTGCAATAACAACGAGTGAGAAGAATGCGACCAGGTTCGGCACAGCCACAACGAAGAGCATGCGCCGAATACGCGAGCCCCACGTCACTGGACCTGGGTCTCGACGGGCCTTAACTTCCTTTCCCACTGTCGACGCAACGCGCGCTGCTGAAGGCGAGGCGGCCTTAGTTCTACCGCGTCCGCGCGTCGAGCTGCGCGGGCCCGAAGACGACCGCGTTTGGGGACTAGTATTTTTGCTCATCAGATATACACATTGCCACGACGATGGGGTGTTTTAGTGATGGCACGACGGACCCACAGCCAAGTTCCAGCTCACATCAATAACATCAGCCGCTTGCAGCAAACCCTCAATCTCAACCAGACAGTTAAAATACGCCCTATATATAAGGAAAGGATCAAATAGCACTCAACTCAGGGTGCATCCAAAATTGTTATCTGAAGACGCGGACTAGCCCAAATCCCTAAAGCCGGCTCTCCCAATGGGAGAGATAGCCGCACGGGAATTTGTCACTGTGTGAGACAGCTGGGGCAGAAAATAATCGAAAATGAGACACGTGTCCCTAATCACATCTATGTCAAGAGCATAAATTTTTGCCGTATAAAACTACTTCTTGATAGCGTGTACTGGACTTACTTGGGTAATCCTAATTTCCATTTCCTTAAAAAATACTGATAACTGGGATCGAAACCCCGAAACAGCTTGCTCGAGTTTCGCCGAGACGCTATTGTTATCTTTCGTTGGTAACAGTAAGGTCACAATCCGATAAAGAGCCAGGGCGAGATGTAACGCCCTCCCGCATCAAAAAGATGCACACGGCCAAAGGATTGGGCAAACAAGGGAAGAAAATTCGTATGCAAAGCATTTCTCAGCGCTCTGGTGCAGGTCGCCACCGCAAGGTGACTACCTCCCAGACAGCTAAGGGACGCATTGCTCTAGTAACCGTCGCTGCTGGCGCGGTTTCTACAGCTGGCGTTGGCGGAGCTGCTGCAGCTCAGGTTCAGACCACCCCTGAAGATTCAACCAAGACTCAAACGGTTGATTTCAAGCAGACCACAAACTTCTCCCCACTGGATGAGGCTTCCGCCCAGGTTGATAGCGCTGTTGCAGATGCACAGAACGCTGTCGACTCCGCAGTTGCTACCACTCCACAGATCTTGACTGTTGCAGAAACCAAGCCAGTCCAGAACCTGAGTGAGCAGCTCAACACCGCTGTTCAGGCTTCTGAGGCTCGTGCTGCTGCCGATGAGGCTGCTCGCGCACCATCCGTTGCTCGCCCAGCTGAAGGCGCTTTCACCTCAGGCTTCGGCCCACGTTGGGGCTCCTTCCACGCTGGCATCGATATCGCCAACTCCAATGGCACCCCAATTCTTGCGGTCATGGATGGCACCGTTATCGATTCCGGCCCAGCTTCTGGCTACGGCAACTGGATCCGCATCAAGCACGAAGATGGTTCCGTATCCGTTTATGGCCACATGGAATCCCTCGACGTTGCAGTCGGTCAGCAGGTCACCGCAGGCCAGAAGATCGCTGGCATGGGCAACCTCGGTTTCTCCACCGGTACCCACCTGCACTTCGAAATTCACCCAGATGGCACCAACGCAGTAGACCCAATCCCTTGGTTTGCTAGCCGCGGCGTTAACATCTCTTAATTCCCCCCCCAAGTAAAAGCCCTTGGGCGGAGCTTCTACCTCATACCAACAAGTTCTTCAGGTAGACGCTGTGCCGAAGGGCTTTTCGCATGCCTAAAATCAGCGCTATTTCGACGCCAGGCACCCTATAACGGTCAACCCGCACAATAATTCGCTCAGTAGCCCTTGTGCACGCCATAGGCGCACATTCATGCAATCCATAAGAATTCACCCGAGAGCCCTTGGCCAACCAATTCTTTACACGTACCGCTAGGTCTTCCCTGCCGCACTAGAACAACAAAATGCATTGCGGAACATTCGGATACGCAGCGCGACATTCGCGGACACACAATGGCAAAGGGGACGCCAAAATGACCCGAAGAAAATTCACCGGGCCTAAATTTCAATTAGGATGCAGTCCGCGGCGACACTGCCTTCACGTAGGGGCAGGGTCGCTGCGTGAGTTACGCTCGGGAAAGTGTTGGTAATAAACGTAACGCTAACTAGGACATCGCTGAGACACTCCTGAACGTTACATGCGTGCCGCGCCCATTGAACCCCATTTTTTCAGGCGCGCCCTACAGCCCACCCACTGCGCCGACACTTCATGCCGTCGTTCTTTCCGGTTCTTTTCTCGTCTCATTACGGTCTAAACCTGTGTAAAGAAAGATGCCTCACGGGATGAAGGAAACCAAATAAAATACAACTTTTGCTTGAAATTCCTTCATGCGACACGCGGAAATTGCATTCCCAAGGGATAATCATTCAACCCCGAACCCTACCCCCGCAACCTAAACCACTAGTTTAAAGTTGTCACTTTAATAACATCTGCAACATGCGCAACACCCTGGCATGTTCGAATTTCTATCGAAAACGAGCTGCTGCCACCAGAGTGTTTACCCATTGCGAAGTGCTAAAACTCAGATTAACTTTAACCTCGTTGCTACAAGACAGTCACAGGCGCATAACGAATCACTCTTCTCCCTAAACTCGCATGAGTTTATAGAAGGTTTTTCTTTTGATGCTTGGATGTTGTGGCTAAACCTCAAACACTGAAGTACAGCGTTTAGCAAAGGACTTTTATCTATGAAGCGCATTCCACGCGCAGTCAAAGCTGCTCTCGCAGTGGCAGCTGCCTCGGGCGTTGGCCTAGCCACCGTCTCAGGCGCCACCGCGGACACGCCGGCGCTTAGCCTCAGTGTCGCAGAAGGCTCTTCCACACCGCAGGTAAACAGTGTCAATGGTTCGGAATTGGTCAACGCAGCAGTTGGCTTCGTTCAAAGTATTGACGGCGTGCTAAATAACGGAGTAGTCCCAACGGTAGAACGCACCGAGTACGGTGTCTCCATCGTCATGGACCCAAGCACTATTCCTGGTCTCGCCGAACAATTCGCTCCTGCAGACCCATCACAGTTGACGCAAATGCAGGGTTCCACCCCAGATGGTCGCACGGTGGTCTTCCCGACCACAGGCCAGTTGACTTCAACCTATGGTGAGCGTTGGGGAACCAACCACAACGGCATTGACGTGGCTAACCCAATTGGCACACCAATCGTGTCTGTCATGGATGGCGAAGTCATCTCCTCCGGACCGGCACAGGGCTACGGCAACTGGATCCGTGTCCGTCACGATAACGGAGAAATCTCCGTCTACGGCCACATGCAGGCTTCTTCCCTGCTAGTCGGTGTCGGTGAGCGGGTGACCGCTGGTCAACAGATTGCATCGATTGGTAGTGAAGGCCAGTCCACTGGCCCTCACCTCCACTTTGAGATCTGGCCAGATGGCCAAACAGCCACCGACCCGCAGCAATGGTTCGCGCAGAATGGAATTAACTTCTAAGCCTTAATCTGCTTAGAGTTTCTCCATGGGCAGGCCGCCAACGAGCATGAGCCTGACTTTTCCTGCGGAACCAAAGTCGATGGTGACGGTTGCACGCATTCCGGAACCATCTGCTGCAATGACCGTGCCCAGTCCGTACTTGTCGTGATTGACGCGGTCGCCCACAACTAAATCCAATTTCTTGTTCTTATTACCTGAGCTTTCGGTGGCACGGGATGACGAAGTTCGCTGCGAAGGGGATGTCGCGGCGGAACGTGAACCCCTGCCCCAACCAGACCAGCTTGAGTCATAAGAACGACCATATGAATAGGAATCGTCGTAGTCCCACGCGGAGCCAGTTGAGCTTTGTGGTTCTTCACGGCGCCAGTCGATGAGATCTTCCGGGATCTCCGCGAGGAAGCGGCTGGCCGGGTTCGTCAATGGATTGCCCCATGAGGAACGAAGAATCGCACGAGTGAGATAAAGCTCCTCGCGGGCACGAGTGATTCCCACATACGCCAAACGGCGTTCCTCACTTAGCTCCTTTGGGTCTCCGAGTGAGCGCATATGAGGGAACTGACCCTCTTCCCAGCCGGTGAGGAAGACGACTGGGAACTCCAGCCCCTTCGCAGTGTGAAGGGTCATCAGCGTCACCACCCCGGATTCATGTTCAGGGATCTGGTCAGCGTCAGCAACTAGAGAGACCTTCTCCAAGAAGGCTTGCAATGAGCCCGGCGCGGCTTCACCCTCAGTCAATTCAGGCTCAAGGTCAGAGTCCGATCCATCGAAGGCCAATTGGTTTGCTGCCTCTGATGAGAATTCTCGCGCAACCGATACCAACTCATTGAGGTTATCTAGGCGCGCGCCATCCTGCGGGTCATTGGATTGCTCCAGCGTCGCCTTGTAACCGGTAGCATCCAAGATAGCGCTGACCAATTCACCCAAGTCTGGTTGCGCGGTGACCTCATTGGTCATTGAAGGAATCTGCTCGCGAACGCCTGCCATCATCTCGTTGAACTTGGTGACCGCATTGACCGCACGGGTGCCCAGTCCAGGCACCTCCCCTGCTTCGGCAGCAAATAGTGCCTTGCCAAAGCTGATATCGAGATTATCGGCGTGCGTGGCAATCTGCGCTTGTGCTTTATCGCCAATAGCGCGCTTGGGCACGTTGATGATGCGACGCAAGCTCACTGAATCATCGGGATTGTCCAAGATACGCAGATATGCGATGACATCACGGATTTCCCGACGCTCATAGAATCTTGTGCCACCAACTACCTTGTAGGGAATGCCGGAACGCACAAAAATATCTTCCAATGCGCGTGAAGCATTATTGGTGCGGTACATGATCGCGATATCAGAGTAGTTACGTCCTTTATCACTAAGCGCATCAATCTCATTGGCAATAAAGCGTGCCTCATCATGCTCATTATCAGCCACGTAGC
Source organism: Corynebacterium sp. L4757 (assembly GCF_043673995.1). Taxonomy (NCBI): domain Bacteria; kingdom Bacillati; phylum Actinomycetota; class Actinomycetes; order Mycobacteriales; family Corynebacteriaceae; genus Corynebacterium; species Corynebacterium sp. L4757. Next base: position 50,497 of record NZ_JBIMEN010000007.1, on the reverse strand, counting down.
CAATAATTTTTTCGCCTTCACCGTGGTCAGTCCACAGGTTCTTCTTCCGGCGTCCTTCATTCTGTGCAATCACGGCATTGGCCGCGCTCAAAATGGTCTGCGTGGAACGGTAGTTTTGCTCCAGCAAAATCGTGCGCGCGCCTGGGTAATCACGCTCAAAGTCTTCAATATTTCGAATGGTTGCACCGCGGAATGCGTAAATGGACTGGTCGGAATCACCCACCACGCATAGCTCCGGACCGTCTTCTTCATCACGGCCCACCAGTGCTGCCACAAGGGAGTATTGCGCGTGGTTCGTGTCCTGGTACTCATCAATGAGCACATGCTTAAACCTGCGGCGGTAAAAGTTAACTACCTGTGGGTAAGACACAAAGATGCGCACGACTTCACCGATGAGGTCATCAAAGTCCACAGCATTGGCTGCGCGCAGACGACGCTGATATTCGGCAAATACTTGCGCGACGGTGAGCTCAAATGGATTCTTCGTCTTTTCTGCCTCCGCCTGCGCGGTCTCAGGAGACGTGAGCTCATTTTTAAGGTTAGAAATCTGGTTCGCGAGTACTCGCGAGGTAAATTTCTTGATATCGAGCTGCATATCCTTGGCAATCATGGACAACAGCCGGCGGGCATCATCACCGTCATAGATGGTGAAGTTGGTATTGAGGCCGGGGACCAACTGCGCTTGTTGCCGCAAAATACGCACGCAAATGGAGTGGAACGTGGAGACCCACATGCGCTCAGCAACAGGACCTACTAATTGACCAACGCGCTCTTTCATTTCAGCTGCGGCCTTATTAGTAAAGGTAATTGCCAAAATCTCCCATGGTGCTACCCCGCCATGACCCATAAGATAGGCAATTCGGCGCGTCAGCACGGCCGTCTTTCCGGAACCCGCACCAGCCACGATCAACAGTGGTGAACCAGAATGCTCGACTGCGGCCACCTGTTCAGGATTCAAGCCCTCGGTCAGCGTGCTCGGATCAACCCGGGGTTGCGGTCTACGCTCGCGCTGTAGTGCAGGGTTGCTAAAAGGCGACTGCTTAGGAGCAGAACTGCCCCCATGAGAAGACGCATTATCAAAAGGATTTGCCGAAGACTTCTTACCCGATGCCGCAAATGGGTTCGATGCTGGTGCGGAATCAGGTGCAGGCTGGTTAAAAAGAGCCGCGATATCATCCGGCGGCTGATCCGTTTCCTCAGGAGGGGCGAATTCTGGTTCAGGTTCTAAAGGAGGAAGAGGAAGCTGGTCAGAATCGCCAAAGATATCCTGCTGGCTATTGTCGGCTTCATTATTAGATGAGTTATTGGATTTGCTGCGCATAATGTCTACCAACCTACCTTCTCCATCAGACAGAGCTTAAAATGCCACGACTGCCTGAGCAATCAAATGTCTTTCTTATGTTCGAAAACTCTGAAGCCATAATCATGTTCTCTAAAACAGCGTTTTCGAGTCTTAATGATTCAGACCCAGGTTGTGGGCAACGCGTTCCATATTTCGGGTGAATAAAGGGGGTCTGTGATTTCAGTTTCCCCTCATTAGTGGCACAATGTTGTAGCTATGGACACCTCTTCTGAATCTGGCTTTTCAGGCGCAGCACATAACCAAGCGCCGGATGAGTCATTGAATGACGCCAATAACGCTGATATCCGTATGCCTTCTGGTACCGATGACCCTTTGTCTGATGCGGAGATTCAGAAGTATCGCGAAGAGATTAATCGCATGGACCGCGTCATCTTAGATGCCGTGAAGCGCCGCACCAAGGTGTCACAAGCAATCGGTAAGACTCGTTTAGGCTCTGGCGGTACGCGCCTGGTGCATACCCGCGAGATCGCTATTTTGAACCAATTCCGTGATGAGCTCGGTGAAGAAGGCCCCGCGATCGCCTCCGCGCTGCTGCGCATGGGCCGTGGAAAATTAGGCTAGGCCAGCTCGCATTTCAAACCCTTTTTCATCCCATTCCATGAAATAGCATTCAACTGGGCGGGATCTGTTTTTCTATAAGAGGATCCTGCTAATATTCTTAAGGCTTATGAATGCTGTATTAATTGCTGTCGTGGTCATGCTCGTGCTGGCCCTTGCCCGCGTGCATGTCGTGGTAGCACTCTTCTTAGGTGCGATCGTCGGCGGCTTACTTTCCGGTATGGGGCTGGATGGCACCATGCTGGCTTTCCAAGATGGTCTCGGCGGCGGCGCCAAAGTCGCCCTCAGCTACGCGCTTTTGGGTGCTTTTGCCATGAGCGTTGCCTCAACTGGCTTACCGCAAGTTCTGGCAAAGTTGCTACTTTCTCGCGTTGGCTCGAACCAGGCTGTCACTGTTGGTGGCTCCGATGAAACCGGCTCCAGTACTGATGCCGCCGGAGCTGCTGCTGAATCAGCGCCAGTCAATCAAAAAGCCGTCACTGCCACCAAGTATCTCATCGTGGTGGGACTTATCGCCATGGCGGTGATGAGCCAGAACCTCATCCCTGTTCACATTGCATTCATTCCATTGATCATCCCACCGCTGCTGACAGTGTTTAATAAACTCGGCATCGACCGCCGTCTCATTGCATCCTGCTTGACCTTCGGCTTGGTCACCACCTACATGTTCATTCCGGTGGGTTTTGGTTCGATCTTCTTGAATGACATTTTGTTGTTCAATATCAATGAAGCAGGTCTGGATACCGCCGGTATCAACATCATGCAGGTCATGGCCATCCCAGCTCTGGGCATGTTGATTGGCTTGCTCATCGCCATCTTCATTAGCTACCGCAAGCCACGTGTATATGAAGATCGTCCGCTGGCAGAAGAGCCGGAGGAGCAGGAAATCTCCTCCTACAAGATCGCAGTGGCGCTCGTTGCGATTGTCGCGACCTTCGCCGTGCAGATTGTCATGCAGGCCATGGAATTCGAATCCGATGGCCTCTTGGTCGGTGCACTCGCGGGTCTTGCTATCTTGCTGCTGACTGGTGCAGTGAATTGGAAAAGGGCCGATGATGTCTTCTCCTCCGGTATGAAGATGATGGCGCTCATTGGCTTCATCATGATTACTGCCCAGGGATTTGCGGCCGTCATGACCGCAACCGGTGAGGTCGAATCCTTAGTAAATAATGTCAGTTCTATCTTCGGTGACAATCAAGCTGCCGCTGCAGCCGCCATGCTCATTGTTGGCCTCATCGTCACCATGGGCATTGGTTCTTCCTTCTCCACGCTGCCCATTATTTCGGTCATCTTCGTGCCATTATGCATGTCCTTAGGCTTCAGTCCAATGGCAACCGTCGCCCTCATTGGTACCGCCGGCGCTCTCGGTGACGCAGGCTCACCGGCATCTGACTCCACACTGGGCCCCACTGCCGGTCTGAATGCGGACGGTCAGCATGACCATATTCGCGACTCCGTTATCCCTACCTTTATTCACTTCAACATTCCTTTGTTGATTGCGGGCTGGATTGCCGCAATGGTGCTCTAATACAGCGCATAGGTCTGAAAATTCTGACCTCGTCATCTGCTGGTGGCGGGGTCTTTTAATAGTTTTGCCCATCCAAGCAATATTTTGACTAGTTTAGAGTTAGCTCAAAAACAAACACCTGCTTTGCTGGTACTTGAAAGGTCAATCATGGATATCACGCAACAACCTGCATGGACGAAGCTCCAACAGCTCTTTGATTCATCCCAGGGCACTACTCTTCGGGAGCTTTTTGCTGCCGATGCCGACCGTGCCTCCGCACTCACCTTCGATGCAGCAGGCCTGCATGTGGATTTGTCGAAGAACCTCATTGACGCAGAAATTCTCAGCGCGTTGCTGGAACTGGCTCAGCAAGCAGGCGTAGAAGACCACCGCGCCGATATGTTTGCTGGCAAGCACATCAATACCACTGAAGACCGCGCGGTTCTTCACACCGCATTGCGTATCCCTGTTGAAGATGACTTGGTTATCGATGAGCAAGATATTGCTGTCGATGTCCACGAGGTTCTCGGCCGCATGCGTGACTTCGCAACTGCACTACGTTCAGGCAAGTGGCTGGGCCATACCGGCCACACCATCAAGAAGGTCGTCAACATCGGCATCGGCGGCTCCGATCTCGGCCCAGCAATGGCGGCGCAGGCACTGCGCAGCTATGAAGTCGCTGGCATCTCCGCGGAGTTTGTCTCCAATGTCGATCCATCTGACCTGTCCAAGACCCTCGATGGTCTCGATGCCGGCTCCACGCTTTTTATCATCGCGTCCAAGACCTTCACCACCCAGGAAACCTTGGCTAATGCGCATGCTGCGCGCCGCTGGCTGCTGGAGCAGTTCGATGGCGATGAATCTGCGGTGTCCAAGCACTTCGTAGCAGTGTCCACCAATGCGGAAAAGGTTGCCGAATTCGGTATCGACACCAATAACATGTTTGGTTTCTGGAATTGGGTCGGCGGCCGCTACTCCGTCGACTCCGCCATTGGCCTATCGCTGATGTGCACCATTGGTCCACTGGACTTCATGCGTTTTCTCGAAGGCTTCCACGCCATGGATGAGCACTTCCGTACTGCCCCACTGGAAGCTAATGTCCCAGCGCTCATGGCACTGTTGAGCATCTGGTACACCAATTTCCACGGCGCGCAATCCCACGCTGTACTGCCATATTCGGAAGATTTGGGCCGCTTCCCTGCGTATCTGCAGCAGCTAACCATGGAATCCAATGGCAAGTCTGTGCGCCATGATGGCTCACAGGTCAGCACTACCACCAGCCCGATTTACTGGGGTGAGCCCGGCACCAATGGGCAGCACGCTTTCTACCAGCTCATCCACCAGGGCACCCACCTGATTCCCGCAGACTTCATTGGATTTTCCCGCCCCAAGGAAGACTTCCCTACCGCTGATGGATCGGGTTCCATGCATGATCTGCTGATGGGTAATTTCTTCGCGCAGACCAAGGTACTAGCTTTTGGCAAGACTGCTGAAGAAATTTCCGCCGAAGGCGTTGCCGAGGAACTCGTTGCGCATAAGGTCATGCCGGGTAACCGTCCAACCACCACGATCCTGGCTGAAGAGCTCACCCCAGCTATCCTGGGCAGCCTGATTGCTTTGTACGAGCACATTGTATTTGTCGAAGGCGCCATCTGGGACATTAATTCATTCGACCAGTGGGGCGTGGAATTGGGCAAGCAACAAGCCAATGACCTAGCACCAGCTGTCTCCGGTGACGCCGATATTGCAACCGGTGATTCTTCTACCGATGAACTGGTGAAATGGTACCGCTCTTATAAGTAATTCCTTGCCGCACGCAAAGGACTAAACGCCACTAGAATTTTACAGGATGGCCCCAGGATTCATTCAGGACTTACCGCGTTCACCTTCAAAATAAACAGGCAGAATGTAGCTGTTAGCTTGCGTAAAAAATAGGAAGGCGGATAGAAATTCGTGCAGGGAATTATTGATTGGATCATCTCACTGATGGAAGTACTCGGCGCCCCTGGCGTCGGTATCGCCATCTTGCTGGAGAATCTCTTTCCTCCCATCCCTTCTGAGGTTGTGCTGCCACTGGCTGGTTTCACTATCTCCCAGGGCAGCCTGACTTTCTGGCCCACCTTTATTTGGGCCACCGCTGGTTCTATCGTCGGTGCATGGATTCTTTACGGTATCGGCGCCGCTATTGGCGCTGAACGCCTGCGCAAGATTGCGGATTGGATGTGGCTGGTTGAGTCATCAGATGTTGATAATTCCCTGCATTGGTTCGACAAGTACGGCCCCGCCTCCGTATTCTTTGGACGTTTCATTCCAGGCATTCGATCTCTCATTTCCATTCCGGCGGGTATTGACCGTTTAAGCCCGATCAAGTTCACTGTCTGTACCGCACTCGGTTCTGCCGGTTGGAATGCGCTCCTGATTGTCTTAGGAATGTGGCTCGGTGAGTCTTATACAATCGTCGCGGACTACGTGGACCAGTACTCGACTGTCATCTACGCCATCATTATCCTTGCTGTCGTTGTGGTCATTGGGTTGCTGATCCGCCGCAATTCCAAGCGCAAGACTGAACGCCAAGACAATGACACCGAGGACACCGAGTCCTCTCGTATCAGCGAAAATTAAAATGACTCGACCTCCCCGGGCCGTTGTCGTTGGCGCAGGGCATAATGGCTTGACCGCAGCTATTGTGCTCGCCCGCGCTGGCTGGGAGGTCGATGTTTTTGAGCGCTCCTCCCACCCCGGTGGAGCCGCTACTTCGGGGGATGAATTTGGCGATGGCTCGATTGTCGATTTCGGAGCATCCGCCCATCCTTTTGGTGTTGCCAGCCCCATTTTCCGCGAGCTCGACTTAGAGGATCACGGTCTGCGCTGGGCGCATTCACGCTTTCCGATGGCCCATCCGCTCGAGAACACTCCAGCCGCCCTGCTGCAGCCTTCGCTAGACGATACCGCTTATGGATTAGGGAGAGACGCCCACATGTGGCGCCGCCTTCATGGCCACGTTGTGGACAATATCGATGAGCACCTAGAGAACTTCCTCGGCCCTATGCTGCGCGTACCTGCTCATCCTCTGCGCATGGCGCGATTCGGGCTTCCAGCACTATTTTCTGCGAGCGGACTGGGTAAAGCTCTTTTTCGCGGTTCACAGGCTCGCGCGTTGCTGGCGGGCAGCGCTGTCCATGCGATTGTGCCGCCGAGCCAGCCACTAACTGCGGCTTTTGGCCTGCTCTTTAGTGCCCTCGGTATGAGTCGTGGCTGGCCTGTCGCAGTCGGTGGAACCCAATCCATTTCTGATGCCTTAGTAAGCGCTGCTCAGGCTCACGGCGTGCGTATTCACCTGAATGCTGAAATCACTGATATGCGTGAACTTCCCGCCCATGATGCTGCGGTATTAAACCTCACCCCACACCAGATACTCAGTCTCCCCGGAACGGACCTCAGTCGAATCACGAGCAAGCGTTTTAATAAGTGGCGCTATGGCACGGGAGTATTCAAAGTGGACTATTTGCTTTCTGAGCCTGTGCCGTGGACGGATCCCCGGGTTGGCGAAGCCACCACCGTGCACGTTGGCGGCACGGTAGATGAAATCGATGCCGCGGAAAAGCAAGCCCGCGCCGGAGCCCTTCCCAAGAAGCCTTTTGTGATGGTCTGCCAACAGCAAGTGGCTGACCCCACGCGCGCACGTTCAGGCCATGTGTTGTGGACATATGCGCATGTCCCGCACGGCTATGAAGAAACCTCACCCGGTGAGGTGTCCGCGCTCATTGAAGCGCAGATTGAACGCTTTGCACCTGGATTCCGAGACACGATTGTCAACAAACGCTCGTCGAGTCCCGCCCAATTGCAGGCGTGGAATCCGAATCTCATTGGCGGCGATATCGCCGGTGGCACCATGGCTGGTCTCAAAGTTCTGTTGCGACCAGGGCTCACCCCACACCCCTATCGCATTGGGGAGAAAACCTTCATGGCATCCGGCGCCACCCCTCCTGGCGCCGGTGTTCACGGCATGCCGGGCATGCACGCGGCTCATTCCGCCATCGCGCGCTTTAAAGCTTAACCATTGGCTCGTAGCCAAATGGGATGGCATCGGTTGGGACAATGCTGCGTCCGAATGGGAAGCAGGTTACCGGAATCATCTTAATATTGGCAATGGCCAGAGGAATGCCGATAATGGTGATGGCCTGCGCCGCTGCAGTTGTGATGTGGCCAATCGCCAACCACAGGCCAGCGATAACGAACCAGATAACGTTACCGATGGCACTAAATCCGCTGGTACCGGTGGTGGGCTGAACAACGCTGCGACCAAATGGCCACAGGGCGTAACTCGCCATTCTGAAGGAAGCTACACCGGCAGGAATAGTCACGATAAAGATGCAGGCAATAATGCCAGCCAAGAAATAACCTAAGGCCAGCAGGAACCCACCGAAGATGAACCAGATGATATTAAGAATCGTTTTCATGCTTTCCAATCTAGTCCAATAATCTCCCTGCTGACATCAGGGATGTTCACCCAGATTTCCTGCCTGCCCCGTCGTCATCGTAGGAACTTTCGTACCAAGTTTCTTCTAACCCCTTGCATCTTTTCCCGCACGGCTAATCTCAAACTTAATAGGTGAGGCGGTTCACTTCGAGGCGTTCATGCAAGGAGGGGTATTCAGTGTTTACTACTGAAGAATTGTTCAGTTGGACTGGCGTGCTCATCATTTCCGCGATCATCATCATGTCCATCGTGCTCGCAGCCTTGTTGTATATGGAATTCAAGCAAAGAAGACGCCGCGCAGAGCTCGACCGCCTGCGGGCCATTAATGAAAGATTCTATGCTGAAGAAAATCTGAGACGGATAGCAAAGCTCAGCCGAGAAGAAAAGGAAAAGTCCGAAGACTAATCCCCACACCTCGGACTACTCCCACGCGGCGTTTAAACGCCGCGTCAAGGATGTCGTCGCTAAACGCTGCGCCGCGGCTGGCAATGCGGACAAACCCAGATAATGCGCTCCAGCTCCCCCTCTTCACCGCCGGCATCAGGTCCGCCAAGTCGATCGGTATAGATGATGTTTCCGCAGCGTCGGCAGCGTTTGTTATTGCGTCCGAAGACGTAGGTGGTCTCCCCGGCGCGCCGCACACCGGTGGTTACTCGCACCGACGAGTTTCTATTCGCCCACATGATGCGATGAGAGATGTCCACGATTTTCTCTACCTGCTCTGGGCCGATGAGATGCACGGGGGCTGCTGGGTGAAGCCCTGCGATGAAGCAGGCTTCGGCGCGATACTCATTGCCTATGCCAGCCACGTTCTTTTGATCAAGCAGTGCCGCGCCAATCGAGCGTTCTGGCCGAGAAAGGATCCGTGCGATTGCGTCATCGCGGCCGGTTGATTCCCACTGCTCATCCAAGATATCTGGCCCAAGATCAGAAATGCGGTCATAATAGTTTTCTATCGGGTACACCTCGACATGACCTAAGGTGTGCCCAACTATTTCAATATCGCGCGGGCTATTAGCTAGACGCAGCACGACGCGGGCGCTGAACCCAGGTTTGCGCCACTTATCGCCCGCATAGTGAATAGTCCACTGCCCTTCCATCTTCAAATGCGTGTGCAGAATCTGCTCGCCGAATTGCATGAATAGGTTCTTGCCATAGGGCCACACATTTTCACAGTGATCGCCGGTAAACGTGGCGGTGGCGTAGCGTGGCACACGGATAGAGGTGTGAATGACTTCGCGCCCGACCATGAACTGCATCTTATTGGACAGTTGTAGGACTGAATCTCCCTCAGGCATAACTAATCATTCTAGCTATCGCCTGCCCCGCCCACGAGGTAGCATGGGACCGCGCCGACGCGGGCGCATCGGGCCTGAGCCCTGGGAGCTCTCCTCGCTCGGCGGGTCATCGAAGCTGAGTTCTTCGAGGGCTTCGCTAAGACTCCTGCCGCGGCGTGGGGCTTCGCGTTCGGCCTTGTGTTCAGCGAGATCATGCTCATCGGCGACATCGGTGGCATCCGTGTCATCGGAGCCACCGGGGTCTTCGGCACCCCAGCTTGGGGTATCCCAGTGCGGGGTGTCGGGGGTATTGGAGTTCATCGGGGTGCGTGGTGCGGCGGCTTTGGCGGCCAGGCGAATTCCGCGGGGGCTGATGCCGGCGCCGAATGCACGGAGCTGGTTGGCAATCGCCGCGTCAAAGATGGAAGCACCGTTAGCTTTTTCAATGACCAGTGGGCTCAGCCGTCCGGCGGAAATCAGGGCCATCAGCGCGCGGTAGGTGTACTCGAGTGCTTGGGCGTGATCGATTCCTTCAGGGAGCTGGTCGAAGAACGTTGTTAAAGTTTTGCCGCCGCGGGTGAGGTGGGCTATGCACAGGCCATCGATGAGTACAACGAGTGCGCCCGCAGCACGCGAAGGTCCTTGTTGCGGCCACGGGAGCGCAGCACCATAAGGGTTCGCTGGGTCGCAGGCAGCCAGCACCACCGTATCGGGCGTGGTGGTTCCCGATGGCCAGCCGGAGATATCTGGGGAATCGGAAAGCCCGCGCAAACGATCAATCACGGCCGGGGTGGAAAATTGAGCGGCGCCCAAACCATCGATAACATAGCCGCGCATTGCTTTACCGGATTCCTCAAAACCAGAGAGCACCTTATAGGCCAGCGCGAACCCGCCCAGCACGTCCTCGGATACCACTGAACCGCGCGTGACCACGCCATAGCGGTCCAACCAGGCCTCACCCTGTGCCGCCGAACGTGCTGTTGCATCATGAGACGCAGGGATAGTCAGTGCCCAACGGCCATTCATATCCGGCGGAGTTGGATTCGCCCGCTGGGTTTGGGCAAAGGACGTACGCCCCATGCGCAAGCGGGAGCGCTGCGGACGGCGTTTGGCCCGGTGCGCAGTGCGTCCTGAACCATGCGCTGACAGGCGCGTGCGGATTGGCGCGAAGGAATCAGGGCTGACCAGGCCCATTTCCACCAAACCCCACAGTGCCTCACGCACCTGGTCAGTGCTTGGTGCATCGCTGCCCGGCGCGACGCCGACATCGAGTCCGCGTTGCTCGCTCGTGCTGACATCGCCACTGCCGCGGGAGATATCCCGGTAAATATCAGCAAAGAGGAATCCCCCGCCGCGTGATAATAGCGCCAGGATGGATTCTTGTAAGCCCGTCAGACCTGAAATCTCATCATCCTGGATGGGGACCAGGCCAGCGGCGTAGTCCGCAGGCAACAGCATCACCCACGGGTCGGAAGAGCCAGCTTTACCAGCGCCGACAATGAGCACCTCACCATTGGAGGTCAGCTCATCAAGCATGATCGGTGAATAATCGCCCACACGTGAGGGCAACACCATGGATTCCCAGGCAGAGGCCGGAAGGCGCACGCCAGCTAACTGTTCTAATACCGCATATACGCCATCAGCACCGCGCAAGGTGGGTCGGCGCATATTGCCGGTGGCCCCTTCGATCACCGGAGCGACATTATTCCAATCCGGTAGGAAACGCCCGAAGGTCGCGGGCGAGACCGGTTCGGTTTGCGCGCGGGCACGCGCCAAAGAACGTGAGCGAATAACGCGCAAAACTTCATTGGCGCAGTATTCCACTTCATCAACGCCCTGGCGGTAGCGTCCCTCAATCACAGAATCCATACGGGTCAGCGTGGTGTGGGCAATGGACATGGAGAGAGAAAAGGCATCGGCAAGCTCACGCACGATGAACGGGCCGCGGGTACGTGCCCAGCGTGACACAAGCTGATCCAAGGCGTCATTAATGGTCTCAACCTGCGCAGGAATACCCGGTGGGACGGGAATGCCAAGGCCATCGCGAAGCAATGCGGCATCTTGGACTTGGGCAAGATACATACGCCCGCCGATGCGTACTTCCATGATGCGGTGGCCAAGTTGCTGGTGCAGCGTCGGCAGTGGCACATCGGTGTGCTCACCAAGTTCATCAAGGGGTACTGGGCCAATCACCCGCAACATGTCAGCGACTTGCTCACTGGTCTGAGGGCGACGGGAGGCATCGGTACGCTGCAATTGCGCATGCACCTCAGCGATAATCTCTGGATCGAGCAGCTCACGCAACTCAACGGTGCCCAAAAGCTTGGCCAAAAGGGCGGGGTCCAACGCCAGGGCCGCTGCACGCTTTTCGGCGAGCGGGCTATCGCCCTCATACATGAAGGCACCGGTGTAATTAAACAGCAACGAGGACGCGAAAGGCGAAGGCTGCTCCGTGGTGACCTCGGCAATTCGCACCTTTCGGTGGGTGATGTCGCGGGTGACGTCGACCAGGCTGGGGACGTCATAGACATCCTGGAGGCATTCGCGCACGGTTTCCAAAATGATGGGGAAAGACGGATACTTGCGTGCGACATCCAGCAATTGCTCCGCTCGCTGACGCTGCTGCCATAGGGGTGAGCGCTTGCCCGGATGGCGGCGCGGAAGCAGCAACGCGCGGGCAGCACACTCGCGAAAGCGGGAAGCAAAGAGTGCGGAGCCGCCGACCTGCTCGGTGACAATATCTTCAATCTCATCCGGGTCGAAGGCGAAGAGAGAAGCATCCGGCTCAGATTCTCCTTCGGGCAGTCGCAGCACAATGCCATCATCGCCGGCTACGGCCTGGGCATCCATGCCGGTGCGTTCTGCCACCCGTGCGCCCACAGCCAGTGCCCACGGTGCATTCACGCCACGGCCAAAAGGCGAATGCAGCACGATGCGCCAATCCCCTAGCTCATCTTTAAACCTTTCCATGACCAGGGTTTTATCATCAGGAATGGAACCGGTCGCTGCATGTTGTTCGTCCAAGAAGGCGCGCAGATTATCCTTTGCCCACGCATCGGTGTGGTGAATGAGCTCCGGGTTCGCATGCGCTTCGCGCCGAAAAGACCCGATGGCTTGGCCAAGTTCATAAGGCCTGCCCGCTGAATCACCGGACCAGAAAGGCAACCGGCCGGTATGTCCCGGCGCGGGCGTGACGATGACCTGGTCGCGCGTGATGTCCTCAATCCGCCAGGACGTCGCGCCCAGGGTGAATACATCGCCCACGCGCGATTCATAAACCATCTCTTCATCCAGCTCACCCACGCGCCGTGGAGCACCTTCGCCTCCGGCGATAAATACTCCGAACATGCCGCGGTCCGGAATGGTGCCGGCATTAGTCACCGCCACGCGCTGGGCACCTGGGCGTGGCGTCATCATGCCCGTGATGCGGTCATAAACCACGCGGGGACGCAATTCTGCGAAATCAGTTGATGGATAAACCCCGGAGACCAGGTCAATGACGGAATCAAAGACCTCGCGCGCCAGATCCCGGTAAGGCCAGGCCTTGATGACGGTGTCATACCAGTCATCAGCTTTCAGCCCTTCGGGCGCAGCGGCGACAGCAGCTACCGTGTGCTGCGCCAACACATCCAGCGGGTTGGTAGGGATATGGAGCTTTTCGATTCCGCCTTCCACCATCTTCTGCACCACCAACGTGGTTTGGAGAAGATCTGAGCGGTGCTTGGGATAGAAAGCACCATGGCTGGTGGCACCAACTACGTGCCCGGCGCGCCCGATGCGCTGCAAGCCCGATGCCACCGCCGGTGGAGATTCAATCTGGATGACTAGCTCCACAGCGCCCATATCGATGCCAAGTTCCAAAGAACTGGTGGAAACTACCGCGCGCAGCGATCCCTCTTTGAGCATTGACTCTGTCATGGCTCGCTCATCTTTAGACACCGAACCATGGTGTGCCCGCGCGATGACCGCGGGTGCTTTACCGGCGACATCGGTCTGCTTCATCAGCTGTGCCGGGTCACGCCGGGTTTCCGGGGACAGTGACTCCGGATCATGGATGGATGCCCAAATCTCATTCAGGCGTGAGGTCAAGCGCTCAGCGGTGCGACGGGCATTGACGAAGATCAGTGTGGAGCGATGCTCCATCACCTGCTCATAGACCGATTGCTCAATGAATGGCCAAATCGAACTTGCCACCGGCAGCGCCGAATCCGCTGCTGTACCCGGGTCCGTGGATGTAATGCCCAGCGGATCATCGATGGTCATCTCCCCAATGGTGGAGCCGGGTTCAGGTGTGGGCAGGTCCGACATATCCTCCACGGGGACGTGGATATCAAGCTGCCATTTCTTTTTCGCTGGCGGCGCGATGATGTCAACGGGTCGCCCGCCACCGAGGAAATTAGCAACGGTTTCTAAAGGCCGCACGGTGGCAGAAAGTCCAATGCGTTGGAACTCCCCTGCTACTTGCGCCAGGCGCTCTAAAGTCAACGCCATGTGAACGCCGCGTTTGGAACCGGCAATCGCATGAATTTCGTCAATGATGACCGTGTCTACGGAGGCTAGGATGCCCGCGGCTTTCGAAGTCAGCATCAAATACGCTGACTCAGGCGTGGTGATCAGAACATCAGGTGGATTGCGCAGCTGCCGGTTGCGTTCAGACTGCGGGGTATCGCCGGAGCGCACGCCGATGGAAATATCCGGCTCATCCACTCCCAAGCGCTGCGCCACCCGCGAGATACCCGCCAGCGGCACCCGCAAGTTACGTTCAATATCCACGCCCAAGGCCTTCAGCGGCGAGATATAGAGGACTTTTACTCCGCCATGTGAGGTGCCCTGCGCGCTGCCTGTGCTAGATTTCTCACCCTGATTAGGCAGCGAAAGTGTTGTTTGTCCCTCACGCTCAATGAGGTTATTCAAAGCCCAGAGAAATGCCGCTAACGTCTTACCAGAACCGGTGGGTGCGACCAGTAAAGCGTTATTACCTTGGGAAATAGCGTCCCATGATTGGGTTTGAACATCCGTAGGGGCACTAAAAACATCCTCAAACCAGCCTGCAACCGCGGGCTTGAACTTCGTCAGGATGTTATTGGCCATGCCTTACTGTATCGCGATGGGTAGTCTTAGGAATTATGACAGTCCAGCTCTCTGATGCTCGCTTAACCAATATGATCGCCGAAGGTTGCGGTGAAATTCTTAAAGGCGTCCGTAAAGGCGGCCTCCTCCGCGGCTTGGCATTAGGTGATGCTGGAGATGAACTCGCACAATCATGGATTTCACGTGTACTGGAGCAACACCGCCCCGATGATGGCTTCTTATCTGAGGAGGCCGTTGATGACCTCGACCGACTGGGCAAGGAGCGCGTGTGGATTGTGGATCCGCTCGACGGCACCAAAGAATTTGCTACTGGCCGCCAGGACTGGGCTGTACACATCGCTCTGGTCATTGATGGCAAGCCCGCTCATGCCGCGGTTGGTCTGCCTGACTTAGGCGTGACTTTTAAGTCTTCTGATGTTCGCGCGGTCAAAGGTCCACTATCAAGGAAATTCGTGGTTTCGCGCAACCGTCCACCACAGGTGGCGGAATATATCACCAATCAGATGGGCTATGAAGCCGTCGGCATTGGCTCCGCAGGCGCGAAAGCCATGCACGTGTTGCTCGGTGATTATGACGGTTATATTCATGCCGGCGGCCAGTATGAGTGGGATCAAGCAGCACCCGTTGGTGTAGCCCTCGCCGCAGGGCTGCACTGCTCGCGCCTGGATGGCACCCCGATGACCTTCAATAATGAGGACACCTACATCCCAGATCTGGTCGTGTGCCGCCCAGAATTGGCTGATGAAATACTGAGCCACGCAGCGCAGTTCGCGGCAACGAATTCTGGGTTCTAAACTGGCACCCATGACTTCTGCCGCTGCCATCGCAACACCATATGAAGACCTGCTCAAAAACGTTTTAGAAAACGGTGCTGAAAAATCTGACCGCACCGGAACTGGCACCCGCTCTCTTTTTGGCCACCAGCTGCGTTATGACTTGAGTGAGTCTTTTCCACTGCTGACCACCAAAAAGGTTTACTTCCATGGCGTCATTGGTGAGTTGCTGTGGTTTTTGCGCGGCGAATCCAACGTCTCTTGGCTGCAGGAAAACAAGATCCGCATCTGGAATGAGTGGGCTGATGACAAGGGTGAACTCGGCCCGGTCTACGGCGTGCAGTGGCGTTCCTGGCCTACCCCGGATGGCCAGCACATTGACCAGATTCAGGGGGTTATGGACCAGCTGAAGAATAACCCTGATTCCCGCCGCATCTTGGTCTCCGCATGGAACGTGTCTGAGTTGGACAAGATGGCGCTTATGCCCTGCCACTTGCTTTTCCAGCTCTATGTCGCTGATGGCAAGCTCTCCATGCAGGTCTACCAGCGCTCCGCAGATATGTTTTTGGGTGTTCCATTCAACATCGCCTCTTATGCCGCACTAACCCACATGTTCGCGCAGCAAGCAGACTTGGAAGTCGGTGAACTCATCTGGACTGGCGGCGATGTACATATCTACGATAACCACGTTGAGCAGGTGAAAGAACAGCTTACGCGTGAGCCACGCCCTTACCCACAGTTGAAGCTCAACAAGGCTAAGTCCATCTTTGACTACACCTTCGATGACTTCGAGCTGGAAGGTTATGATCCCCATCCGACCATCAAGGCGCCAGTCTCGGTCTAGAATTAACCCATGAGTTTTCTCGGTGCGATTTGGGCGCAGTCCCTCGACGGAATCATCGGCGACGGCGAAGTAATGCCCTGGCATGTTCCCGAAGATTTGGCACATTTCAAGGAAGTAACCATGGGCAGCCCCGTCATCATGGGCCGCCGCACGTGGGAGTCACTGCCGGAGAAATTCCGTCCCCTGCCGGGTCGTGAAAATTTCGTGCTCTCCACCCGTGACGCTGGTTCTTGGTCGGAGGGTGCCACGTTGCTCAATCATCTGCCAGAAATCCACGAAGGCTGGATTATGGGCGGCGGGCAGCTATATGCCTCCACGCTTGATGATGTTGATGTTTTGGAAGTCACCCTCATGGGCGTAAATGTGGCCGAAGCGTATGGTGAAGAGGCAGTTTATGCGCCGCAAATCCCCGAGGCGTTTAGCCAAACCGCGGATTCTGGGTGGTTAACCTCTAACAAGGGACATTTGACCATCCCGAATCAGCCGGCGAGTGAGCTGCCAATGAAATACCGATTTATTAGATATGAACGAAAGGATGCCGCTTAAATGGCTATCGCAACCCCTGAAACCACCGAACACGTCACCGTTTTCTTTGCTGATTGGTGCCCATTCTGCGCTCGTCTACGCGCTGATTTAGATTCTTCCTCCACCCCTTATGCCGCAATTGACGTTGATAACGGCGCTGAGGGCAACGAGGAACTCAATGAGTGGATTAAGTCCGTCAATGATGGCAACCGCATTGTTCCAACCGTGCTGTTTTCGGATGGTACTCATGCCACCAATCCACCAGCGGATGCCGTCCGCGCAAAGCTAGAAGAACTCAACTCCTAGGACGATTTCTTCCACTTCCACCCCACGAGATTTAATACTTTAATTCTCGTCTTCCCCAAACAGTTCCACCATATCTTTCGGGGACAGCGTGGTATTAAGACCTGCTAATTCCTTGGAGTAGATGGTCTTCAAATATTCATCCAAGGTGTCTTTGAGTTGCTGAGCATCAAACTTGTTCAGCAGCATTAGTCGTTTTGGCTCTTCTCCTGGCATGAGCTTTTCGATTGCCAGGGTCTCCACCCCATCGGCTGTTGAGACAGTCCGAACCGAAATTTCGCGACGCTGTACGTCGATAAACCGTGGTTCTTTTCCGCCCGTGGTGTCATGTTGTGTCATACCCATCAACCTAGCGCACCTGCGTGATTGATACGTTAATTTTCAAGCCCGAAGTATGCCTGCCGCCAAATATCACACCCCTCTGACGCAACAGCAGACGATATTTCCTCGATGTTTGTATCCCGGTTTTAGCCTCGCAATGGACCTCGGGTAATCTAGAGACGTTCACAGCGTCCTGCAGCGTTTTACGCGCAAACAGCTGTGAACGGCCCTGCCCTGGTAGCTCAGTGGATAGAGCACGGCTCTCCTAAAGCCGGTGTCGTAGGTTCGATTCCTATCCGGGGCACAAATTCCCATTTGGGGAAATGGTCGTGGCTTAGGCCACGAAACAGACAGTTACCACTCCATTAAGAAATGGTATCTGCTCCACACAATGGATTCTGCGTGCACTGAGCATAGTTAACTTCTCACGTTGCACGCCCTTCCAAGGGCTCTATTATCCAGCCTTCAAAAACTTAAAAAATATTTGGGTAATAAAAGCTGAATCCCCATGCAGAGGTGCCCATATTTTTCTAAGATTTTCAACATGGAACGAGTCATCACGAGGGCATTAGGCAAAGACAAGTACTTTTGCCCAAACTGTGCGGCGATCGTAGATTATCGCGCAGAACGGAAACGAGTATCTCTACATGATCTCCCGCGGTCACCGGGAACTAGATGCCCTGCTACGAAATGGGACCTCGAGCTGCGATTGGATCCCAATGCTCCAGTTCCCGGCATCATGCAAGTCCAATCAACTCACGTAGCTGAGGAAGCTCCAAAAAAGAAAGCCTCCCGAGGGCGCGCCAAACAACCAAGCGACCCCCGAAATCGCCGCCCCCACTGGAGAGATGATTACGCCATCAAATGTGAGGGATCATGGGGAAACGACGATCTTGGCCAAGAAGGCGGTATGTCGTCGGTACGGGCCCGTTCCGGCGGACGTGTTGAAAGCCGACGTAGTAAATACTAACTTTCCGTCGCCCTCATCGTCCCAGTAAAATAAATAACGCATATTCGGAACACCAAAGGTGGCAGGCGAAAATTCGGATCGTCTGCCACCCAATGGTTGGAATTTCTAAGAATTACTGGGCGGTGTCTCTCGCCTGCTCATGCTCGTTCCACACAGTATCCAGGGCTTGCTGGAAGACTTCCTTCGGCTGTGCTCCGGAGACGGCGTACTTATTATTGAAAACGAAGAATGGGACGCCCTGGATCCCAATTTGCTGAGCACGGTTGATGTCCGCTTGGACGGCACGGTCGAGTTCTTCATTGTCCATGTGGGCAAGAGCTTCTTCACGGTCAAGACCGGCATCGGCAGCTAAATCAGCCAGCACTTCGCGGTCTTCAACATTCTGACCGTTAGCGAAGTGTGCCTTAAATAGGTTTTGGATAACCTCGTGTTGCACGCCGTTGCTTTCAGCAAAGTGCGAAAGACGATGCGCACGGCGAGAGTTAACAGTCAAGGCCTGATCAAAGTTGTAGTCCAACCCGACCTCCGCGCCTCGTGCAGCAACGCCAGCATTCATCTGTTGAAATTGCTCTACCGGAACACCCTTTTGCTTGGCCACAGCTTCAGAAGAAGGCAAAGGCTGTCCTTCCGGATAATCAGGCATCAGCTGGTAGCTATGGTAAGTAATCTTCACGTCATCACGGTGGGCAAATTCCGCGAGCGCCAGCTCCAGATGACGGTCACCCATCCAGCAAAATGGGCACATGACATCAGACCAGATGTCAACGGTTACGGGAGTGGTGTTGGCTTCTTCCTGGGTCATGAACAATTTCCTTCCACATCGCATACGCCTACGCCTTCTTCACCGAATGGTTGAAGAAAAGCGAAAGGTTGTGGCGTTTCTTGTGCTTCTAATTCGCCCATCGTGCTCGCAGCATTAGCTGCTGGATGGTTATCAATATTGTCTTTGTTGGTCATCTTCTTCCCATCTTTTATAAGAATGGTTCTGCCATTTGCAACGCCCAGCTGATCAGTTCTGTTCCCTCAAAACAAACTTTATTGTCACGTCAGCAAAGCACCTCCCTTCGCGCAACATCAAGTACTGCTATCGCTCCCCTTTCGCATGTCATGGACTTAAGGTAAGTTTTGTTACGGAAGTTTCTAAAGTGATGCCAGTGAATTCACACTGGTGCGTGAGGAGTTTTAACGTGTCGGGTATGGATTCATCGAAGGGCGCCGCGCGCTATTCGCGCCGCAATATTATGAAAGTCGGCGCATTCGCTGCCGCCGCAGGAACCCTCGCCGTTGGCGTTGGCGCAACAAATGCCTCCCGTGCTTCGGCTTTGGGGCCAGTTCTCGGCACCGTGGTGGACTATGCTGCAGGCGTACCAAATGCGACAGCCATCAAGTCCGCCAGTCACCTGGGTGCAGTACGCTATGTCTCTGAAAAGCGTCCGGGCGCCCAATGGATGGCTGGTAAGCCAGTGACACTCAAGGAAACCCAAGCGATGTCAGCGCAGGGACTAGCTACGGCCTCCGTATACCAATTTGGACGCGCTGACAGCGCCGATTGGAAGCAGGGTGCGGCGGGCGCTGCGGTTCACGCGCCACAGGCGATTGCTATTCACCGCGCTGCCGGCGGGCCTACTGGACGCCCAATCTATATCGCAATCGATGACAATCCATCACGACAGCAATATGACTCACTCATCAAGCCATAATCTCCTTGCATTCCAGACTGCTCTGCATGCTGCAGGCTATAGCACCGGTATTTATGGCAACTACAACGTGATTGATTGGGCCATCCAAGATGGCATCGGTTCCTTCTACTGGATGCATGACTGGGGCTCCGGCGGACGTATTCACCCGCGCACCACCATCCACCAGCTGCCGCAAAGCCAGCAGCGCACTATCGATGGTGTCGTTGTCGATATCAATAACGTTTACGCCCAAGACTGGGGCCAGTGGACACCTGGCCAAGCCGGCGGCCCCGTCACCGGCGGAAATTCTGGCACAAACGCAGGGGCAGAACTACTCAACGGTCTCAGCTCCGCCGTCTCCGGCACGGAGCTTGGCGGTTCTTCAGTCACCCCTGATCAAATTAACCAAGCCACCCAGGTCGCGCAGCAGATTGGCGGTCTCATCGGCCGCTAAATCACGTTAATATAGGAATAATCCTTCACAAAAGCTTGCACCTGTGAAGGATTACGTCATTTTCAGCAAACAATAAGTATCCGTTGCCTGAATCCTATATACGCAAGAACTTTGCAATTTGGGGCAACTGCGCGAGGAATACACCGGCCAGAACTCCCATCAGGCCAGACAACGCCGCAATAACAGCGCCCTCCCCACTTGAGGAACTGACGCTCTCAGCTTGCTCCTTGTCATCTTCCTCTGTTGGCCCAGCCCCACAGGCCTCAAGCTCATTCAGAAAGTCGTCATTTATCTGGATGTACTTTTCAAGCGCTTCCTTATCAAATTCATAAATTCCACCATTTACAGGGATTCCATTTTCGTCAACAGCCTCACCTGACCAGTTCTCAAGGCGCCACTCAGCTTCAGAATGCTGTTCCTGCTGGTAAACCCTAGCTTCCTCAACTTCATCGGGCGCCAACAGAAGAGGGTTGTAGATATTAAGTATCTGCATTTCAGTCATTGTTAAGTTAATTCTGCAGTTTTCACCAACGAATTCGTGGGAAACTGCATGCGCAGGGCTAACAACGGTCATCGTAGCGGCAAAAGCAACAAGACCAGAAACTATCTTCTTCAACAGTCTCATCCAATCTTTTAAAGGGGTCCGAAAAGGGAATACTTCTAACGCTTCATTCTAGCCCAATACATGCTATACCCTGCCCTAAACTGGGCGTTGCATGATTTACCCCAAAAGTTTAACTAGTTATCGATGATAAAAGTTTCACCGGGAAGTAACTCGGAAGGTTCAGCATCCGGGTCATCAAGGAACCACGTGGTGGCTTCCTTGAGCTTGCTGCCTGATACTTGCGTGCGCACCAATCGCGTGAGGTCGCGCGCAGAGCCATTAACGGATGCAGCAACAATAAAGTTGTGCCCAAACGACACCGATGAGTGCACCTGGCGGTTATTGGACCAGCCCCACTTGGTACCAATAACGTTATTCATATCTGCGGTGCCAAAATCTTGGTCATATCCATCCGCCGCAATCTCATCCGGCTGTGACATTGCAACCAATATCGGGTGCGTTGGATTTTCATCTTTAATCGCCGCAATGAACTTCACTATGTCATAGGTAGAAGTCACCGAATTACCCCAATGATTTGCTGACTCCGTGGACTCCAACCCGTACTCGGCGGCAACTTCGTCGATTGATTCGGGATAGGCACTAAAGAGTTCTTCGGCGATATCGTCCGAGGACGTCGAAATCATGTTGAGGGCCTGGAATTTCTCTTCCTCGCTGCCTTCCGCCAAAACATATTCAGCGATATACAGCTTGGACAAGCTCAACGCGGGACGGGCTAGCTTCTCATTCGCAGTGCCCAAATGCATCCCGTCGCTCAGGCGCACATAGGTCAGCTGAGATTTTCCTTCATCCATGACAATCTCTTCAGCACCGCTACCCAGAGATTTCAAATCAGACTCAGTAATGCCGGTGGAGCCATCGGAGTCAGATTGAGCTTCGCTTGCCGATTCCCCATCGCTGTGGCTTTCCGCCGTATTCGAGGCACCACTCGCTGACTCTTGAGAACTAGGCGCTGTGGCGCGAGCGATTATCCAGGTTGCCGTGACAGCGATGATAACAACCAGCACGCCGGCGATGAGCTTGAGCCGCCGCGCTGCGGTGGAAGAGCCAGAAGATTGTGACACCTCTTAGATATTACAAAGGCACCGCATGCCGTGTGCATGCGGTGCCTTGAATAGCTTGCCCTTAGGCTAGGTTCGGTAATTAGTGATCGACTGGAGCCTCAACACCAACACCGGTAAGAGAACGAACTTCCATCTCAGCAGCCAGTGCCTCGAGGTTATCTGGCTTACCCAACAGGGTGCCGATGTAACCACACAGGAAGCCCATTGGGATGGAAACCAGACCTGGGGAGGTCAATGGGAAGATGGACCAGTCAGCATCTGGGAACATCGCGTTTGGCGCACCGGAGACTGCTGGGGACAGGAAGATGAGCAACAGACAGGAAATCAGACCACCGTAAATAGACGCGACAGCACCAGTGGTGTTGAATCGACGCCAGTACAGGGAGTACAGGATGGTTGGCAGGTTTGCGGAAGCCGCAATAGCGAATGCCAGGGAGACCAGGAACGCCACATTCTGAGTCATCGCGAGGATACCCAGGATAATGGATGCAATACCCAGGATGACCACGGTGATGTGAGAAACGCGAACCTGCTCTTCTTCAGAAGCCTGACCGTCACGCAGAACTGCGTCGTAGATGTCGTGTGCAATCGAAGCAGAAGCGGTAATTGCCAGACCTGCCACAACAGCCAGAACGGTAGCGAATGCCACTGCGGAAATAATCGCCATGAATACGGTGCCGCCAACTTCCAAAGCGAGCAGTGGAGCTGCCGAGTTGGCGCCACCAGGTGCTGCCAGGATGCGGTCTGGACCAACCAATGCTGCTGCACCGTAGCCCAGGATCAAGGTGATCAGGTAGAACAAGCCAATGATGCAGATAGCCCAGGTAACGGAACGACGCGCTTCAGTAGCAGTCGGGACCGTGTAGAAGCGCATCAGCACGTGTGGCAGACCAGCGGTACCAAGAACCAGGGACAGACCCAGGGAGATGAAGTCAATCTTGGTGGTGGTGGTAGCACCGTACTTCAGACCTGGCTCCATAATCTGGGAGGCCTCGTAGCCACCATCGACAATTGCCTGAGAATTCGCGTGAGTCTCAATCGCCTTTTCGAAGAGGGCGCCAAAGCCACCCTTGATTGCGACGAAGACTAAGATGCCCATGACAACAACACCTGAAACCAGGAGAACTGCCTTAATCATCTGAACGTAAGTGGTGCCCTTCATGCCGCCGATCAGAACGTAGACAATCATGACGACGCCAACGACACCAACAACAACTGCCTGCCATACGAACTCATGGATATCCAAGAGAACGGAAACCAGGGAGCCGGCACCGGCCATCTGAGCAATCAGGTAGAACAGGGACACGAACATGGTTGCCAAAGCAGCAGCCACGCGGACTGGCTTTTGCTTCAAACGGAAGGACAGAACGTCCGCCATGGTAAAGCGACCGACGTTACGCAGTGGCTCAGCGACGAGCATCAAAGCAACAAGCCAGGCCACGAAGAAACCTACGGAGTAAAGGAATCCGTCATAGCCGTTGAGGGCGACAGCGCCTACAATACCAAGGAATGATGCTGCAGAAAGGTAGTCACCGGAGATAGCAAGACCATTCTGACGTCCGGTGAATGTACCGCCACCGGTGTAAAAGTCAGATGCTTCCTTGGTAGACTTACCTGCTCGCAAAACCAACCACATAGTCACGATCAGGAATACTAGGAAGACCGAGATATTAAGAATCGGGTTACCGGTCGAGAACTCCTCAGCCTCTTGGGCAAGAATAATTGGGTTCATTGTTCTTAACCCTCCATTTCTTCACGGATTGCAGCCGCTTGAGGCTCAATGTTCTTATTGGCGTACTGGATGTACAGCCAGGTAATTAGGAATGTGGTTACGAACTGAAGCAGGCCAAAGACCAGGCCAACGTTAAATCCGCCGCCGAGTTCAATCGACATGAAATCATGTGCGAAAACTGCGGTTACCACGTAAAGCAAATACCAGACCATGAAGGCCACGGTCATTGGGAAAGTAAATTTACGGTAAGTACTCCGCAGTTTCTCAAACTGCGGGCTCTTTTGCATAGCGACGAACTCATCAGCTGATGGCTCGCGGCGCTTGCGCGGAGAGGCTGTAGCACCAGTCATTGGTTTCTCCTTGAACTTTCATCTAGTCATATCTAGCCAGCGACTAGATAGGCTTTCTCATTTAGTCGAATTCGTCACACCCATTTATGCCAGGGGTCACAATCCGGCCTCCTAAGTAAACTACCGAACAAGACTTGTTAGGGTGAAGAGAAAGTTAGGCTAATTACCCTTAACAGAAAATTACACCCCCGAAAAGCGCTGTCACCTGCAATTGTTACAACTAGCAAATCACCCCCGAATGGCCAGATATAACACTTTGCCAATTTTGTTAATAGCGCTTTCACATTGGAGATCACCACAAATTGACGGATTTCCAAACTTTCCCAAGGGTTTCCATGAAGCTTTTGACACCTTCCTCTCAGGCTTCTGCCAAGAGTTCGGCGACTCCCAACAAGGCAGCAAAGAACCCCGCAATACACACCTGATGTGCATTGCGGGGTTGAAGCAATAAGGGAGTATCTAGGCGTCTTCGCCTGGCCAGATTCGTGGGTCATTACCGCTACGACCGTCTGGAGAATGCAGAGATTCCATAATCTCCATCTGTGCACGGGAAAGTTCGAATTCTAAAGACCCGAGGTTTTCCTCTAAGCGCTCGCGGCGTGCAGACTTCGGGATGACGATGATGCCCTTCTGCAGTAAATAGCGCAGCACGACTTGCCCTACGGGACGTTCCAGCTGCGCGGCAATTCCCTTGATATCTGGGTTAGTCAGAACACGGCCACGAGCAAGAGGCGACCAAGCTTGGGTCAAGATACCGTGCTTTTTGTGGAACTCAAGCAGCTCCGGCTGCTGGAAGGAAGGATTAAGCTCAACCTGATTCACCACTGGAACGATTCCAGTTTCCTGAATGAGATTTTCCAAGACTTCTTCATAGAAGTTGGCCACGCCAATGCTGGCAATCTGTCCCATCCCCTGCAGGCGAGCCATCTCTTCAAACGTCTCGAGGTACTTTCCGCCCTGCTCCCATGGCCAGTGGATCATGTATAGGTCGAGATAATCGAAACCGAGCTTGCCCAAGGACGTCTGGAATGCTTCACGGACATTGTCAGCACCGTGGCTATCGTGCCAGACCTTGCTGGTGACAAACAGTTCATCACGGGTGACATCGCCGGCGGCGATTGCATCATTGAGGGCCTTACCCAAAGCCTCTTCATTCTTATATAGCGTCGCGGTATCAAAGTGACGATAGCCAACCTCAATTGCTTCACGCACAACTCGGATACATTCATCATCACGGAGTTTGTAGGTTCCCAAGCCGATCTGCGGGATCTCACGCTCATCATTCATGGTCAAAGATGGCACGGATACTTTGTGAGAATCAGAATTCATGATTCCCATTCTGCCTTGAAATCATCGTTCATGTTGCTGCATTGAGAACAAAGGGGCAAAAGTCACTGGGCAGAGCGATCAAAAATCCTCCCCTGCCCTACGTGCTTGCGAGCTTCACTATTCTTAATGAAGTGCTGCTGTGGGGGCTGGAGAGGAAATCTTGCTCCGAAGGAAGAATTAACCTGCGTTAATCAGGTCAATAACGAAAACCAAGGTACGACCAGAGAGTGGGTGTCCGCCACCTGCTGGACCATATGCCTTTTCTGGTGGAATGGTCAGCTGACGGCGACCGCCAACACGCATTCCTGGGATGCCTTCTTGCCAACCAGAAATGAGGCCGGTGAGCGGGAATTCGATGGACTGGCCACGATCCCAAGAAGAGTCAAACTCCTGGTTGGACTCGTACTCGACGCCAACGTAGTGAACTTCAACAACTCCGCCAGCTTGTGCCTCAGCACCGTCACCGACAACGATATCTTCAATCACCAGGTCTGCTGGCGCTGACTCAGTTGAAGCTTCAATGATTGGCTTATCCATAAAGTAAACATCTCCTTGACGTTACGTCTAAATGCGTCAGAAACTGACGTATCCGGGCTTTCCGAACTTAGACTTGCAAACAGCCTCATCCATTTTTGAACGACGTCATGGGGACATACACGTTCAGGTTAAGTAGTTAAACACCACAGCACAGTTTTATTCCTAGCTTGAAGGCGAGGACGTAGTCTTTAGTAATTGTGCCGAAGTTGATAATGGATGAAATTATTCGCAAAACTCGCCCCGAAATTGAAATAGTCGAATCAAGCTTCTCTAATTATAAAGGAGGAAGCCATTTGGGCTTAATCGTCTAGGGCAAATACCAGATTATTAATGCAAATGTTATCAATCAGGCTACATAAGTAACCAAAGTACTTTCAGATCAAAAAATGCGCCACAGCTTATACTGCGGCGCATTTCTACTATTTAGCCATGTTTGGCTTCAGATTGTCCTATCGCTGGTTACGAGGAACGAAGGTACGAGCGGTCTCACCGGTGTAGATCTGGCGAGGTCGGTTGATCTTGGTGTTGATCTCCAGCTGCTCACGGTACTGTGCAATCCAGCCTGGGAGACGGCCGATAGCAAAGAGTGCGGTGAAGAACTCAGTTGGGAAGCCCATCGCACGGTAGATAAGGCCGGTGTAGAAGTCCACGTTCGGGTACAGCTTGCGGGATACGAAGTAATCATCAGCCAGAGCGATTTCTTCCAGCTTCATCGCCAGATCCAGCAGCTCGTCGCCACCCAAGTGCTCCAGCACCTCATGTGCGGTGTCCTTGACGATCGCAGCGCGTGGGTCGTAGTTCTTGTACACGCGGTGGCCGAAGCCCATCAGGCGAACGCCCTTTTCCTTGTTCTTCACGCGGTTCATGAACTCGGTTGCATCGCCATCGTGGTTGTTCTTGATGTCTTCCAGCATCTCAAGAACAGCGGAGTTAGCACCACCGTGCAGTGGGCCAGACAGCGCGTTGATGCCGCCCGCAATGGAGACGAACATATTTGCCTGTGCAGAACCGATCATACGAACGGTTGATGCAGAACAGTTCTGCTCGTGGTCAGCGTGCAGGATAAGCAGCTTGTCCAATGCCTTGGAGACAATTGGGTCAACCTCATATGGCTCGGTTGGGTAACCGAACATCATGCGAAGGAAGTTCTCGCGCGCATTCAGAGAGTTATCTGGATACATATAAGGCTTGCCCTGGGACGCACGGAAAGCGTAAGCGGCCAGCATTGGAACCTTCGCCAGCAGACGAACGGTTGCCTTATCCAGCTGCTCTTCATTCAGTGGATCCAGCTGATCCTGGTAGTAAGTAGACAGGATGTTTACAGAAGATGCCAGAACCGCCATTGGGTGAGCATCACGTGGGAAGATGTTGAACTGAGCCTTGAAGTCCTCATCAAGGAGGGTGTGGCGACGGATGTCGTTGCTGAACTTGCTGAGCTGCTCCTCAGTTGGAAGCTCGCCCTTGATCAGCAGGTAAGAAACCTCGTTGAAGGTTGCGTTCTGCGCCAGGTCAGCGATGTCATAACCGCGGTGGCGCAGGATGCCTTCCTCACCGTTAATGAAAGTAATCTTGGACTCGGTAGAACCGGTCGCGGTGTAGCCAGGGTCGAAAGTGACCAGGCCAGTTTCATTGCGAAGCTTAGAAATGTCGAAACCGGAATCGCCCTCGGTAGAAGGGACTAGATCCATTTCGTACTCGCCGCCCGGGTAAGACAGCTTTACCTTGTTCTCTTCGGAAGCCACGTAGGTGTCCTTTCACTTTATTGTTAAGCGTTTCGCCGCATATAACACTAGCTGCGCCATAACACTTATACTGTGCATCGCTAGTAATTCCTTAACCACTCTAGCAAGATTTGCGAATTTCTCGTTGCTAGCAGAACGATCGTCCGGTTAGCCTGCACCGTTTCCGTTACGCCTAACCCCATTTGTGGCTAGGGGATACGTCACCGAAACACGCGTTTCGGCCATTTTTGACACCTTTACTACATATTGCGCATCACTTCACATGTGACCTATATCAATGATCTATGACACTTTGGGTGTCGCATAATATTTTGATAACCGTATAATCCAGCCATGACTAACCCGGATTTCAAGCTCTCCCCTGACCTCATTCCTTCCGACGGACGCTTTGGCTGCGGCCCATCAAAGGTTCGCCAGTCCCAGATTGACGCCGTCGCAAACGGCGCACAGTCCGTCATCGGTACCTCCCACCGCCAAGCAGCGGTGAAGAACGTTGTCGGTGAAGTACGCGATGGCCTATCAGAGCTGTTTTCCTTGCCTGAAGGCTATGAAATCGTCCTCTCCCTCGGTGGCGCAACGGCCTTCTGGGATGCTGCGACCTTCGGTCTCATCAACAACAAGTCCGCGCACTTGAGCTTTGGCGAGTTCTCTTCCAAGTTCGCTAAGGCTTCCAAGCAGGCACCTTGGTTGGCAGATCCAGAGGTTCACGAAGGTGAAACCGGTACTTCCCCTTCCCCTTCCTTACTGGCAGATACCGATGCCGATGTTGTGGCATGGGCTCATAATGAGACCTCCACCGGCGCGATGGTTCCGGTTGAACGCCCAGCAGGTCTTTCCGATGACCAGCTGGTGGTCATTGACGCGACCTCCGGTGCAGGCGGCTTGCCAGTAGACATCGCTCAGACCGATGCCTACTACTTCTCCCCACAGAAGTCTTTCGCATCCGATGGTGGTCTCTGGCTCGCAGCTATGTCCCCGAAGGCGATTGAGCGCATCGCTTCCATTAAGGAATCCGGCCGTTTCATCCCGGCATTCTTGGATCTGCAGACGGCAGTGGATAATTCCCGCAAGAACCAGACCTATAACACCCCCGCTGTTGCGACCCTGCTCATGCTCGCAGACCAGGTCAAGTGGATGAATAACAATGGCGGACTGGCTGGCATGGTTGAGCGCACCACCACCTCTTCCAACACCTTGTACTCCTGGGCTGAGGCTCGTGAGGAGACCACACCTTATGTTGCCGACGCAGCGTTTCGCTCCCTGGTTGTGGGCACTATCGATTTTGATGACTCCATTGACGCAGCTGTCATCGCAAAGGTCTTGCGTGCCAACGGCATCCTCGATGTTGAGCCTTACCGCAAGCTGGGCCGCAACCAGTTGCGCATTGGTATGTTCCCTGCGATTGAGCCGACCGATATTGAAATCCTTACCCGCGCCATTGACGCCGTGCTGGATGCAGGAGTTGCTAACAAGTAGTTCACTTCTGAGGCGGCCTTAGTTCTACCTTGCGCCTCCCTCAACTATCTCTCAGGGCAACATCAGTCGCTTCTTGCCCGTTTGACGTTTAACATGCGCCGTCGCTGCCAAGCTTCGGCGCATTCCTGCGTTAAGGTGATGGTTATTATCTGCTTCACAGTGGATGTGTCCTGATGTCCCCCGCAAGCTTGAAGGAGCGCGAAGATCATGCGTGAGTTGTTCATCAACTACAGCGACTCCACGAAGACCTCCCTGGTTTTTGAAACCGAGGAAGGCGACGAGTTCTTCGTCGCTGTCACCGAGGAACTTGAGTCCATCATCAACGGTTCCTCCGATTCTGGATCGCATTTCGGACTGTCCTCTATCACTCCCCTGACACCTGCTTCAACAGCCGCAGAGTCCGAGAACGGATCGGAGGAACAGAACAGCTCTGACGTCAGGGACAGCTCAGAAGAGAATGACGGCGAGGCCGAGCAGGAAAGCGCAGGAGTCTCGGAACTTCACGCAACTGATGCAGACGAGGACATCGTGGATGCTGAAATCGTCGAAGACGCTGAAACCGACCAGCGCCCGATGACTGCTCCACATGGACCACGCCCGGTAAATAAGCCGGCAGCTGAGTCAGGCTCTCGCCCTTACTCTGATGCGATGAGCATGCGCCCTGCTGAGATTCAGGCTCGTGTGCGAGCTGGTGCTTCCGCAGCTGACTTGGCGGAAGAAATGGGCGTGGCAGAGTCCCGCGTTGAACCATTTGCGTACCCAGTCATGCTGGAACGCAATAACATGGCGGATTTGGCCAAGCAGGCGCACCCAGTGCGCGAAGATGGCCCTGCGAAGCTGACGTTGTGGGAAATCCTCGCCACCGCTTTTGCAGCACGTGGGCATTCGCTTTCCGATGCCGAATGGACCGCTTATCGCGAGCAGGCTCAGCCCTGGGTCATCAAGGTGACCTGGACGGCTGGTCTCTCTGAGAATGAAGCTCTGTGGACCTTTAAACAGTCCATGTCTTCCCCATCGACAGTGGAGGCGCGCAACTCTGTTGCAGCTGACCTCACAGATCCTGATTTTGTGCAGCCGGTTCGCACGCTGACTTCCATTGGCCGTGGCTCCCGCTATGACGAAGCCATTGATGGCCCCGCTGATGCCCGTCCACGTCTGGCGTCTGTCAATGAGGACTATGACGCAGCCGAGGCGCTGGAGCGCGAACGCGAGCGTGAGATGGAGGAATCTGGCGTCTATGACCAAGAAGTAGACATGACCTCCGAGGACACCCCTGCAGAAAAGCAGCGCGGCGATGAAGCTGAGAAGAGCTCTGCCGGCACCGCTGATTCTGCTCAGTCTTCTGATTCTGAGGACCCAGAGTTCTTGCAGCACCCAGATCCAGAAAAGAAGCCAACTAAGCGTCGCCGCAAGGCTGTCACCCCGCATTGGGAAGATGTCCTTCTGGGTGTTCGCGCCAACACGAAACGTCCACGCAGCTAATTATCGTCCACGATTTTTAAGGAGACCACGGTGCCTTCGAACCGCGCGGTGTTGACCATTTGGTACGTCAATTGTGAAAACCCTGCCGCGGTGTTGGCAACTGAGCCGAAGGCAGACCGTGGTTATGGACGTAAGTACTTAGCCCAGCTCAATCCCCTCTTCCCGGTGACCCCGATTGGGCAATTCCCTCTGAATCGTTCGGCACAGGCCGATGATAATGAGTTCTATATCGGCGGCTACCCAGGTATCACCGTGGTTCAAACCGTTATCCATGCTAATGAGGATAGACCCCTTCGCATCGCTGAGCTGAGCCCGAAGCTGCGCCAAGCAGTTCCAAGTGAGAATGTTTATGCTTGCGCGGTCAATGAAGACGAAGGCTGGGCGGGTTTTGCCCACTGGAATAATGATGAGCTCAAACGAGCATTCAGCGGAACCCGCTTTGAGCTCATGGAAGATACCGGGCTCCCCCTATTTTTTGAAACTCCCTTCTGGGCCGGTGAAAAGGCCGAGCCCTTGGGGGGAATCTCCTTGCCTTTTGAACCCCGCGATCTCATGGAGGCAGCCCAAACGCACTGGTTGGGTGTGAGCATCAACAGTGAAGGCCCCGACCTACACGTCGTGGGCTATGCCGTCGACGGCCGGCCTGAGCCCAAGGTGGATTCTGCAGCCCCCATTAAGTCCGTCAGCCAAATGACCTCTGATGCGGCATTCAAGCTCGGCATGGGGCCTTCCAATGCCGATTATGATGACTATGAAACCCCGGAGGATGAACCGACCACGACAACGGGTGAGGACTTCAAGAAGGTCTTGCATGCCTCAACAGACTTTGCCAAGAAAGCTTCTCGCCGCACGGGTAATTTCCTGCGTAATGCCACGGATAGGGCCCGTGACGCGATTTCAGATTTCCGGAATCGATAATATTCCCCGCGCTATTTCTTAGCTCCGCAAAGAACGCTGGCGTTCATAAAAGGCAATCGCCGCAGCGGTTGCAACATTGAGCGAGTCTGTTCCCGGCGCCATGGGGATTTGCGCACGCACATGCGTGGCGCGCATAGCGTGTTCAGTCAGCCCAGGGCCTTCCGCCCCCACCATGAGCGCAACTTTCTTTTGACCCGCCAGGGCATCAGCCAAGTGTGCGGCGTCTTCATCGGGGGTAAGAGAAACCAGGTGGAAGCCGGCATCGGCAAGCAATGCTAAAGAGCGCTGCCACGTAGTAAATCCGCCATCAAACCGCGCGAAAGGCAAGCGCAAAACATGCCCCATAGATACGCGCACGCTGCGGCGATAAAGAGGATCTGCCGCACCTGCGCCTAGTAATACGGCATCGACGTCCATCCCGGCGGCATTACGGAAGAGCGAACCAATATTCTCATGGTCACCAACGCCCTCCAGGATGACCACGGTCTGGGCATCCGCGATGGCATCAGAGACCTCTAAGGGCGTGATGCGATCGGCTGCAGCGACCAGCCCGCGGTGCATGTCAAAACCCGCGACCTCAGCCAGCGTCTCTCTAGACACCTCATACATGGGGCAGCCCGGATCGCCATATTCAGCGACGTAGTTTTCAAGCTTGGAGGCGAATCCAACGATGCAACGCACCGGGAAACGCGATGCCACGAGGCGTGAGACCACCAAGTGACCTTCAGCAATGACAAGACCCTCACCGGATTTATCGGACTTATTCAAGTCCCGAATATCATCCAGGCGAGGGTCTGTGGGGTCTGCAATCAACATGCAGCCTATTTTATGGCACTAGCCGATTGCTTCAAGCAGCGGATCCATTCCGAAGAAGACAACGAAGAGCGCTGCCACCAGCCACATGATCCAGTGGATTTCCTTGGCCTTGCCCTTAAACGTCATCATGGCCACGTATGCGATGAAACCAACACCGATGCCATTGGCAATGGAGTAGGTAAAAGGCATGATAACGATCGTGAGGAACGATGGAATGGCAATCTCCATCTTATTCCACTCAATGGAGGTCAGCTGGCCTGCCATCATCACACCGACGATGACGAGGACTGGGGATGCGGCCTCAATTGGAACGACCTCATAGAGCGGGGTCAGGAACATAGCCAGGAGGAAGAGCGTGCCGGTGACGATGTTAGCCAGGCCCGTGCGTGCGCCATCGCCCACGCCTGCCGAGGAATCCGCGAAGACAGTGTTGGAAGAGGCCGAACCCAAACCACCGGCAACAGCGCCCATGCCCTCAAGAACCAGGGCCTTCTTCATATCTGGCAGCACGCCATCTTTATCAGCCAAGCCACTGATTTTACCCAGTGCGGTAAAGGTACCCATGGCGTCGAAGAAGTTGGTGAGCAGCAGCGCGAAAATCAGCAAGACGGTGGCAAGCACACCGATATTGACGAATGCACCAAAGAGATCAACCTTGCCGACGATGGACAAATCTGGCAGACCGCCCAAAGAGGATGGAACGGCAGGCGTTGCCATGCCCCAATCTTCAGAGTCGGTGAAAGCCTGAACAATCAGAGCAATGATGGTGGTGACAACGATGCCGATGAATAAGCCGCCCTTGACGTTCCGGACTACCAGGCCACCACAGATGATCAGGCCGATGACGAAGATGAATGCAGGCCAGGTTGAGATAGAGCCGCCTTGGCCCAAGCCGACGGGCACGGTGGTCATCGCAGCATCTGGCACACGGGTGACAAAGCCACCGTCGACGAAGCCAATCATGGCGATGAAGAGACCAATACCAACACCAATCGCTGCCTTCATTGAGGCCGGAATGGCGTAGAAAACAGCGCTGCGGAAACCGGTAATCGCCAAAATGACGATGATGATACCTTCAATGACCACCAGGCCCATGGCTTGTGGCCAGGTCAAGCCTTCACCAGCAACCAAGGTCACGGCCACGAATGAGTTAATACCCAAACCTGTCGCAAAAGCGAATGGATAATTGGACAGTGCGCCGAAGAAAATAGTGACCACACCGGCAACCAATGCGGTTGCTGCCGCAACCTGTGGAATGCCGAGTGTGGTTCCGTTGACGTCTTCTACTGTGCCGATAATCAGCGGGTTCAGCAGGATGATATATGCCATGGCGAAGAACGACACCGTTCCCGCTCGGACTTCGGTTCCAATGCTGGACCCGCGGTCAGAAATCTTAAAATATCGGTCAAGTACGTCGTTCACGTATGTGGCCCCTTATTCATTTTACTAACAGCCCGCGCACCAAATGACGATGGAATGAGGGTAAAGGCTCGTCATTTAACGGTGTGGCGACTGCGATGTTGGCCCGGCTTACTTGCCTACATGCGCTTGTGCGCTTTAGAAAGTAGGCAGCAATAATGCTGGATGGACAATCAATATTGTGGCCCTCTCAGCAATATTTTTGCAATTCCCCAGTCATTTTTAATGGTTGTTTATGTCAGAACAGACTTATCTGCACCCATGGTTGCCTGGGCCACACTTTCGCGCACCCTTCGCGCAGCACTCGCGCACCCCTCGCGTTGACTTTCACTTCCAGCTCGCACGAGGTAGGTACTCAAGCTTCTAGAAGATGGGGCCTTCATCATCAAATGGCCTGTGCTGCGGCAGGGATTCAGTATCAACCACGCGGGTACGTGAATGTGCACCGCAGCCATAGCGCGAGTGCACCACGCGGCCATCTGCGGAATATTCATTGGCACATACACCGAAACCGCGGTCCCAGGGCAAAAAGAATGCGCAGGTGGTGCACTGCAAAGGCGCTTTTTCTGCCATCTTGGAGTTCGGTCCATAGTCACCCGTTCGCCAGCGCTGCAGTGATTCTTCCAATCCGAGGTCAGAAAGTTCATCACCGTTAAGGCGCGGATCATTGGGCTCTGGCGGCATCAGATCACCAGGGCCCAAGTCGCCTGGCTGAATACGATCAGACCATGGCACCCATTCTGGGGCCTGCAGCGCCTGCGCAGCCGGCACTAGCGCCAGTTCACTGACGGTTACTTCAGTCTCACCCGGTGGGCAGGCGACAACCGCATGCCACTCCCAGCCGGAGTAGCCAGGAACATCGGCAGCAAAGCGGTGCGTGGCACTATCGGCGCTGATGCCAGTGATACCGATGTGCTCACCAATGTCGCCTTCACCAAATTCTTCCAGGGCCCAACGGGCACGCTCGACGGCTTCCGTGGCCATCAAGGGAGAAGATTGACTTCCTCTATTCCTATTCGACTGGGAATGTCGCGCATTATCTGCTGCGTGTGACGCCGAATGAGTTGAGGTGTTGCGTCCGCCAGTCGCTCGTGAGCTCTTCGATGAGCTCCTGGTTCGGCGGCGGCGAGGACGCGACTCGAAGCTTTCATTGTTTGAAGACACGTTCACATTATGGATCATTTCCTGCACAATAGACACATGCCCTCCCATACCTCGCCCGCATTGGCGGCTTTAATTGCCCTACCGCTCGCTCTCGTTGCGTGTTCTTCCACTGAGTCCGCACCTGAATCCTCCGCTGTCTCTGGTTCTTCCACCGGCAGCTCCACAGGAGATTCCTCCGGCGCAGCTTCCGGAGAATCCAAAGATTCAGCGGTGGAGCATATTGAAGCTACCGAGCTTGAGCGCGCCCCTTTTGATGACTCCCTCTTTACCCAAGGACTTGAGGTCACCGCCAATGGTGAGGTGTTAGTAGGTACCGGTCAATATGGTGAATCGGGCCTGTTTACCCTGGAAGTTGGAAGCGATACCGCGCACCAGCACGTTGCCAATGATGAGGAAATCTTCGGCGAGGGCATTACCCAATATGACGGCGCTGATGGACCGGTCATCTGGCAATTGTCCTGGGATTCTGGCCAGGCGTTTAAGTATGACGCCGAATCCTATGAGCTACTTGATACAGCCACGTACCCCGGTGAGGGCTGGGGTCTATGCAGCATGGATGATTCCTCGGCTCTCATCATGTCCGACGGTACCAATGAGCTGCGCCACCTGGACGGCGACACCTTTGATGAGCAAGACCGGGTTCCGGTGACCTTGAATGGTGAAGCCATAGACAATATTAATGAACTCGAATGCGTTGGTGATGAGGTTTATGCCAACGTGTGGTTTAGCACGGATATCTTGCGCATCGATCCGGCAACCGGTGAAGTCAGCGGAATCGTGGATGCCTCTGGCCTAGCAAATAATGCTGAAGAAGACCCCGACCACGTTCTCAACGGCATTGCGCACATTCCAGGTACCGACGAGTTTTATCTAACCGGCAAGCGCTGGCCGGATATGTACCGTGTGAGCTTCGACCCGGTTTCTTAAAATCCCCTGTAGCTGCCCTGTCACAGGAATGCCGGGGTTCGTGGTGCGGATGAGCTGCTGTAGAATCACAACCCATGGCCACTCGCAAGCAGGCAAGAAAACAAACGCTCATTCAGGTACTGGCGCTTCTCATCGCCGTCGTCGTCATTGTTGTCGCCGTTGTTCTGTTTCAATCTTGGGCGAATAACCGCCCAGGTGCAGAACCGGAGGATATCCGCGTCACCGCAACCGTGGGCGATGAATCAATTGAGGTTGCCCCGTACCTTGTCTGCATGCCCGGCACTGAGTGCCCCGAGGGCGAAGTTCCCAATATTGAGGTCGGCCCGGATGAGACGCTGAAGCTCGATATTCCGAACGATATCAGCCGCTACCAGTGGCAGGTGTTGAGCATCTATGATGATCCGGCTGCCAATGATGAGACCTTGCATGGTGCTGGACAGACTGAGACCGTTGAAATTCCCGGTTCTGTGGACCCAATCGAGGCATCGGGTAGCGATGAACGCCCGCAGCTGATGGTGGTGGAAGTTTCCGCCGTCCTCGTGGGCACCGATGATGAGGGCGAAGAAGCCCCCTACTCCTCCATCTGGTCCGTTTCCACCATGAGCGAAGAAGAACTCGCTGAGCAAGACGCCGCCGAGTCCGGCCCACCCGCGTCCGAAGCCGCAGACGCAGCGTCGGACGCAGAATAGCTCCCAACCACAGGCAACCACGTCTAGCTAACAGCAAGAGCAACAATATAAACAAGGTATCCGCCGAGCAGAGTGTACTGCTTGGCGGATACCTTGTTTATTTTCTTATTCCTTATTAATAAAGGACTCGCTTCAAAGGAGCGAAAGCCTGGTTCTAGCTGTCGAGGTCCTTCGCGATGGCGCGCAAGATTTCTGCAACCTGGCGCCCGGTCTTGCGCTCCGGGTAGCGCCCCTGGGCCAGAACAGGCTGGACTTGGGTCTCCAGAAGCGTCATGACGTCAGAGAGCATGCTCGCGAGCTCATCTGGCTTGCGGGCCGGCTTGCTATTTCGCTTGGGGGTTTCAAGCACCTTGACGCGCAGGGCTTGGGGGCCACGACGTCCAGCAGCGAAGTCGAATTCAATACGCTGGCCTTGGACCAACTCCTTGACGCCCTCCGGAAGGACGTTTCGCGCGACGTAGACGTCTTCATCACCAGGGTTGGAGACGAAGCCAAAACCCTTGTCAGCGTCAAACCACTTAACTTTGCCAATTGGCATGAGGGCTCACCACTTTCAATCGTTTAGGGAAAGAGATATTTTACCGCGTGCGCAGGCATTTACCCAACCCACCGCTCAAGTTTGATGGGTAGATAACGGGAAATCGCCTATAAGCGCTTATGGCTGGCAATTATGAGAGCTAAAAGTACTCTAAATCGCCTTTAAAACGTAATTCTGTTACATGAAGTGATCCATTTCACGTTCAATTTTTGGCAATCTGCTGAATGCCGCTGAACTGGCGGAATCCACTCAATCTCAACGTTAGCTGTGAAGAAAAAATTCCCAATTGTAACAAAAAGATGAGTTAACGTGACTGTTTCGTTATAAAGCGTTACAGTGTTCGGCAGGCACTTTGAAAGCCGCTATGGCAGGGACTCCCGCACAAGAGTCCGACCCTGCACTTCAAACGTAGTGGCTTTGATATAAGTGCGAAAGACTTTTCAAGATTGAACACTATCAATTCGAACCGGACATAAATCTTGCGGGTAAGAGAGGAACACTTTAATGGGACGCCACTCCGCTAAGACCAACTCCGTTGGCGCAAAGTTTGCAGCATCCACCGTCGCTTTCGGCGCAGCTGCAGCACTGATGGCACCGACCGCGGCTGCCGCACCAGATTCTGACTGGGACCGCCTCGCACAGTGCGAGTCCGGTGGCAACTGGTCCATCAACACTGGCAACGGCTACCACGGTGGTCTGCAGTTCTCTGCTTCCACCTGGCAGGCACATGGTGGCGGCGAGTTCGCACCAACCGCTGATCAGGCTTCTCGTGAAGAGCAGATCGTCATTGCAGAGCGCACCTTGGCTAGCCAGGGTTGGGGCGCATGGCCAGCTTGCTCCGCTTCTTTGGGCTTGAACTCCGCTGCAACTGAGCGCACCGCACCAGCAGCACAGGAAGAATCTTCTGCTCCAGCTGTTCCAGCTGACGCACCTGAGGCAGTTCAGCAGTCCGCTCAGAACTCTTCTTCTGATGAAGTAGCTTCTGACGCTGTTTACAGCCTGGTTGTTGACACCTTGGCTTCCTACGGCGTCGAGGTTCCTTCCACCGTCACTGAGGCATACAAGGCAAACCGCAGCGACTTCAACGCTTTCTACAGCGCTAACCGCGGCACCATTGACCCAATCGTCGCATTGGCTCAGTAATACAGCCTTGAAGCATTCGGCCTAAGCTAACCACTGGCCAAAGAACAAAGGGGAACAGTTCATTGTGAACTGTTCCCCTTTTTCGATCGCATCGGCAGCAAGAATCCAACAAAGTCGTCGCTGCTAGCATCTCGCCGAAGAGCCACGGACCAACACAAACACAAATAGCCCCACACCAATAGCGCCTATATGGCTGCCTAATGGTGTGAGGCTGAGCGGCATTAAAGCCGGTAAATAGAAACTATTTAGCGGTTAACGCGGGTGTATGGGTGAACGTAGTTGAGCTTCTCATATGGCATTGGAAGCACAGTGTCATCGCCCCATGGGCTTGGTGCGCCGGTCCACGGTGCGATGATTTCAGTAATAGCGTGTTCACGTTCCGTATCCTTTGGCCATGCAGGGGATACGTGACCCTTCTTCTCTACATTCGACATACCTCTTATTGTGCCAAACCCGGGGAGAAAACGTAACTCAATGGTGGCTAAACTTGGAAGTTATTATGTCTGCTGCCCAAAATTCGCCCAAGCACGGCACCACTTTAGCCCAAGATTTTAGAAACTGGCTGGCCACGCTGCCAAAAGAGGACTTGCATGCCGTGCTGTCCAATCGTTTGGATACCGCCGTTCCGGTACCCCCGGATATCACTGCATTGTCCACGCGCATGATGCTTCCGGGATCACTGGCGCGGGCTCTAGCTACGTGTACGGCGGCAGAACTAGCTGTTATTGAAACCCTTGCGCAACTCGGTGCGGAGATGGCGCCGGTATCCGACGACGCTCTGGCCCAAGCTATGCCTTTCGCGCCTGCCGATGCCTCTCTCGCCCTTTCCCGCAAAGCCCTCATCTTCCAGGCGCCATTGGACGATAACTCCGATGCAAACGGTCCGGAGCCCAAAACTGGCTGGTGTCTTCTCCCCCGCATCATGCAGGCCCTGCCCTCGGATTTGATGCTGCTGCACCAGCCAGATGTCACTGTGGATGAAGTCCGCGCTTTAGATAAGGACAAGCGTGAGGTGCTTGCGACCATCGCGCGTGCGGGTGGCTCGATCGTTACCGTCGGGACGCACTCCACGATGGCAGCTAGTGATGCCCTCCAAGAGTTGCTGGAGATGGGTCTGCTCATAGAGGACGGCAGCCGCATGATTCGCTTGCCGCGCACCGTGCTGCAAGCGATGAAGGGCCATACCCCTGTGGTTGTTCCGCTCGAAGCGCCCGTTGCTCTCACGACTTCTTCAAGCACAGCTTCCAATGTTGACGAGCAGGAAACCAAAGCAGACCAGTCGGGTACAGCCACCGGACTGGATGTTGTGTACGCCATGGACCGCGTCATTGAATCCTTATCACGTAAACCCCAAGCGCTATTGAAGAATAAAGCGCTGGGAATCCGTCAGGTGACATCGATTGCGCAAGAAATTGGGCGCGAAGAATCCGAAGCCCAGGCACTGCTCGCTTTGGGTATGTCGTCGCGGCTTTTAGGTCGCGGTGAGCCAGAAGGCCACGAGGGCAACTTCTTAGCGCCTACCCCGCTGGCAATCCAGTGGCTGGATGCGCCACTTTCCGAGCGCTGGCAGGCGCTCCTTGAAGGCTGGGAACGCATGGACACCGCATGGTGGTCCTCCCAGCGCGGCATTGATCCGGAAAGCACGAACGCCCGGCTGCCGGAGCTGCGCGCCATGGTCACCCACACCTTTAATGCTGCAGCACAAGCATTGGATGATGAGCTCTTTAACAAGCTCTTTAGCTATCTCCATCCGCTAGCCGCCACGCATACCCACGGTGAGACCATTACTCAGTTGCGCCAGGAAGCCCAATGGATAGGCGCTGTCTCTCACGGTCGCGCCACCGCCGTCATCCGGGATTCTTTCGCGGCTGCCGAGGAACTTTGCCCGGAGCCTATCGAGCAATTCATCATCCAAGCTGACCACACTGTCATGGCTCCTGGACCGCTAACCCCAGAGCTACAGAAGATTCTGTCTTCCTTCGCCACCTTGGAATCCCCCGGGCTAGCCAGCGTGTATCGCTTTGACCATGATTCAATTCGCCGTGGGCTCGACTCCTCGCTTACTGCATCGGAGATGAAAAACTTCCTCCAAGCACACACCTGGGGTGAGGTGCCACAGGCAATCACGGTTCTCATTGATGATGTAGCGCGCAGTCACGGCACGCTGCGCTCATCAGCGATTAGTTGTTATGTCCGCAGCGATGATGAGGCGTTGCTTGCTCAGTCTGTTGCTGCTGTCCCAGAGCTTCGTTCCATCGCACCGACCGTGGCAGTCTCGCATCTCCCGCTGGCCACAATCCTCCAGCAGCTGCGTGATGCCGGTTTTAGCCCGGTTGCTGAGGATGACTCAGGCGTTTCCATTGATGTCCGCCCCGAGCCAGCCCTTGTGCCTGCAGCCAAACCATCCCGTGTACGACACACCACCCAGGGTGAAGTCGGAGAAGACCATGTCGAGCGCGCCGTCGCTCACCTGATTTCCCAGACCAATGCAAAAGGTGCAGCGCCGTCAACTGAGCCGAACACCGAAACTAATGCTAACGCCGAGGACTATACAGCGCTGTTACGCGCTGCGGTACGCGGCAGTCACCAGGTAAAAATCACCTACGCCAATAAACACGGTGAGCCTACCTCGGTCAGTGCTACCCCATTGCGCGTGGATGCCGGGCAAGTTGATGCCCTCGTGGGCACCAAAACCGTTCGTTTCCCGCTGCACCGAATTTCCACGGTCGTCATGGACTAGGAACTTTGCGGAAACCTCACCTAAACTGGGACGAATGAATGGTCCACTGATTGTGCAGTCTGATAAGACGGTGTTGCTCGAAGTCGATCATCCCCAGGCGCCAGAAGCACGCGCCGCCCTTGCTCCTTTCGCGGAGCTTGAGCGTGCGCCTGAGCATATCCACACCTACCGCATCACCCCGCTGGCTCTATGGAATGCACGTGCCGCTGGGCATGACGCAGAGCAGGCTGTTGATGTTTTAGAAAAGTTCTCCCGCTTCCCCGTGCCACAAGCATTGCTTGTCGATGTCGCTGAGACCATGTCGCGCTATGGCCGCGTCCGAATTCTCAAGTCCCCTGCCCATGGCTTGATTCTGGAATCTGATGAGCAGCCTATTGTTGAGGAGCTAACCCGGCATAAGAAAGTCTCCGGCATGCTGGGAGCCCGGATTGATGACAACACGGTGTCCGTCCCTCCTTCGGAGCGCGGCCGCATCAAGCAAGAGCTGCTCAAAGTCGGTTGGCCAGCCGAAGACCTCGCTGGTTATGTCGATGGTGAGGCTCACCCGATAGCGCTCGATGAAACTGATTGGGCGCTGCGTGATTATCAGCAATACGCCACGGATTCTTTCTGGGAAGGCGGCTCAGGTGTCGTTGTCCTTCCTTGTGGTGCAGGCAAAA
The DNA here is from genome assembly GCF_043673995.1 of Corynebacterium sp. L4757. NCBI lineage: Bacteria > Bacillati > Actinomycetota > Actinomycetes > Mycobacteriales > Corynebacteriaceae > Corynebacterium > Corynebacterium sp. L4757. The sequence goes on along the minus strand of NZ_JBIMEN010000007.1, from coordinate 9,005 downwards.
CCATCGTCGGTGCTGCTGCCATGGCGAAGGCGCAAGCCACCACACTCGTCTTGGTGACCAACACCGTTGCCGGGCGTCAGTGGCGTGATGAGCTGCTGCGCCGGACCACGCTGACCGAAAATGAAATCGGTGAATATTCCGGGGAGAAGAAAGAAATCAAGCCGGTCACCATCGCGACCTATCAAGTCGTAACCCGTAAGACTAAGGGTGAATACCGCGCGCTTGAGCTATTCGATTCCCGCGACTGGGGTCTTATCATCTATGACGAGGTCCACCTACTTCCTGCTCCGGTATTCCGCATGACATCGGATCTGCAATCGCGCCGTCGGCTGGGTCTGACCGCCACGCTGGTGCGCGAAGATGGCCGCGAAGGCGATGTCTTCTCTCTCATCGGCCCCAAGCGTTATGACGCACCGTGGAAGGAGCTGGAGATGTCCGGTTTCATTGCCACCGCCGATTGCGTTGAGGTCCGCGTGGACATGAATGCAGAAGAACGCATGGTGTATGCCACCGCGGAAACCCGTGACCGCTACCGTATTTCAGCAACTGCGGATGCGAAATTCACGGCGGTCAAGGAAATCATCAGCCGGCATGACAACCAGCAAATGCTGATCATCGGCGGCTATGTCGAACAGCTCGAAGACATCGCTTCACGCCTAGACGCGCCACTGATTCATGGCAAGACGTCCAATGCGCAGCGCGAGAAGCTCTTCGATGCGTTCCGCAACGGAGAAATCCAAGTCTTAGTGGTATCAAAGGTAGCGAATTTCTCCATTGACCTGCCTGAAGCCGCTGTGGCTATTCAGCTTTCGGGTACTTTTGGTTCCCGCCAGGAGGAAGCGCAACGCTTAGGCCGTTTGCTACGTCCGAAAGCTGACGGCGGTGAAGCTACGTTTTACACGCTGGTAACTCGCGATAGTATTGACGCAACATATGCTTTGCACCGCCAGCGTTTCTTGGCGGAACAGGGCTACGCCTACCGCTTGTTAGACGCGAGCGACCTCTAATCCACCGACGGATCCAAATTTATACTGAGGCAACTGAACCTAGAAATGAGACTCGATGAAGATTTTTAAGTTTGAGGTCGACGAGGCTTTTGCGAAAAAGCACAATGAACTATTGCGTGACTCGCAGCGCCTCCGTCTTTCCGGATTGATCATGGGTCTGCTGCTGGTTATCGCTGGCGTAGCAACATATATGTTCTTAGAAGCTGCTTGGCGTATCACCGTCGGTATTGGCCTCGGTCTCTTTGGCATTATGTGCGCCATCGTCGGCGTCCTCGCTGCACGCAAGGTTGGTACGGCGCAGGAGCTGTATGACCGCTACCCGCTTGCGCCTGCTGTCATCGTTGAAGTCAATGAGCGTGACATGGTGTTGATGGCGTTGGTTAACACCAACGTTGACCCGCAGTTGCCTCCTCGCCGGGGTGCTGCGCTGCGTACGGTATCAGGCATTCCAGGCCTCACCAGCCGTACGGTGGGAACAAAAGTTCCTGTGGCGGCGGTTTCTGGCCAGGTCAATAACAATGAGCGTGACCACTGGCAGCAAATCACCCCAATGCCAATTGCATGGGGAACTCCGGACCAGGAAGTCGTGTCTATTGCTCGAAAGTCCATTCCACAGGAGGAATGGCAGCAACTGGAACGCGCACGTAAGCGACTCACCGATGTTAAGGCAACTAAGTTCGACCTCTTGGTACTCTAATCTGCATGACAGTTCGCAGGTTGCAGCCCTTTGGTGAAACGATCTTTCTCACCATGTCCGCTGCAGCGGCCAAGCATAATGCTATTAATCTGGGGCAGGGTTTCCCTGACACCGATGGCCCACCCCGCATGTTGGAGATCGCCCAGCGTGAGATTGCCCGCGGCAATAATCAATACGCTCCCGGTAAGGGCGTTGAGGTACTCCGTCAGGCTGTAGCCTCCTCCCGCAATGTCAGCATAGATGACGTGCTGATTACTGTTGGCGCAACCGAAGCCATTTCAGCGACAGTTTTAGGCCTCGTTGAGCCCGGCTCCGAGGTCATTGTCTTCGACCCCTACTATGACGCCTATGCTGCTGCCATCGCGCTCGCGGGCGCGCAGCGCGTCTCAGTGCCACTGCGACAAGTGGGAAACACTTGGGACTTAGATACAGCTGCGTTCGAGGCAGCCATTACTGATAAGACTTCGATGGTCATCATCAATTCCCCGCATAATCCCACTGGTTCGGTATTCAGTATTCAGGCGATGGAAGAATTCGCGCGCATTTGCGTGAAGCATGACCTGCTGGTGCTTTCCGATGAAGTCTATGAGCACCTAATTTTTGACGGTCTCAGCCATACCCGCGTCGGCGAGCTCCCAGGAATGAAGCCCCGTACGGTAACTGCATCTTCAGCAGCGAAAACCTTTAACGCGACCGGCTGGAAAACCGGCTGGGCTATTGCACAGCCCGAACTGCTGGATGGTGTTATTAAAGCCAAGCAGTTTATGTCTTATGTGGGCGCCACGCCTTTCCAACCAGCTGTCGCCCACGCAATCAATAATGAGCGTCAATGGCTTCGCCGTATGGTCGATAGCCTTGCTGTGGGCAAAGAAATTCTTGCCGATGGTCTCCGCAATGCTGGACTAAGGGTCTACGACACTGCCGGCACCTATTTCATTGTGGCCGATGTCCGCCCCTTGGGCTTTGCTGATGGCACCGATTATTGCTTAGGTCTACCAGAGCTCCAAGGCGTCGCAGCTATCCCTCTCGCAGGGTTTAGCGACCATCCTGAAGATTGGAAACCTCTGGTACGTTTCGCGTTCTGTAAACGCCACGATGTTTTACGAGAGGCATCTGAACGCCTAGCGCAAACTCCTCTATTCAGGCTCTAGTTCCCGTGATACTGTCGACGATATAAATAAATCCCATCGACGGAATAGAAGGGACGCCTTCGTCATGGATATCAGTATCGCGACTCAATCTCGCAATCTCGAAGGACTCTTGGCGGTCTCTGTCATTGCGTTCCTCGTTGCTATTTCTGTACCGGTTCCTGGTCTTGTGGTTGGTTCGACCATTTTTGTTGCAGGTACCCTTGCCCTCTACGCCGGGCTAGGACTGGCATATCAAAAGGAAAAGACCAGCCGTAATATCTCGACCGGACTTATTGTCCTTGCTGGACTGATTACTTTTACCGTCGTCTTCCTTGTTCTTAAAGCTATTGCCGACCCCATTGTCTAACTCGAATCCTTCCGCTCCCCTGAAGTAGGCCCGCTCTTATCCGGGCGTGGAACGAAGAAAGCGAATAGGACAAAAGCCCTTCACGAAGCATTAGGCCAACTGCAATTTATCCCCGTAAAGAACTCACCACGAGAACTAAAGTGGCTCAGATGGCTTCTAGGCATTAGGGGCACTGTGCTGAATAAGCACAAGAGAATAATCAAACGAAGACTGGCGCAACGCCAACCGGAGTTTCCAACTCAATAGTCTAGAGTCTCGAGAAAAGCTGGTGACTGCAAAACGCAGAAGAAGAGGCTAGGACCCTATGGGTTCTAGCCTCTTCTTGGTGTATGTAGTTGTTGTTGTTTTATGTCGGCGGTAACTTACTCTCCCACACCCTCCCGGGTGCAGTACCATCAGCGCGGGCAGGCTTAGCTTCCGGGTTCGGAATGGGTTCCGGGCGTTTCCCTGCCGCTATGGCCACCGACAAATCATCGGAACAATAGTGTTCTGATGCTGTGGGTGTTGTGTCAGATACTGCATAGTGGACGCGGTGGCACGGGCAAGACTGTGTCTTGTCGTGTTTTCTTATGTTGTGAGTGTTTTTCTCGTTACGATTGCGTAAACCAAACCGCACATCATTATGTGTGTTGGTTGTGTTTGTTTGTTGGTGTATTAGTACCAGTAGCCTTAACATTTTACAATGCGTACAGGTCTGGCCTATCAACCCTATAGTCTGTAGGGAACCTCAACAGAAACCTCATCTTAAAACAGGCTTCCCGCTTAGATGCTTTCAGCGGTTATCCCTTCCGTACGTAGCCAACCAGCGATGCTCCTGGCGGAACAACTGGCACACCAGAGGTACGTCCGTCCCGGTCCTCTCGTACTAGGGACAGCCTTCTTCAAGTTTCAACGCGCGCGGCGGATAGAGACCGAACTGTCTCACGACGTTCTGAACCCAGCTCGCGTGCCGCTTTAATGGGCGAACAGCCCAACCCTTGGGACCTACTCCAGCCCCAGGATGCGACGAGCCGACATCGAGGTGCCAAACCATCCCGTCGATATGGACTCTTGGGGAAGATCAGCCTGTTATCCCCGGGGTACCTTTTATCCGTTGAGCGACACCACTTCCACAAGTAGGTGCCGGATCACTAGTCCCGACTTTCGTCCCTGCTCGACTTGTCAGTCTCACAGTCAAGCTCCCTTGTGCACTTACACTCACCACCTGATTGCCAACCAGGCTGAGGGAACCTTTGGGCGCCTCCGTTACATTTTAGGAGGCAACCGCCCCAGTTAAACTACCCACCAGGCACTGTCCCCAACCCAGATCATGGGCCAAGGTTCAGGTATCCAATCCGATCAGAGTGGTATTTCAACAACGACTCCACACCCACTAGCGTGAATGCTTCACAGTCTCCCACCTATCCTACACAAACCGAACCGAACACCAATACCAAGCTATAGTGAAGGTCCCGGGGTCTTTTCGTCCTGCCGCGCGTAACGAGCATCTTTACTCGTAGTGCAATTTCACCGGGCCTGTGGTTGAGACAGCAGAGAAGTCGTTACGCCATTCGTGCAGGTCGGAACTTACCCGACAAGGAATTTCGCTACCTTAGGATGGTTATAGTTACCACCGCCGTTTACTGGGGCTTAAATTCTCAGCTTCGCTCATAAAAGCTAACCGGTCCTCTTAACCTTCCAGCACCGGGCAGGCGTCAGTCCATATACCTCAACTTCACGTCTTCGCATGGACCTGTGTTTTTGATAAACAGTCGCTTCCCTCTATTCTCTGCGACCCACACCAGCTAAAGGAGTAAATCCTCTCACCATTGCAGGTCCCCCTTCTTCCGAAGTTACGGGGGCATTTTGCCGAATTCCTTAACCACAGTTATCCCGAACGCCTTAGTATTTTCAACCTGACTACCTGTGTCGGTTTAGGGTACGGGCCATATACACACATCGCTAGAGGCTTTTCTCGACAGTACAGGATCACCAACTTCACCATAACGGCTACGCATCACGCCTTGACCATAAAAGTGTACGGATTTACCTATACACCGGTTCACACGCTTACACCAACAATCCAATAAGTGGCATGGCTACCTCCCTGTGTCACCCCATCGCTTGGACCACATTTCAGGCCCCACGCACGCACACACCACCGCGGCCCGAAGGCCTAAGTGAGGTGTTTGTGGGTGGTTAGTATCAATGCTTTACCACGGGCGCGCATATACGGGTACCAGAATATCAACTGGTTGTCCATCGACTACGCCTGTCGGCCTCGCCTTAGGTCCCGACTCACCCTGGGAAGACGAACTTGACCCAGGAACCCTTAGTCATCCGGCGGGACAGATTCTCACTGTCCAATTCGTTACTCATGCCTGCATTCTCACTCGCACACAGTCCACAGCTCCTTACAGTACTGCTTCAACCCATGCACGACGCTCCCCTACCCAATAACAAAAATTATTGCCGCGGCTTCGGCGGTGTGCTTGAGCCCCACTACATTGTCGGCGCAAAACCACTCGACCAGTGAGCTATTACGCACTCTTTCAAGGATGGCTGCTTCTAAGCCAACCTCCTGGCTGTCTTCGCGATCTTACATCCTTTTCCACTTAGCACACCCTTAGGGGCCTTAACCGGCGATCTGGGCTGTTTCCCTCTCGACTATGAAGCTTATCCCCCACAGTCTCACTGCCGTAGAACACATTGATGGCATTCGGAGTTTGGCTGATGTTGCTAAGATGATAGTCCCGCTCAACCAACCAGTAGCTCTACCTCCACCAAGCTACTACGACGCTGCACCTAAATGCATTTCGGGGAGAACCAGCTATCACGGAGTTTGATTGGCCTTTCACCCCTACCCACAACTCATCCCCGCAGTTTTCAACCTACGTGGGTTCGCGCCTCCACGACGTCTTACCATCGCTTCACACTGGCCATGGGTAGATCACCCCGCTTCGGGTCCAGAACATGCCACTTGACACCCTCATTAGGATTCGGTTTCCCTACGGCTACCCCACACGGGTTAACCTCGCGACATGCCGCTGACTCGCAGGCTCATTCTTCAAAAGGCACGCCATCACACACAAACGGTGCTCTGACGGATTGTAAGCACATGGTTTCAGGAACTATTTCACTCCCCTCCCGGGGTACTTTTCACCATTCCCTCACGGTACTCATACACTATCGGTCACACTGAGTATTTAGGCTTACCGGGTGGTCCCGGCAGATTCACAGCAGATTCCACGAGCCCGCTGCTACTCGGGCACCACAACACACACACCACAATGTCTTCACCTACAGGGCTCTCACCTTCTACGGCCAGGCATTCCAACCTACTTCGACTAACATCATACTGCGCGCTTTGTCCTGGTAGGAACAAAAAATCATGGCCCCACAACACCGCATGCACAACCTCTACCAAGTATCACATACACACGGTTTAGCCTCATCCACGTTCGCTCGCCGCTACTAGCAGAATCATTAATTTATTTTCTCCTCCTGCAGGTACTAAGATGTTTCACTTCCCCACGTATCACCCCCACACCAGCTATGAATTCACTAGTGGGTACCTACCCATAACGGCAGGCGGGTTTCCCCATTCGGACATCCTCGGATCAACGCTCAATTGACAACTCCCCGAGGCTTAACGCAGCCTTACACGTCCTTCATCGGCCCAGTATGCCAAGGCATCCACCATGCGCCCTTAAATAACGAACACACACCACACACAAACAAACCGCGAAGAAAAACCAACAGCCTTTCTAGCAGTATCTTATTTATGTGGGTGAACAACCATAACTAAAGAAAAATACTAAACACAACCAGGCTCACACCTGGCTGCGCGTTCTCACAGAAAAAATAAGAAAAATTACACACACCACACAACAACCCAACACAAAGGAAGAATCATTATGTGGTGGATGCTCGCGTCCACTATACAGTTCTCACACAACACCCCACACACCCAACCACAACACCCAGCAAAAGCTGTACCGTGCTGCCATTATCGTGTGTGAGCATCAGGACCAACCCAAAATACTGGATTGTTGTCCCAGACACCCAACAGTGCACCAACATACATATTCAAGTCTTAGTTATATGTTTTAGATGTTATTACCAGCATCTTTTACTGGCGGTGTGTTTCCACTCCGATTCAATCTCGTGGCATGACCACACTCGGGCCATCAACCACCATCACCACCATCATTAACAACTGTTAAGAGATGGATTTTTTATAATAAAGCTCCTTAGAAAGGAGGTGATCCAGCCGCACCTTCCGGTACGGCTACCTTGTTACGACTTCGTCCCAATCGCCGATCCCACCTTCGACAGCTCCCTAACAAGTTTAGGCCACTGGCTTCGGGTGTTACCAACTTTCATGACGTGACGGGCGGTGTGTACAAGGCCCGGGAACGTATTCACCGCAGCGTTGCTGATCTGCGATTACTAGCGACTCCGACTTCATGGGGTCGAGTTGCAGACCCCAATCCGAACTAAGGCCGACTTTCAGGGATTCGCTCCACCTCACGATGTCGCTGCCCACTGTATCGACCATTGTAGCATGTGTGAAGCCCTGGACATAAGGGGCATGATGATTTGACGTCATCCCCACCTTCCTCCGAGTTAACCCCGGCAGTCTCTCATGAGTCCCCACCATAACGTGCTGGCAACATAAGACAAGGGTTGCGCTCGTTGCGGGACTTAACCCAACATCTCACGACACGAGCTGACGACAACCATGCACCACCTGTATACAGACCACAAGGGAAAGACTATCTCTAGCCCGATCCTGTACATGTCAAGCCCAGGTAAGGTTCTTCGCGTTGCATCGAATTAATCCACATGCTCCGCCGCTTGTGCGGGCCCCCGTCAATTCCTTTGAGTTTTAGCCTTGCGGCCGTACTCCCCAGGCGGGGCGCTTAATGCGTTAGCTACGGCACAGAAGACGTGGAAGCCCCCTACACCTAGCGCCCACCGTTTACGGCATGGACTACCAGGGTATCTAATCCTGTTCGCTACCCATGCTTTCGCTCCTCAGCGTCAGTTACTGCCCAGAGACCTGCCTTCGCCATCGGTGTTCCTCCTGATATCTGCGCATTTCACCGCTACACCAGGAATTCCAGTCTCCCCTACAGCACTCAAGTTATGCCCGTATCGCCTGCACGCCCGAAGTTAAGCCCCGGGATTTCACAGACGACGCGACAAACCACCTACGAGCTCTTTACGCCCAGTAATTCCGGACAACGCTCGCACCCTACGTATTACCGCGGCTGCTGGCACGTAGTTAGCCGGTGCTTCTTATCCAGGTACCGTCACAAAAACGCTTCGTCCCTGGCGAAAGGAGTTTACAACCCGAAGGCCGTCATCCCCCACGCGGCGTCGCTGCATCAGGCTTGCGCCCATTGTGCAATATTCCCCACTGCTGCCTCCCGTAGGAGTCTGGGCCGTATCTCAGTCCCAATGTGTCCGTACACCCTCTCAGGCCGGATACCCGTCGCCGCCTTGGTAGGCCATTACCCCACCAACAAGCTGATAGGCCGCAGGCTCATCCCACACCGCAAAAGCTTTCCACCATCGCATCCAAACAATGGTCATATTCGGTATTAGACCCAGTTTCCCAAGCTTATCCCAAAGTGCAGGGCAGATCACCCACGTGTTACTCACCCGTTCGCCACTCGAGTACCCCTAGCAAGCTAGAGGCCTTTCCGTTCGACTTGCATGTGTTAAGCACGCCGCCAGCGTTCATCCTGAGCCAGGATCAAACTCTCCACAAAAAGGCTAGTGAAAAGCCCAAACCTAACTTAAAAAAGACAAACAAC
>NZ_JBIMEN010000006.1:0-221815 GCF_043673995.1 Corynebacterium sp. L4757 | reverse complement strand
TGTTAGGACCACGGATTTAGTAACACCGTGGTGAGTATCCAGTAACGCCCGGGTGAGTATCGAGTAACACCCGGGCGTTGACTATGCGCCGCTACTGCGTATTGGCTTCGAGGCGCATGTTCGGACCTTCCAGCGTGATGATCTCAGCGCCAACGACAAGCCGATTCAGTATCGACTCGGCGATGACAGCATCCGGGATGGACTTGTACCACTCATCGGGCGTGAACTGGGAGGTGACAATGGTTGATCCCCGGTGTTCACGCTCAGCAAGAATGTTGAGCAGCTGGTGTGCTGTGGCAGCATCAATCGGCGTTGTTAAGAAGTCATCAAGCACGAGTACATCCGCCAGGTGGAGATCTTGAAGAAACTCCATGCGTGCTGCGTCATCATGGCGCAGCACCATCAGCTGGTTAGCCAGGGTGTCTGTGCGGAAGAAACGAGCAGAGTAGTCGTTTCTGCACGCAGCGGTAAGTAGTGCTTGGGCCAGGTAGGTTTTGCCGACGGATGATTTGCCGAGGATGACAATGCTTTGCGCTTTTTGACACCATTGGCAGTGAGCGAGTCTGGTGATTTGCTCTTTGTTGAGGTTGCGGCCGGGTGTGTAGGTGATGTCTTCGATACACGCATCGAGATTTGGCGATCGGGATGCTTTGAGTAATTTGTTGACTCGTCGTTCACGCTTGGCCGCAACTTCTTTATCGAGTGCGTAGAGCACCTTGTCAGAAAAACTCCATGAGTCGAAGATGGGATCTGCTGCAATATCAATCACGGTTCGGCCAAAAGCCGTCATCCGGAGATCGGTAAAGACAGGCAGGATCGATTCATCAAGAAAGCGCGCTGATGCTGACGCTGGTTGTGGCTGTGTCATGACTGCGAAGGTCCTTTCTTCGTGAGGTTTTCCATACTGAACTGGGCAGACCCACCCAGATATGCACCGCGGGTATCGCGTGCGTGTTCCACCGGTGGTGTTTCAGGCGGTGTTGCAGCTGGCAGATCATGGCCTGTCGGGCGGGTTGATTGGTCTTTGCGTACCGCGGCCATCATGTTTTTCACCGCGGTATACGACACAGCCCTCCTGGTGCCATCAGGTGCGATCAGGCGTGCACAGGCTTGTTCCAGAATCACTTTGTTGGCGTGTTTGCCCATATTCAGTACGTTTCGGCACGACTGAAATGCCTGGACAGGGATTGCCTTTGCGCTGATGAGTTCTTCGATGACTGTCCGGGTTGCTGGACCGATCTTGGCTGCTTCACGGTAGAAGTACTCACTGGTCCACAATCCTGTGGTATCAGCCATGTTGGCAGGAATATGATCCACATCGGTGACATAGATCCCACGGGCTTGGGCAAGCCGGTGGGTTGCAACACGCTGCCCGGCATCAAAGACGGTTACTTCATTGCCAGTGATACGTACATCGACAGTCCGGCCGACAAGCTGGTAAGGCACCGAATAACGTGCAGTGTTGACGGTGATGTGGAAGTTGGGGGCGACTTTCGCACGTTTCCATTCGGTATGCTGCCACGGTGTTGTGGGAAGTTCGCCGAGTACATCGTGTTCAAACTCGTCAAAGAGCATCCTTCTGCTGGTGTTGTTACCGCGAAACGGTACCGCGTCATTGATGCCGTCAACCAGGCTGCGGATGCGTGCATTGAGTTCATCGAGCCCAACGCATTGATGCCCGTGGAGGGTGTGGATGACTTTTTGGGTGATGATCTTGACTGCTGCTTCTACATTCGCCTTGTCCTTTGGACGCCGAGCACGAGCAGGCAGCGCGGCAGTGTTGTAGTGCTCAAGGAATTCCTCGTAGGTGGAATTGACCTGCCGGTTGCGGTCAGCAGCACTAATTGCGTGTGATGCTGTCGAAGCATTATCAGGCACGATGACTTCAGCAACCCCGCTGAAGTATTCAAATGCTTGGATATGTGCCCACAGCCACGCTTGTTGTCGCTGGTTCGGGCAAGCACAGGCAAATAACATGCCGGAATACGGTAGTGATGCTACGAAAATGCTGACTTTTGCACCTCGGGCATGGGTTGGGTCGAACAGGCGCATTGCGGTGCCGGCCCAGTCGACTTGCATGGTGTGTCCCGGGGCATGGGTAATGCGTGCTGTAAGTCCTGTGACATCGACGTGTTCAGCAACAAGCTGGCGGAAGCGCTCGTAGCTGTAGTAACGCTGGGATGGGTGGGCTGGTTGGGTGGTGTAGCGGCCCCACAGGACTTGGAGGGTGACTTTGTTGCGGCCGGTGCGTGCTTTGGTCACTGCGTCGAAGTCGATGGGTACGAAGTCGCCTTGGGCAGCACTTCGGCCATCAACAAACCATGTGGCCATTTCTTCGTCGGTAATACCGGCGAGTTGTTCGCAGGTTGTGATCTGGTGTGCCGCTATTGTGTGGCGGGCTTTTTGGACTGTGGTGTGTGAGCATCGCACAGTCGAGCAGATTTGGCGGACGGACCAGCCTTGTAAGACTAGGTCCATCACGGCCCGGTAATCAGTCACGATCGGACTCCTCTGATGATGCCGCGTGCCCTGTTGTCACGCGGTCAGAAGAATCTTCTCCCAAAGCGTTACTCGATACTCACCATTGCGTTATCCGATAGTCACCACGGTGTTACTAGATACCCCCGCGCAACAAGCCATTCCATATGACTTTGATCTCTAAACATGGCATTGTTCTTATGTCAGGTCATTAGTATTTTGCCTTCTTTTCGAGGCAATCAGCGCTCAGTTGTCCCTGCCTGGCTGGTGGCCGTCCTCGAATTTTCTACTAGACCTTTCTCTCGCTGCATAACCGGCAGAAATCGGGGAGATCCCGTATTCCCGTCTTCACGGCCGTCCGGTAGATTGTCAGAGGTAATTGTTTTAAGACAATATCTCCCGGTTCCTGCTTAAGGAATGCGTGAGTGTGAGGAAAGTACCGGAGTATATGAGCAACCAGAACACTTCTACCCCTGGCAATGGGGCGGATAATGATTCCGTCCCGGAATCTGGCAGTGAAGAAAACGCCGGCGTAGGTGAGTCATCGGCAGCGACCAAGGAATCGTTGGGTGATAAGGCAGCGGCGCGTGCGATTAATTTGCACAAGCAATATGGTGAGGGCGAAACCGCCGTTGTAGCGATTGACCACATCAACATCGAGTTTGAACGCAATAAGTTCACTGCGATCATGGGGCCATCGGGTTCTGGTAAGTCGACTCTGATGCATACGATGGCGGGCCTTGACCGTGCTTCCTCCGGCGGCGTCTTTATCGGCGACACTGATCTGTCTTCTCTTAATGACAAGCAGACCACTGCGATTCGCCGTGACCGCCTCGGCTTTATTTTCCAGTCTTTCAATCTGGTTCCAACTTTGACGGCGGAAGAAAATATCACTCTGCCAACTGATATCGCGGGCAAGAAGGTAGATCGCGAGTGGTTTGAGGAGATTACCACCCGCCTGGGTCTAGCTAAGCGCCTTCAGCACCGTCCGGCAGAGCTCTCCGGTGGTCAGCAGCAGCGTGTTGCTTGTGCCCGTGCTCTCGTGTCACGTCCTGAAATCATCTTCGGCGATGAGCCAACCGGCAACCTGGATTCGAACTCCTCCGCAGAGGTGCTGGATATTCTGCGTACCGCGGTGGACAAGGATGATCAGACCGTGGTCATCGTTACTCACGATCCGAAGGCGGCTGCTTATGCCGACCGCGTCGTGTTCTTGTCCGACGGCAAATTCATTAATGAACTGCAAGACCCATCTGTAGAAGCCATCCACCAGGTGATGGCGGAGATTGAGAGCTAATGGCTAGTGGATCAACTATGCGCAGGGTGTCCCTGCGTAATATTCTCGCGCACAAACTAAGGCTCGCGCTGACGATTCTCGCGGTGGTTCTGGGTACCTCATTCATTGCAGGTTCTTTCATGTTCACCAAGACGTTGTCGGATACCTTCGACTCAGCTATTTCCTCATCTTTTGATGGGGTGGATGCGGCAGTGAGCCCAGCTGACGGCCAAGACGGAATTTCTGAGGAGACCCGTCAAGCCATCGCCGCTGATCCAGAGGTCGGCTCAGTCAATGTTCGTGGCAGCCAGACCGTGGTCGCGGCTAATGAGGACTCTGAGGCTTTCCAAACCGGTGGCGGTTCCTCATCATTGGTGCCTTTCTATCCGGAAGACGAGTATGTCGGTGAGTCCTACACCATGTCTGAGGGAAACGCCCCGGAAGGCACGGATGAGGTAGTCATCAACCAGGGTGCTGTCGATGAATATGGCATCGCTGTGGGGGACACGTTGATTCTGGTGACCCCAGATGAGCACATCAATGTTGAGGTCTCAGGCATCTACGATCCGCCGGTAAGCTCCGGGTCCTCGATCACGTTGATGATGGATGAAGCCGGCTACTTGGAGCGCTTTGTTACCAATGGCGTAGTTACCTCCTTAGCCGTCTCTGGTGCTGGTGATTCTGAGCCAGATGCACTGGTTGAGCATCTCAATAATGAGTATGACGTCTCAGCCGAATCTGGTGAGAAGCTAGCGGAAGAGATGACCGAGGCAATCGCGCAGGGCATGCAGTTCATCAACTACTTCCTCGTTGCTTTCGGTCTCATCGCGCTGCTGGTGGGCACGTTTATTATCGCGAATACGTTCTCGATGATTGTCGCGCAGCGCACCAAGGAATTCGCGCTGTTACGCGCATTGGGCGCATCGCGGCGCCAAATCACTAATTCAGTGGTTACGGAGTCCTTCATCGTTGGTGTAATTGGTTCTGCGGTCGGTGTGCTGGCAGGCATGGGTCTGGTTGCCATCATCAAGCTAGTACTCAATGCCAATGAGATGCCGATGGGCTCAGGTCTTGGCCTGACTCCAAGCGCGGTGCTGGTGCCAATGATTTTGGGCACCATTGTTACCGTCATTTCCGCTTGGGCGCCAGCACGTCGCGCTGGTTCCGTAGAACCGGTTGAAGCGATGCGCACGACCGAGTCCGCTGCAGGTTCTTCGCTTAAGGTTCGCACCATTATCGGTACTCTGATGCTGCTAGTAGGTGCAGCATTCGCTATCTGGGGTGCGGTATGGACCGATGGATCCACCGGCAGCCGCGCCTCCTTGGTTGGCGTGGGCGCATTACTGGTGGTCGTCGGATTCTTCCTTGCCGGTCCTGCACTGAGCTTGCCGATCGTCCCAGCGTTCGGACGACTTATTGGCGCACCATTTGGTGCGGTGGGTTCTCTTGCGGCGACCAACTCGAAGCGTAACCCGCGCCGTACCTCGGCGACGGCATTTGCACTGACCTTGGGTCTTGCGCTGGTGACTGCGATTGGCATGCTGGGCGCGACGATGAATAACTCCATTGAAGATTTGATGGAAGATAACGTCTCCGCCGATTACATTTTAAGCGGACCGACGGATGGCTCTTTCCCAACCCCCGGTAATACCGCTGAGGTGGCGCAGGAAGCAGAGGGCGTGGCAACAACCACCACCGCTGGTATGGCGCCAGTGCTTATCGATGGCCAGTCTGCCATGAACTATGGTCCCCAGTTTGAATTCAGTAATTACGTAATTGGTAACCCTGAAGAACTGGTGACATTCGAGGTCGTTGAAGGTTCCATGAACCTGGAGGAGAATCCGGGATTCATTGCGGTTGACACCATCGCTGAAGAAAACGGTTGGGAAGTCGGTGAGTCCTATGAACTTACCTCCCCAGTAGCGCCAGGGGAGACCCGTGAGGTTGAGCTGATTGGTACCTATAAGCAAAACCCAATGCTGGAAGGCTTTGCGGTATCGAAGTCCATCTTTGAGGATTTCGTTCCTGATAACACCGGTTACCTGCTGTACGTGGGCGTTAACGGTGAAGAAGGCATCGACCAAGAAGAGCTGCGCACGAATCTGGAGGAGTCCCTGAAGGAACTCATCGTTGTCCAAGTGATGACCTCTGAAGAATATGGTGGTGAGGCAACCGCCATGATTACGCAGATGCTGTCGATTCTCTACGCGCTCTTGGCTCTGGCGGTCATCATCGCCATCCTGGGCATTGTCAACACCTTGACCCTGGGTGTCATTGAGCGCCGCCAAGAAATTGGCATGCTGCGCGCTGTAGGTACACAGCGCCGCCAGGTCCGCACCATGATTACGCTCGAGGCAGTTCAGATCGCTGTCTTCGGTGCAGTCATGGGTATGTTGATTGGTCTCGGCCTGGGCTGGGCATTTATTGAAGTGCTTTCCGGTACCGGCCTTGAAGGTGCGGTTGTTCCGTGGGGTCAGCTGGCCATCATGCTGGTCTCCTCCGCAGTTGTTGGCGTGATTGCAGCCATCTGGCCATCAGCCCGCGCAGCGAAAACCCCGCCGCTCGAAGCCATCGCTGATTAGTGATTAGCGCGAAAGCTCCGCACTAAACAGTAGTCAAAGGTCACTGTCAGGATTGATTCCTCACAGTGACCTTTTGTATTTCATGCGCACGCTTCACGGCAGGTGTCTAGCTGGGAGTGATTCCCCAACCGTTGTAGATACGCCCGGCCCAAATAGTGCCGCGGTGGGCAACAATTAAACCAACGGCGAGGGTGAAAAAGAGATATCGAATCAGCCGCTTATAACGCTTGGATTTGATGAGCCCAGAAAGCTCGGATGCAAGGGTGGACCACGTGGACAAAGCTCCAGCGAAGCCAGTAGCGACAATGGCCGGGAGCATGGTGGAGAGTGAGTCAGATTCAACAAGCGTGGCAAACCCGATTGCCAGCCCGGCGGCGAGCGAGGCGAACATATTGGCCACGAAGGTGCCAACGTAGCGAGGAAGCCACTGCGAAAGCATAGAGCGCAGCATGCCGCCTAGAAACGCGGCGGCAGCAAAACCAGTGATGAGTATAATTGTGTCAGTCATGCTGCACGTACCTCGCGCTGCTGAAGGAGTTCACCGGCCATGTAGCAAGCAATACACCCGGCAACGGTGAGGACTACGTATGCGATGGCTCCTTGTGCAGTCATCGCGACAGTAGCAGTGGCGAAAGCAGAGAAACTTGTGAAACCACCTAGTACGCCTTTGCCCCAAAACGGACCAGGCTGAAAATAGCCCATCAGCGCAGCGCCGATGAAATTGATGGCTAACAAAGGCCAGACCGGCGCGAACGCGCTTAGCGCGAGCGTCAGTCCCCATCTGGCGAATGCGCCCACGACGGCCCCGGCGCCGACTAATAAATGTTCCCGCATGGCCTAAATCATACGTCCGCAGTCAGGGGAGTCGTGTAAAGATGCACTGCAAAGAAGTGCACTACGGGGGATACTAGAAGAAACATCGCTTTCACCAAGGAGAAACCAACATGGCGCATGAGCGTGCCGGGCAGCTGGCCCAACCCAGTGATTTGATTGATATTGCGAACCTGGTCACCGCGTATTACACGCTGAAGCCGGAGGTTTCTAACCCCGATGAGGCAGTGTCCTTTGGCACCTCCGGTCACCGCGGTAGCTCCTTGGATAAGGCGTTCAATGAGGACCATATTCTGGCGATCACGCAGGCTATCGTGGATTACCGTGCTACCCAAGGCACCACTGGCGCGATCTTTGTTGGACGCGATACACATGCGCTGTCGGAGCCGGCCATGGTTTCTGCATTGGAAGTTCTTCTGGCAAATGACATTGAGGTCCGCGTGGATGGCGCGGGACGGTTTACACCGACCCCTGCGGTCTCGCACGCTATTTTGACCAACCCGGGCACCGATGGCGTCGTGATCACGCCTTCGCATAACCCTCCGCGTGATGGGGGATTCAAATATAACCCGCCAACCGGTGGCCCAGCAGATTCTGAAGCTACTGACTGGATCGCGCAGCGCGCAAATGAGTACTTGGGAAAGGAACTCGAAGGCGTGCAGCGCCTCAGTGTGGATGGCGTACTGGATGAGCGCTTGGTCAAGTGGGATTTCATGGGCAATTACGTGGAGGATTTGGCCAATGTGATTGATATGGAAGCCATCGCGAAGTCGAAGATTGCGATTGGTGCGGATCCGATGGGCGGGGCCTCGGTGGACTACTGGGGAGCGATTGCCAAGCGCTACGGGCTGAACATGACCGTGGTCAACGAGGACGTTGACGCCACTTTCCGCTTCATGACGTTGGATACTGATGGAAAAATCCGCATGGATTGTTCTTCACCGCATGCGATGGCCTCGTTGATTGAGAACCGCGAAAAGTTTGATCTGGCAACGGGTAATGATGCTGACTCGGATCGTCATGGCATTGTGACTCCGGATGCGGGATTGATGAACCCGAACCACTACTTGGCAGTGGCTATTGACTATCTCTTTAGCCATCGTCCGCAGTGGGGTGATGCTGGTGTGGGTAAGACTTTGGTGTCATCATCCATGATTGACCGCGTGGTCGAGCAGTTGGGCAAGACACTTGTTGAAGTACCCGTTGGTTTTAAGTGGTTTGTGGATGGTCTGCTCGATGGCAGCATCGGCTTTGGCGGTGAAGAATCCGCCGGTGCGTCCTTCCTACGCTTTGATGGCAGCGTGTGGACCACGGATAAAGACGGCATCATCCTGAACCTGTTGGCAGCAGAGATCATTGCCGTGACGGGGAAGAGTCCATCGCAGCGTTATGCGGAATTGGCTGAGCAATTCGGTGCGCCGGTCTACGCGCGAACTGATGCTCTAGCCAACCGCGAGCAGAAGGCCGTGCTGAAAGCACTGTCCCCAGAGCAAGTGAGCGCAACGACGCTAGCTGGCGAGGAGATCACGGCGAAGCTGACCGAGGCTTCTGGCAATGGTGCTGCGATTGGTGGGTTGAAGGTCACCACCGAGAATGCGTGGTTCGCGGCACGCCCCTCCGGAACAGAGGATAAGTACAAGATCTACGCAGAATCCTTTGTTGATGAAAAACACCTGAGAGAAGTGCAACAAGAAGCCCAGAGTCTAGTGTCCGGGGTTTTAGGGGACGCATCAACCGACTAGGGTATTAAGGGTGAAATTTCTTAACAAGGCGTTCATTCTTGACTGTGTCAGCGCGTTTGCGCGCTTTTACATGGCATATATCTGGATTTCAGCAGGTATTTCGAAGCTGGACCAGCACGCCACAGTCGCGATGACCATCCGAAACTATGATATTTTCACCGGCGAATGGTCGAATTTCCTTGCACACCTCATCGGGCCTTTGGAAATCATGGGTGGTGTGCTGCTGCTTCTCGGCCTGTTTTTGAAGAAATCCAACACGGTGGCAATCATCGTGCTGACCTTGTTCGTCATCGGTATTTCGCAGGCCTGGATCCGCGGGCTCGAAATTGACTGTGGTTGCTTCGAAGCAGATCCAAATGCGACCGACGGTCCAATGAACTATCTGAAGACTATCCTGCGAGATGTTTTCTACATTGCGTTGTCAGCGTGGACAATCTTCCGCCCATTTAAGAAATTCGCCATCTACCCTTAAGAGATGACTCACTATGGGGCGAATACCAGGCGGGAAGTGCTGCACCCCATAGTGTTTGTTTGATCAATATAAAGTAGCATCTAGGTGCGAAAACCTATTACGTATTAGTGAAGAAAGTTGGAGCGAACTTATGGCTAAGACCGCCAAGGTTTCAGACCCGAATAAGAAGGGCGGTGCCGGTTTCCTGTGGGGCATCGTTGCCTTGCTCGTCATCGTTGCTATTGTCATCGGCTACATCGTTATCAATGGTCAGCGTGGCCGTGCAGCTGAGATCGAAGACGTGAACTTCAACGTTGCATTTGAAGATGATGCGGTTGTGATGTCATCCGATAGCGCTACTGCGGATACTCCACAGGTTGACCTGTACGAGGACTTCTCTTGCCCTCACTGCTCGGACCTGTCCATTGAGACCTCCGATGATATGAAGAACGCTGTTGAAGCGGGCGACTTGATCGTCAACATTCGTCAGCTGAACTTCCTTGATGGCAACGATCCTTCAACCAATGAGGGCCACTCCACAATGACCGTTGCTGCAGTTACCCCATTGGCTGAGGCAGGCGACGCCAAGGCATGGTGGAACGTACACAAGGTCTTGATGCAAGACCAGCAGCGCGTCTACAACAACTGGTCCGCTGATGACGTTGCAGATCTGGCTGCTGAAGCTGGCGCTGATTCTGAGGTTGTAGATGAGGTACGCAACTCTGAGCTGTCCACCGGCCAGGAAATTGCTACCGCCAACTATGAGCTGCTGGAAAGCCAGACCGGCTCTGTTTCCTCCCCACGCGTTGTCATTGATGGCGAGGACATCCCGGATGAAGAGCTCAACAACTGGGTTGCATACTCCATCGAAAACGCCTAGAACCAGAGCTAATCCTCTATAGACTTCAGGTGTAGTGACCTCACCCGATAACACCGCCAGCGATTTGGTTAACCAATCGCTGGCGGTGTATCTTATAACAAGTGCTTTCGGGCACTATGAACACATGTTTTCATGTGTTTGGGGCTATGGCGCAGCTGGTAGCGCACCACACTGGCAGTGTGGGGGTCACGGGTTCGAATCCCGTTAGCTCCACAAATAACCCTCTTTCCACTGGTCAGAGGGTTTTAATTTTTGCGTGGAACTGTTGGGATAAAGTTCCGTGATGGCTTAATGAGAATGCACGACAGTCAAGAGAACAGCGCTATCCTCGAGCGCGGTGAGACCATGGCGCTGCTGGGGGACTACTGCGTGGTCGTTTGCTCCTAGTTCGAGGGAATCTTCCGCGGCGGTCAGCTTCACCCGTCCGCGCAGAACATGGAGTAGGGCCTGTCCAGGATTCTCATGTTCCGAAAGTTCTTTGCCTTCCTTCAGGATGAGCAGCACTTGTGTGAGGGAGCCGCCAGGTACCGCACGAAATGGGTGGGTAGCGCGGCCGCTGGACACTGATGCGGCCTTTTCCATCAGCTCATCAATCAATGAATCTAGATTTACGCTATTCAAGGCATCTGACATGGCCTGCACTCTCTTTCTGTGGAAGGGTGAACAAGGAAACACGCTCTATAGCCGAGCTTAGACCGCGTGGCAGATGTTGGCTATAGATCTTGAGTAGTTCCTCGGACTGCTTATCGTGGGGGTCTGTCTTGCGTAGTGTGGGCGACATGAATGAATTGATCGTGACGGAAATGATCAGTCTCGACGGCGTCATGGAGGCCCCTGGTGGTGAAGATGGCTACCGCAATGCCGGATGGACGTTTCAAGGAATTGAGTTCGCCCCAGCTGCCTATGAGATGAAAGGCACGGAACAGCAAGAAGCTGGCGCGCTCTTATTAGGCCGGGTGAGCTATGAAGCATTCGCTCCGGTGTGGCCTGCGATGGAAGAGTTCGCCGGATATAACGCCATGCCGCGCTTTGTTTTATCCACCACGTTGGATTCCGATGATGAGCGCTGGCCCGCACAGATCTTGTCGGGGATTGATGAAGTGTGGGCGTTGAAAACGGGGGAGCATGGCACTTTTGACGGGCCGATTCTCGTGCACGGCAGTGCCACGGTGGTGAAGTCACTGCAGGAAGCAGGGCTTATCGATAAGCTGCACCTGCTGGTGTTTCCTGTGCTGCTTGGGGAAGGCAAGAAGCTATTCTCTGACGCTAAGCTCTCCGCGCAGCACCTTGAGCTTGAAGACTCTGAAAGCTATTCAAATGGCATCATGAAGATGGTGTACCGGTTCAAGAAGTAGCAAGAAAAGGGGAGGGCTATGTCAACGTTTACCAAGACGACCACCGTTGCTGACCAGGCCGGTGCTGAGGCAGCCGGGCTGAAGTGGTTGGCCAATGCCACCGAGGAAGCAGCTGCGCACGTGGTGGAAGTAGTTGGGGTCAATGGAAACCAGCTGATGGAAAAGCGGGTGGAAACAGTACTCCCGGACCAAGAATCGGCGTTTGAATTTGGGCGCGTTCTGCGGGGCATTCACGAAGCCGGCGCTGACGCTTTTGGTGCACCACCAGAAGGCTGGAATGGTAAGAACTACATTGGCCGCATTGAACAGTCGTGTATTCCACAAGAAAGCTGGGTAGAATTCTATACCGAGCAGCGGGTGTTGCCTTTCGCGCGTCAGGCAAATCTACGCCCAGATATTTTAGAGGCAGTGGAGAAGGCGTGTGAGAACATCGTTAAGCATGCCGATGCCCCGGAATTTAACGTAAAACCTGCACGCATTCACGGCGACCTGTGGGCAGGCAATGTGCTCTTCGGCCCTGATGGTGTGGTCATGATTGACCCGGCCGCACATGGCGGGCACCCGCATACTGACCTAGCCATGCTGGAGCTCTTTGGCACACCACATCTGGTGGATATGTTGGCCGGATATGGCAATCCCGATGTGGACTTTGCACTGCATCAGCTTCATCCTTTAGCAGTGCATGCGATGACCCATGGCCTGGCTTATCACCGTGCACTCGGGGATGCAGCCCACCAGGTGCTTACGCGTTTTAGCTGAACGTCCATACGCGTAAGCACGGTTAATGAGGGCAAACCTATTCTTCACCATAAGTAATTGGGCCTTGCGGCATGTGGCGCTTGTGCGCGCCGCGGCGCCATAAGGATTCGATGGTGGCGGCGGAATCGGCAGGCACCTGCTTGCCCTCCAGATAATCATCGATGTGGGCATAGGTGACGCCGAGCGCCTGCTCATCTGGCAAGCCCGGCTTATTATCTTCCAAGTCGGCGGTAGGCACCTTGGCCCATGTTGATTCTGGTGCGCCGAGATACTCGAGCATCTGCGCGCCCTGGCGCTTATTAAGCCCCTCCAAAGGCAGAAGGTCGGCTGCGCCATCGCCCCACTTGGTGAAAAATCCCGTGACATTCTCCGCCGCGTGGTCGGTGCCAAGTACCAGCAAATTCCTCTCACTTGCCACGGCATATTGCGCAATCATGCGCAGGCGAGCCTTGACATTGCCGCGGTTAAAATCACCCAAATCCTGCCCGCCAAGGCTTTGCGCCACCTGGTCATCCATGGCTTTGGTGGCATCAGCGATATTGATAACTAAAGAGTGATCTGGCTCGATGAAGCCCAGTGCTACCTGCGCGTCTTCTTCATCTGACTGCACACCATGCGGCAAGCGAATGGCATAAAACTGCGCACCCTCAACTTTGTCGGTGGCTAACTGTGCGAGCTTGCCCGCCAGCGTAGAATCCTGCCCTCCGGAAATTCCCAGCACGAAACCCGCAGCGCCAGTGTTTTTCAAGTAGTCGACCAAGAATCCGACGCGGTGCTCGACTTCCTCACCCGGATTAATGCTGGGCTTGGTGCCGAGGGCGTCAATAATGTGCTGCTGCAGGTTGTCCATGTGGCCATTCTAACCTTTGTTGCCAGGCAGTATTACTGGTCATCTTGATGGATCAAGAAGGTGCGCGACTCTGGGCATGGAAAGTAGCTCGGTGCTTAAATAGTTTCTTGTGAGTAATGACAGATATGTAAAGCTAGTCGCAGCAATCGCGGCATTAGGCGGCCTCCTCTTCGGCTATGACACCGGCGTTATGTCCGGTGCTTTGTTATTTATTAGCCCAGAATTCGACATGACCGCCCACCAAGAAGGTTGGGTAACCTCCATGCTCTTGGTCGGTGCAGCTGTAGGTGCGCTCATTGCTGGCCGGGCAGCCGATGCACTAGGACGGCGCACGACCCTGCTGATTGGTGGCGCGGTCTTCGTCTTGGGCTCCATCTGGTGTGCGCTGGCTGATTCTATTTTCATGCTCGGCGCTGCCCGGACCTTCCTGGGCGTGGCTGTTGGTGGTGTCTCCATTGTCTCCCCGATGTACATCGCTGAGATGGTCCCACCAGCTATCCGCGGACGCATGGTGTCTTTGAACACTTTGATGATTGTGGTCGGTCAACTGCTGGCTTATTTGGTCAACTCCGCGCTGGCGCCAACCGGGAGTTGGCAATGGATGCTGGGGCTGGCCGCAGTACCAGGCGCAATGCTTTTTGTCGGCATGCTTTTTGTCCCCGATTCCCCGGTCTGGCTGGTCTCCAAGGGGCACGTGGATGCAGCGCGCCGGGTAGCTGGTCAGCTTGGTATGGGGCTCGATGAGCTCGCGCCACCTGAAAATAGCCGTGGTACGGCAACAGAATTCTCCGTGCTGAAATCCACCCGCTGGATTCGCGTGACCGTCTTGCTGGCCATGCTTATGGGGTTGACGCAGCAAATTACTGGTGTCAACGCCGTGGTGTACTTCGCGCCAACCATGATGAATCAGGTCGGCATTTCCACCACCAACTCCGTCTATACCTCCATTGTTATCGGCGTTGTATCGGTGCTGGCATGTTGGGTCGGGCTGAAAGTAGTGGATCGCATTGGACGGAAGCGCCTGCTGATGATCGGTTTGGCCGGCAATACCGTGTCTCTATTCATTTTGGCCGTGGTGTACTCATTTGCTGATGGTTCCTTCTTCTTTGCCATGTTGTCACTGTTCTTTATGGCAACGTTTATCGCATTCCAGCAGGCCGCTGTATCTCCTGCGACGTGGCTGCTGATCTCCGAGCTCGTTCCGGCGCAGGTGCGTGGTTTGGGCATGGGTATTGCCGGTCTGAGCCTGTGGGTGACCAACTGGGCAGTGGCCCAATACTTCCTGCCGCTGGTGGAGTGGTTGACTGGCCCCGTTGCCTTCGCAGTATTTGGTGTCCTCGGCATTGTTGCTTTGGGCTATACCCGCGCCCTGGTACCAGAGACCATGGGTAAATCCTTGGACGAGGTTGGTGCTGAGATGCGTTCGCGTTATGATCGTGGCTAGGAAGGTGCAGCATGCGCCGCACGCTCTAGGGCACACGTGTTGATTTCACCATTTTGGTCTTTACGGTGCTATAGGGTAATATTCTCCCTCGTGTCATGACCAGGGTTTTGAACAAACTCTTCAGTCATGCTTGAACAGTATTAACCGCAATTAATC
Organism: Corynebacterium sp. L4757; assembly: GCF_043673995.1. Classification (NCBI taxonomy): domain Bacteria; kingdom Bacillati; phylum Actinomycetota; class Actinomycetes; order Mycobacteriales; family Corynebacteriaceae; genus Corynebacterium; species Corynebacterium sp. L4757. The sequence goes on along the minus strand of NZ_JBIMEN010000006.1, from coordinate 207,011 downwards.
TTAAGGCTCGTCTATTGTTGGATGGGTCAGGATGCGCATAACGAAAGGAGCGCCCGATGAAGGTTCGCAAGTCGCTTCGGTCGCTGAAGAAGAAGCCGGGCGCCCAGGTTATTCGCCGCCACGGTAAGGTCTTCGTGATCAACAAGAAGGATCCACGTTTCAAGGCTCGTCAGGGCTAAGATACGCCGATTCACCCTAAAGCCACCCAGGTATCCCTAGTGACTACCTCGGGTGGCTTTAGTCTTGCCTTCGGGGGCTTGAATTCTAGGCGTCATTGCTCGTCTCGATACTTGCCTAGGGAACCTCTTCCAAGATGCCAAAGGCGATTAAGTGGCGTAGGCCACTCAACTTGGGGGATACCATACTAAAATGTGAACTTAGTCACAAAGGGTTTGGCGGAAAAGGTAAACCTGCAGGTAATTTCACGGATGTAGTTCTGGGGAGTTTCAACGATGTAATTGTTGAGGCCTACATGTGGGGTCGAGGGAATGTCTATCCTGGTAATTTCACGACTGTAACTACTACATGTTGTTATGGTTGCGGGTTATTGGCACAAAGTATAGTGTTGTCAGTGTTGCTCAGCGGATAGGGATAACCGCTCGAGAATTGTTCTAAAAGGCTCAAATCGGGCGCATACGCAGCCCACATGAAATTAACAAAGGTTAGGTTCGCACCATGTCCATCACTCTCTACACCAAGCCAGCTTGCGTCCAGTGCACCGCTACTAAGAAGGCCCTTGACCGTGCGGGACTGTCCTACAACACTGTTGATATCTCCATGGATGATGAAGCACGTGACTACGTCATGGCGCTCGGCTACGTTCAGGCTCCAGTTGTTGAAGTAGACGGCGAGCACTGGTCTGGCTTCCGCCCAGAGCGCATCAAGCAGCTCCAGGCAGCCTAAGCCATATTGCAGTTATGTGGAGGGCCTAATCCCTCTGCGAGCGTGCCTGCTTTGCCCTGTGGGGCACGCTTAGTGCCAATCCAGTAAGGCGCTAGAAGAAGTACTGGAAGCTAGTCGCATGAGAGTTCAACAAGGAGGGGGTCGGCCGTGCTGGTCGTCTACTACTCTTCTGTCACTGATAACACCCATCGCTTTGTTCAAAAGCTCGGCCTGCCGAATGTTCGGATTCCGCTTCGGTTAAAGGACGAGCCTTTAATTGTTAATGAGCCTTATGTGCTGGTGTGTCCAACTTATGGTGGCGGAGTTTCGCTTAATCACGAAAATAGTAAGCCTGTTCCGAAACAGGTCATCAAGTTCTTAAATAACGAACATAACCGCAGTTTCATCCGCGCTGTGATCGCCGGCGGAAATAGTAACTTCGGTCCAGACTTCGGCAAGGCCGGGGATATTATTTCCGGAAAATGTAAAGTCCCATACGTGTATCGTTTCGAGTTGATGGGAAATGACGAAGACGTTCATCTCTGCCGAGAAGGTCTTCTCCAAAACGCCCGCAAGCTGGGGTTGCTTCAGCAAGCAAGCTAAAACTCAAGGCCGTAAATACTATTAGGAATTACGTCTTAAATTTTTTGATGAAAGGTCGAGTGCTTCACAGTGACTCAACAATTGGGAAAGACCGTAGCTGAGCCAGTAAAGCAGGAAGAGAAGCTGGACTTCCACGCGCTCAATGCACTGCTTAACCTCTACGACGAAGATGGCAAGATCCAGTTCGATATGGACCGCGAGGCCGCGAACCAATACTTCTTGCAGCACGTTAACCAAAACACGGTCTACTTCCATGACTTGGAAGAAAAGATTGAGTACCTGGTTGAGAATAAGTACTACGAACCAGAAGTTATTGAAGCCTATGACTGGGAGTTCGTGAAGTCCCTGTTTAAGCGCGCTTATTCCTTCAAGTTCCGCTTCAAGTCCTTCTTGGGCGCATACAAGTACTACACCTCTTACACGCTGAAGACCTTTGATGGTCGCCGTTACTTGGAACGCTTTGAAGACCGCGTTTCCATGACCGCATTGTTCTTGGCTGATGGTGACACCGCTATCGCTGAAAGCATGGTGGATGAGATCATGTCAGGCCGGTTCCAGCCAGCAACCCCAACCTTCCTCAATGCTGGTAAAGCACAGCGCGGCGAGCTCGTGTCCTGCTTCCTGCTGCGTGTTGAAGACAACATGGAGTCCATCGGTCGCGCAATCAACTCCTCCCTGCAGCTGTCCAAGCGCGGTGGAGGCGTCGCTTTGCTGCTGTCCAATATTCGTGAGTCCGGCGCTCCTATTAAGCACATTGAGAACCAGTCTTCAGGTGTTATCCCAGTAATGAAGCTGCTGGAAGACTCCTTCTCTTATGCCAACCAGCTAGGTGCCCGTCAGGGCGCCGGTGCCGTTTACTTGAGCGCACACCACCCAGATATCTTGAACTTCCTGGATACCAAGCGCGAGAACGCGGATGAGAAGATCCGTATTAAGACCCTGTCTTTGGGCATCGTTATTCCGGACATTACTTTCGAGCTGGCAAAGCGCGATGAGGACATGTACCTGTTTAGCCCTTATGACGTTGAGCGTGTCTACGGCAAAGCATTCGGTGACATCTCCGTGACCGAGCACTATCACGAGATGGTGGAAGACCCACGTATCCGTAAGAAGAAGATCAACGCACGTCACTTCTTCCAGACCGTGGCTGAGCTGCAGTTTGAGTCCGGTTACCCATACATTATGTTTGAGGACACCGTCAATGATTCAAACCCAGTGAAGACTGGTCGCATCAACATGTCCAACCTTTGCTCCGAGATTCTGCAGGTCAATGCACCATCTACGTTCAATGATGATTTGAGCTATGAGAAGATGGGCAGCGACATTTCCTGCAACCTGGGTTCCATGAACATCGCTTTGGCGATGGATTCCCCAGACTTCGGTGCCACCGTTGAGGCAGCAATCCGTGGCTTGACCGCAGTTGCGGATAAGACCGCTATTGATTCTGTACCTTCCATCCGCAGCGGCAATGATAAGTCCCATGCGATTGGCCTGGGTCAGATGAACCTGCACGGCTACTTGGGCCGCGAGCACATCTACTATGGCTCCGAAGAAGGCTTGGACTTCACCAATGCTTACTTCGCGGCAGTGCTTTACGCAGCGCTACGCGCATCCAACAAGATTGCGAAGGAACGCGGTGAGACCTTTAGCGAGTTCCCACAGTCTGAGTATGCATCTGGTGCTTTCTTTGACCGTTATAACCCAGCGGACTTTGAGCCAAAGACCGAAAAAGTCAAGGGACTATTTGCTAACTCTTCTATCCACACTCCTTCCGAGGAAGACTGGGCGGATCTGAAGAATGAGGTTATGACCCACGGTCTGTACAACCGTAACTTGCAGGCTGTTCCGCCAACGGGCTCCATTTCCTACATCAATAACTCCACTTCCTCGATTCACCCAATCGCTTCCAAGATTGAGATTCGTAAGGAAGGCAAGATTGGCCGTGTGTACTACCCAGCGCCACACATGGACAATGACAATCTTGACTACTTCCAGGATGCATACGAGATTGGTCATGAGAAGATCATTGACACCTATGCGGAAGCCACCAAGTACATTGACCAGGGTCTGTCATTGACCTTGTTCTTCAAGGACACGGCCACCACCCGTGACATCAACAAGGCTCAGATCTATGCATGGCGCAAGGGCATTAAGACCTTGTACTACATCCGTCTGCGTCAGATGGCTCTGGCTGGTACCGAGATTGAGGGCTGCGTATCCTGCATGCTCTAAAGCCCGGCTCAATACAACACAAAAATTGAGCTGAGTGTGACGAAGGCCTGCGATAAACACCACAGAAGGTGACTATCGCAGGCCTTTGTTGATCTCCAACCAAAAGTTCGAGGAAACTTTCAAGGAAGCTACTGATAAAGCTCGCTCGTTTCATCACGACTATCGAGCAAAATGCGGCGGTTCAGTTCTTGGGCCTCGACGTGCTGGCGGTTATTAATCGCTTCCGCCAATTCCACGTGCAGGCTGGCAGTATTTCCCACTGGGTTGCGCTTTTTCGAGCCGAATATTGACTTGCCCTTGAGAATCATCAGCAGCGAAGGCGCGAGTGCAACAAACATTTCATTGTGCGAAGCAGTGAAAATCAGGGTATGAAACTTCAGGTCTACTTCCAAGGCTTCACCCACGCGTGAGGAGGGGTTGGTTTCCAACTCTAAGAGACGGTGCGCCAACGTTAAGATTTCCTGTCGTTCATCCTCTGTGGCCGACCCTGCAGCTACGGACGCGGCGATTGGTTCGACAGCAAAGCGCAATTGGTTCAACGAACGCTGCTGTGCAGGGCGTGCCTTGTCATTATTGAGCCGCCAGGAAATCACATTCGGGTCAAAGCTCACCCAGCGCGAAGAAGGCAGCACCGTCAGACCCACGCGGGGAGAAGTTTCCACTAGCCCCATGTGTTCAAGAGTGCGCATGGTTTCGCGCGCAACGGTACGAGAGACATCAAACCGGTCAGTAATGTCGGTCAGTGTAAATTTCTCACCCGCAGGAATTTTGCCTGTGACAATCTCATTGCCGATTGATTCAAGCACAGGATTAACCAAAGGCACACGCCGCGGATCCGTCACGTTGGTCTCCTTATCACTATTCGAGTTTTTCAATCCAAGACCCAAGATGGAACATCTTTCCACTTGCGGCCGATGAAATATTCTTTAGCTCTCCATCATATTCTTATCTCTGGATTCAACACCTTTCTGCCCGTGTGCAAGTGAGTATTTGAAGAGGAAACTTTTGGCGTTTGAACTGGTCAAACGTTCCGATACGCCAAGGTCTCCCTGACGCTGTGTCGATTTCTAGAGTTGGGTATGCTGGGTGAGGAATTAATCGGATTTTGAAGACTAAGACAGGTGGCTTGATTTCGTGTCTAACGAATATGACGAGTATGTCTCCAACCATACGGAACCAGTTAAGGCGATTAACTGGAATGTCATCCCAGACGAGAAAGACTTAGAAGTATGGGATCGTCTGACCGGCAATTTCTGGCTGCCAGAAAAGATTCCAGTTTCTAATGACATCCAGAGCTGGAAGAAGATGACGGAGAAGGAACAGGAAGCCACCATGCGTGTGTTTACTGGTCTGACCCTCCTAGACACCATCCAGGGCACTGTTGGTGCTGTTTCTTTGCTGCCTGATGCAGAAACCTTGCACGAGGAGGCCGTGTACACCAACATCTCCTTCATGGAGTCGGTGCACGCGAAGTCATATTCCAATATCTTCATGACTCTGGCATCGACGCCACAGATCAATGAGGCATTCCGCTGGTCTGAGGAAAATGAGAACCTTCAAAAGAAGGCAAAGATCATCATGTCCTACTACCAGGGAGATGATCCTTTGAAGAAGAAGGTTGCCTCCACCTTGCTGGAGTCATTCCTGTTTTACTCAGGCTTCTACTTGCCGATGTACCTTTCTTCCCGCGCGAAGCTGACCAATACTGCAGATATCATCCGTTTGATTATTCGTGATGAGTCCGTGCATGGCTACTACATTGGTTATAAGTACCAGCAGGGCGTGAAGAAGCTCTCGGAAGAGCAGCAGGAAGAGTACAAGGCGTACACCTTCGATCTGATGTATGACCTGTACGAAAACGAGATTGAGTACACCGAGGATATCTATGATGAGCTCGGTTGGACTGAAGATGTGAAGCGCTTTTTGCGCTACAACGCTAATAAGGCTCTTAACAACCTGGGCTATGAAGGTCTCTTCCCAGCAGACGAGACCCGAGTATCGCCGGCGATTTTGTCCTCGCTCAGCCCAAATGCTGATGAGAACCATGACTTCTTCTCTGGCTCTGGTTCTTCTTATGTCATTGGTAAGGCAGAAGACACTACCGATGATGACTGGGATTTCTAACACCTCCCAGATATTTCACAGAAACCTCGGCTGAACCCTGTTGATTTCTGTGAGTTAAGGCGGCGGAGCCGACACTTTATGTGCGGGTCCCGCCGCCTTTATTTCATGGTTTAGATCTGCGCAAATGCCCGAAGAATTAGTGGGGGAGAGGTTGGCAAGATTTACATCATGTGCGCGTCATTCTTAAGGTTGACATCAACTGGGGGTGTAAGGATGGCGGCAACCTGCGGGTTTTGAACTAGAAGCTGGAGCAAAAGTGTGGTCTATCCCACCTAAATGCCGGGAACCGTTTTTGTCCCCGCTACGACACCGGCAATCTTGCTGCAGCAATGCCGTCACTTTAGTAACAAAGGCCTAATCAGGTGGGGGAGGAAGGATTATGATGAGCTGGCAATAAGGGGAAAGAATGCCTAATATAAAGCGAGTAAACCTTTAAGTACGTCAGGTTTGGTACTGACGTGCTTTATATTCAGGAGGAAAACAATGACCGCTGTGGCGCCACGGTTGGACGACTACGTTCAACCAACTCGTCCAGAGCCAACCGGTAACGCGAAGACCGGTTCCAAGGCCTGGATGATGCTGACCACCACCGACCACAAGCAGCTGGGCATCATGTACATCATCATGTCCTTCAGCTTCTTCTTTCTCGGTGGCTTGATGGCCCTGCTGATCCGCGCTGAGCTTTTCACCCCGGGTCTGCAGTTCCTGTCCAATGAGCAGTTCAACCAGCTGTTCACCATGCACGGCACCGTGATGCTGCTGCTATTCGCAACCCCAGTTGTTTGGGGCTTTGCAAACTATGTCCTTCCACTCCAAATCGGCGCGCCTGACGTGGCTTTCCCTCGTCTGAACGCATTTGGTTTCTGGATTACCTCTGGCGGCGGCCTGATCATGCTGTCTGGCTTCCTGACCCCAGGCGGCGCAGCTGACTTCGGCTGGACCATGTACATGCCTCTGGCAGACAGCATCCACACCCCAGGTGTTGGTGCTGACATGTGGATCGTCGGCGTTGGTGCAACCGGTATTGGTACCGTGCTGTCCGCAATTAACATGCTGACCACCATCCTGACCATGCGTGCACCAGGCATGACCATGTTCCGCATGTCCGTATTCACCTGGGGCATCTTCGTTACCTCCATCTTGGCTCTGATGATCTTCCCACTGCTGCTTGCTGCAGCGTTGGGCGTTCTCTATGACCGCAAGCTGGGCGGCCACATCTTCGACTCCGCTAACGGCGGCGCCATCCTGTGGCAGCACCTCTTCTGGTTCTTCGGTCACCCAGAGGTATACGTTCTGGCACTGCCATTCTTCGGCATCATTTCCGAAGTTGTTCCAGTGTTCTCCCGTAAGCCAGCCTTCGGCTACATCGGCCTGGTCTTCGCAATGCTCGCGATTGGTGCACTGTCCATGGCTGTGTGGGCACACCACATGTTCGTAACCGGCGCAGTTCTGCTGCCATTCTTCTCGTTCATGACATTCCTGATTGCGGTGCCAACCGGTATTAAGTTCTTCAACTGGGTCGGCACTATGTGGAAGGGCCACATCACCTGGGAAACCCCAATGATTTGGGCAATGGGCTTCATGTCCACCTTCCTCTTCGGTGGTATGACCGGCATTATGCTGGCTGCGCCAGCACTGGACTTCCACTTGGCTGAGTCTTACTTCCTTATCGCTCACTTCCACTACACCCTGTTCGGTACCGTTGTATTCTCCGCATTTGCTGGCCTGTACTTCTGGTTCCCGAAGATGACCGGTCGCATGCTCGACGAGCGCCTGGGCAAGATTCACTTCTGGCTCACCTTCATCGGCTTCCACGGCACCTTCCTGATTCAGCACTGGGTCGGCAATATGGGCATGCCACGTCGTTACGCTGACTACCTGGAGTCTGATGGTTTCACCATCTACAACCAGATCTCCACGGTCTTCTCCTTCGTTCTCGGCGCATCCGTTATCCCACTGGTCTGGAACGTCTTCAAGTCCTGGCGCTACGGCGAGGTTGTTACCGTTGATGACCCATGGGGCTACGGCAACTCCCTCGAGTGGGCAACCTCTTGCCCTCCTCCACGCCACAACTTCAACTCCTTGCCACGCATCCGCTCTGAGCGTCCAGCCTTCGAGCTGCACTACCCGCACATGATTCAGCGTCTGCGTCGAGAGGCCCACTTCGGCCAGCACTAAAGGATTGAGATAGTGCGCAAGCGCTACTGATCCTCCTGACATCAAGCCACCTACCGAATCTTCGGCAGGTGGCTTTGTCGTATCATGACTGATGTGACTACTACTCAAATGCTCATCATGTACGGCACCACCATTCCCGAAGGCATCTCTCAGAAAATAGAGGCTTCGGGATTTGTGATTGATTCCCAGCGCGAAATTTCCACCGCCGGTTGGCCCGGCGTTGAGTATCTCGTCTCAGGTGATGGCTCCGCAGAATCTTTGGCAGATATTGCCAAGGCCAATGGCGTTGATGTCGCTCTACTGGCGCAAGCTGAGCACCCTGACCGTGGCCTAATCTGCTTGGACTGTGATTCAACACTGATTACGGGTGAAGTAATTGAAATGCTCGCTGCTCACGCGGGCAAGGAGGCGGAGGTTGCGGAGGTCACCGATCGCGCCATGCGCGGCGAGCTCGACTTCGAAGAGTCCCTGCGTGAACGCGTAGCCACCCTGGCGGGGCTGGACGCATCTGTGATCGAATCGGTGTCGAATGCGATTGAGCTGACCCCCGGTGTGAAGGACGCATTGGCAACACTGAAGGCCAATGGCTTCCGCGTAGCCGTAGCATCCGGCGGGTTTATTCAGGTACTGGAGCCTCTGGCGCGTGAGCTGGACTTAGATTATGTTCGCGCCAATACCCTGGAGATAGAAGACGGCAAGCTGACGGGCCGTGTAACCGGCAAGGTCGTGGACCGTGCAGCCAAGGAAGAATTCCTGCGTGAATTCGCCGCTGACTCCAACCTGGATATGTCCCAGACCGTTGCTGTAGGCGATGGCGCCAATGACATTGACATGATTAATGCCGCGGGCTTGGGTATCGCCTTCAACGCTAAGCCAGCGCTGCGCGAGCACGCGGATGTGTCTATCAACCTGCCTACTCTGGCAGGCTTGGTGCACATCCTTGGTGCAACGTCGGAGTAATTAGCTCTCCTGGTTCATTGAGATAGTTATCGGATGGAATCATTGGGGAGGAAGATTCGTTGAAGAATGATGTGATTACGGAAGAGTTTAAGATTGCGCATGAGCGCCTCGTGGATGCCTGCACGGGCCGTTCCTGGCGTGATATTGATGAGGACCCGGAGCATCCGGAAACTATTCAAGCTATGCAAATAGCGCTGAATATGCCGAAACAGGATCCTCCTTCGCGCACTGAGCTCTTGGAATCTGCTGCGCGCGCGGTTGTCGCGGTCTGCCTTGATGAGCAAGCCGGTCAAGAAGGCTTCTTCGCCAAGTCATTGGGGGACTGGTACGGCCACCGCATCCGCAAGGTAGCTCGCCGTGCCCGCAATAAGGCATGGGATGACGTGCAGGGACTTGCTGGTGCAACGATCAACAACCAAGCACGCGCATTTATCCCCTCCGCCGTCAAAGACGTGCACCCGCTGATTGCGAAGCTCCAGATCGGCCACACTGACATGGTTCATGATGAGCCCGGTGCACCGGAGCAGAATGCACCGGTGATCTACGTTGATGATGCCTTGGAGATGACTGCTGGAAAGGCCGCCGCACAGGTAGGCCATGGGTCCATGTTGTTCGCAGCTTCCTTGACCACCGAGCAAGCTTGGGAATGGGCACAGCGGGACTATGCCCTGAGCGTGCGGGAGGTAAGCCGCGAGGTATTTAACCAAGCACTGGCTGTAGATGGCGCGGTGGTTATCCGGGATGCCGGCTATACCGAGGTTGCACCTGATTCCGCCACCGTGGTGGCCGTGCCACAGCCCGTGGAATCCGCTTAAGAGGCAACTAGGCGCTTGAGGGCGCCGCGTACTACTTGTGGGTCGGTGGTGGGCCAAAACCGTGGCATGGAGTTCTTTAAGAAGCTGCCATAGCGTTTGGTCTCTAACCGATTATCTAGCACGGCGACCACGCCACGGTCGGTGGTGGCACGCAGCAAGCGGCCAGCGCCCTGCGCCATGAGCAGCGCTGCATGGGTCGCGGAGACCTCCATGAATCCACTACGGCCGGCAGCATTGGCGGCATCAGTGCGTGCCTGCAGCAGCGGCTGGTCGGGCCGAGGAAACGGAATGCGGTCAATGAGCACCAGCGAGCATGCCGGGCCCGGAACGTCCACGCCCTGCCACAGCGTGAGCGTGCCAAAAAGACAAGAATTCTCATGCTTAGAGAATTTCTCCACCAACGCACCGGTGGTGTCTTGGCCTTGGACGAAGATTTCAAAAGGTACTTGCATCCGCAGTTTCTCTGCAGCCTCTTCTGCTGCACGGCGGGAAGAAAACAGGCCCAGGGTGCGGCCACCAGCAGCCAAGATGAGCTCTTTCATCTCATCTAGAGTCTCTTTCGCCAGACCATCGCGGCCAGGAGCTGGTAGATGTGAGGCCACATATAAGATTCCGGACTTCGCCGGATCAAAAGGCGTTCCGGCATCCATAGAATCCCACGTACCCTTCGGGATACCCCATTGGGCAGCCATGACATCAAAACGTCCACCCAAGGCCAAGGTGGCTGATGCCAGTACCACGGTATTTTGGCCGAAGAGATTTTCGCGCAGCAAGTCCGCAACCGAAAGCGGGGCGACGGCGAGTGAAGACTCATCCACCCAGACCACGTCATCTTGGTCCGCTGCGTTGTCAGTATCAAAAACCTCTAGGATGCGGTGAATAGTTTCCGCCATCTCCGACAGGTGATTGGTAAGATTTTGGCGCTCAGCGTACTTTTCCGGGTCATTCGCCGATTCCCCTTCAGGCGTACGCGAGACTGCCAACTTGCAGTCAATAATCGCGGTTGCCAAACCATCCAGTTGGCTCTTCGAAGGCTCGTCCATGTCCACCCAACGGCCGGAATCATAGGAGCCGATGAAGATGGCAAAGTCATCGGCAAGCTCTGCTAAACGTACGTCTTTTCCTTCGGCGCCAAGCGACTTGGCGCGGTTGGCGGCCATCTTGATAGAGCGCGCATTAATCTCTGCCGTCGACACGGAAGTAATACGGGCATCTAGTTCATGCGCCTCATCCACGATGACCACGTCATGTTCTGGAAGGATCTGCGTTTCTGCTGCGGCATCGATCGCCAAAAGCGCGTGGTTGGTCACCACAACGTCCACCTTGGACGCCTTCTGCTTGGCCAATTCGGCGAAGCATTCTTCACCTTGCGGGCAGCGGGACGCGCCCAGGCATTCGCGGGAGCTGACCGACACCTGGCGCCATGCCAAATCAGGTACGCCGGGGGTGAGGTCATCACGATCGCCGGTCTCCGTTTCATCGGCCCACTCAAAAACCCGCTGAACGTGCTTGCCCGTCCATGAAATCTCTGATTCCTCAAAGAGCTCTTCTTCCGGTGTAACACCGGCTTGTGCGACCTTGTTGAGGCAGACATAGTTCTGCCGGCCCTTCATGATGGCAAACGTGGGCTTGCGCTCCATTACGGGCTCAAGTGCCTCCACGAGTCGCGGCAGGTCGCGTTCAACCAGCTGGCGCTGCAGGGCAATCGTCGCGGTGGAGACGATAATGCTGGAATTCGTATTATGCGCATGGCGAATAGCTGGCACCAGATACGCCAAGGATTTACCGGTGCCAGTACCCGCCTGAACCGCTAGGTGTCGTTCTTTTTCTAATGCTGCGGTCACAGCATTAGCCATTTTGTGCTGGCCCTCGCGGCGGGCACCACCCAAGGCAGCGACGGCATGGTCTAGCAGGGTGTCCGTTGTCTGATTGAGTGGTTCATCCTTCACCACACTGAGTCTAAGCCATAGCCTTCATAAACCCAGAACGCCCCTTCGGCTCGAGAGCACTGGGGCGTGCAAGAGTCGAAGGGGCGGATAAGGCCAAGATGGGATTAATGAGTCTTAGTCGAAGCCGACATAGCGCGTGTGCACCGCTGGCTCATCGCGGGTTAGCGCCAGGCCTTCCCATGGCAGGGTCTTGATATTTTCTGCCAGGTATTCACGGGACTCGTCCAGGCTGTGCTGGCCTTCGACAATCTCGCCATCGCGAATCAGCGGCACGGTGAGCATCTTGGAATCGAGGTGGCCGGTGTCAGGAACATCAGCGGCGAATGGGAAGATGATCTCTTCAATCGCAACACCGGAAGAGCGGTAGGAGCGAATCGCGCGCTTAGCGCCGCCCACGGATTTCTTGGATTCGGAGCGCTTAGCCACCGGATGGCCATCTACTTCCACAACCTTGTAGACCATGCTGGCCGTCGGTGCGCCGGAGCCAGTAACCACGGAAGTGCCCACGCCATAGACATCTACTGGGTCACCACGCAGGCCAGCAATCGCGAATTCATCCAGGTCAGATGAGACCACAATCTTGGTATTGTGTGCGCCCAAATCATCGAGCTGCTTGCGCACACGGCGGGTGATGGCGCCCAAGTTGCCGGAGTCAATGCGCACGCCACCAAGTTCAGGTCCTGCTACCTCGATGGCATTGGCGACACCCTGGGTGATGTCGAAAGTATCCACCAGCAAGGTAGTGCCCACGCCGTGGGTCTTGATCTGTGATTCGAACGCCGCCTTTTCATTTGGCGTGCCATCATCATTGACGTGCGCTAGGGTCCAGGAGTGCGCAGCGGTGCCGGAAGCTGGAATGCCATATTCAGCCGAGGCTTGCAGGTTTGAGGTGGACTGGAAGCCTGCCAAGTACGCGGCGCGCGCCGCGGTCACAGCTGACTTTTCATGGGTGCGGCGTGAGCCCATCTCAATAATTGGGCGACCATCAGCAGCAACCACCATGCGCGATGCCGCCGAAGCCACCGCCGAATCAGAATTCATGATGGACAAAATAACCGTTTCCAGCAGGATAGATTCAGCAAAAGTGCCACGCACCGTCAGCAGCGGGGAGTTCGGGAAATATAGCTCACCCTCGCGGTAGCCATCAATCTGGCCCGAAAAACGGTAATCGCGCAGATAAGTCTTGGTCTTGTCATCTAAAAAGTCCAGGGAATCTAACTGCTGTTCGCTGAAACGGAAATTCTTAACCGCTTCCAGCACGCGCGGAATACCGGCGACAACACCATAGCGGCGCTCATTGGAAAGTCGGCGCGCAAATACTTCGCACACGACTGGGCGCTCAGCGGTGCCATCGGCGAGCGCTGCCTGCAGCATAGTCAGCTCATACATGTCAGTGAGCAGCGCCGTGGATTGAGGTTGAATCGTCTTTGGGTTCACAGCGAACCAGTCTAACGCCTCCAAGGCGCAAACCGTTCGATTTTGCTCAGGACTTCACGCTTTTGCTTGCCGATGCCTTCTCTATGCTTGCCGATGCAGCGCCCTGCGGCGGGGATAATCACTCGAATTGAATAACCAGCCACACGGTGTCATCATGCGCCGAATATGCGGTGCCGACCGCCATGAACTGATTGGTTGGCTCCATTAGAACGTTATAGTGAGGCTCAGACCCACGGAAGGCTTCAATGAATTCATAGCCAGATGCTGCGGGAACCAATATTTCGCCATCTGGTCCGACTTCGGCTTCACGCGGCAAGTGATGCTTCAGCATACCGATATTTTCATCGGAGTCTTCCTCGGTACCGGTCACCGCGTTGTACTCAGCCTTACGCTGTGCTTCCTCGGCTCGCTCGGGGTATTCAAAAGCATTGCCCAAGCCGCCTTCAGCACGCATGAGATTGACGGCGTCATATACTTCCGACTGAATGGTGTTGAGCCTTTGCTGCACATCAGCGGGTGGTGCCTGATAATCAGGAGCATCGGGATCCTCGGGGGAGGTATTCCCACCGCCATCCTGGGATGAGCCATCATCATTATTATTCGGTGCGCTGCTTCCCGCGGTAGCTGCGGTGAGCAAAGTCAGTACTAAAGCTATGGCAGTGATGCCAATTCGGGTCATATCGGCGGGGCTTTTTCCGGCAGCAAATTGATCGTAGATGCGCTGTAGAGGCTGCGGCAGATTCATGTGAGTGAAGACCTTCTTTGGGTTTCCTTATTACTGTATTGGGATTAACTGTAGCGGTTAACGCCATGTAAAGAAATAAAATTAGTTAAGCTGGTTGGCATGTGCGTGCAATTAAGTTCCCCCATGGCTTCCCCGGAGCTAGATGAGGCCATTGATGTCTCCGTTGCTTCGGAAGAAAACCTGCCTTGGATGTGCATCGTCTGGGATGATCCCGTCAATCTCATGAGTTATGTTTCCTACGTATTTCAAACCGTTTTGGGTTATGACAAAAAGCGCGCGAATGAGCTGATGATGCAGGTGCACACCGAAGGCAAAGCAGCCGTCACTTCCGGCGAGCGTGACAAAGTAGAAGCTGATGTAAAGAAGCTGCAAGTAGCAGGCCTGTGGGCCACCATGCAGCAGGCAGGTTAAATAGATGCAACCATGGCGTAAAAAGAAAGCGCTCCTTCGGGGCGTAAAGTTTCAGACCGTTTTGGAGCCCATGGAACGTGAAGTTCTGGGTAATTTGACCTCAACGGTGAGTGAGGCGATCATCTCTCGTGCGCAATCTGCGCCTAAAGATGAGCTGGCGGAGATGATGGACATGCCCACCGGGCATAAAGAGGCTCCAGAAGATCCATCTTTGCGTCGGCTGTTCCCAGAATTCTTTGCCGAAGGTGAAGAAGAATATGACGGCGATGCCGGTCTGATGCGTTCATTGCATGAAAATGATATTGCTAAGAGCAAGCTGACCAATCTCCAAGTCATCAACCATGCGCTTGGCCCAGTTGGTGGGGTAGAGGTTTCCATTGAGGAAGCCGATGCTCACGCATTCTTGGCAGGGCTCAATGACCTGCGCTTGTACCTCGCCAGCGGTCAAGTCATCAGCGAGGAAGATGAGCAAAACCGTGATTCACTCGTGGATTGGCTCGGCTACTGCCAGGATTCTCTGCTTGAAGCCTTGATGGGCTAAGCCTGGCTGAAAGCTTGCTCATTGACACCCTTGAATTTCCTAAGGGGCGTGTGGGCGCAACTGCGAACCACGGCAATTGTTGCGCCCCTAGGTTAAACTTGGCTGCATTATGACTTACCCGATGCCCAGCCCTACACCGGCAAATAGATCCCCGCGTAATAAGGGAATCTCTGCCAACTACACCAAGCGTGGCCGTATTGCCACGGGCGCTACCTTCGCCTTTGGTTATGTTGCTGTGCTGTGGATTGTGCATCTGGTTAACACATTTCTTTTCGGCGGTGGGCTGACTTATTTCGGTATCCACCCCCTGGATTTCAACGGTCTGCTGGGAATTATCTTCTCCCCGCTGCTGCACGCAAACTTTGAGCACCTGATTTCCAACTCGATTTCGGGCGCCATTTTCTGTTTCCTAGTTGGTTTATCGGGTCGTCGGGCATGGTGGGAAGTCACCATCCTGGTCGTGCTCATCGCAGGTATCGGCACGTGGCTGCTGGGCGGGCCGGGCACTAACCACATTGGCGCATCCGGATTGGTCTATGGCTGGTGGGCATATCTGCTGCTGCGCGGTATCTTCAACCGTTCTCTCTCGCAGATTGCGTTAGGCGTAGTGCTCGGTATCTTCTACTCCGGTATGGCGTGGGGAGTCCTGCCGATCTATGAAGGAGCGTCCTGGCAGGCTCACCTCTTCGGTGCGATCGGTGGTGTCATTGCTGGCAGTGTGATTACTTCTGATGACACCAAGGCGCAGATTGCACGGCGAAAGTCGAAGGCGATCAAATAGTGGATCCTCTAGCTCCCATCGGCATCTTTGATTCAGGTGTCGGTGGTTTAACAGTCGCGCGCACCATCATGGAGCAGCTGCCACAAGAATCGATCATCTATGTGGGCGATACCGCGCACAGTCCCTATGGCCCGCGTGAATTAGCAGATGTGCGCAATCTTTCGCGCGCGATTGCTGATGACCTCGTTGAGCGCGGCTGCAAGATGCTGGTTATTGCGTGCAATACCGCAACCGCTGCTTTCTTAGAAGAAGCTCGTGAACGCTATGACATCCCGGTTGTTGAGGTGATCCGTCCCGCGGTCAGACGTGCGCTGGCGACCACCCGCAACCACAAGGTGGGTGTCATTGGTACGGAGGGCACCATCCACTCGCAGGCGTATCAGGACCTCTTTGCCCAAGCCGGAAACGTCGAAGCACACGCAGTAGCCTGTCCTGATTTTGTGCCTTTTGTCGAGCGCGGCATCACCGCCGGACGGCAGATTCTAGGCGTTGCTGAATCCTATCTGGCTCCACTTCAGTCCGCGGGGGTGGACACACTGGTTCTGGGATGCACGCACTATCCACTCTTAACGGGCATTATTCAGCTCGCGATGGGCGATAATGTGACCTTGGTGTCTTCAGCCGAAGAAACCGCGAAGGACGTGCTGCGTATTTTGACCGAGCGTGATGAACTCGCACCCACGGACAATGAGGCGTCCCACGTATTTGAATCCACTGGGGACGCAGAAACTTTTGCACGGTTAGCGCAGCGTTTCTTAGGTCCGCGGCTTTAAGCTGACATTGCAGATATTCTCAGGTGAGGATGAACACATATACAGAACTTTCGTGTCTTTAGGCCAGAACGGAAGAATTTTTTGAAAATTCATGACACCATAGCTTCATGAAGTTGACCATTTTGGGTTGCTCGGGAAGCATCCCCAGCCCTCATAACCCTGCGTCAGGTTACTTGGTTTCTTTCCCAGACGCTCCGTCCATCATTATGGACCTAGGTCCCGGCACTTTTGCTGCGCTGCAGGAAATCCAAGACCCATGTGATGCACACATGACCTTTAGCCACTTGCATGCTGATCACTGCACCGATTTCCCATCGTTGATGGTGTGGCGCCGTTTCCACCCTGAAGCGCCAGCTGCCTCCCGCAACTTTATGTTCGCGCCCAAAGACGCACCTGTGCACCTGGGGCGTATGAGTGCAGACCACGTGGATGAATGGGATGATTTCTCTGATACCTTCGCTTTCTCCGCATGGGAGCATGGCCAGCGTGAGCTCATTGATGACGTGTATATGACGCCATATCGTGCCATCCATCCAATCGAGGCATATAGCCTGCGCATGGAACATTCACGCACCGGCAAGGTGATTTGCTACACCGGTGATACCGCATACACCGAAGACCTCGTGCCAGCGGCACAGGATGCGGATATCTTCCTCGCTGAGGCAGCGTGGGGATGTGAGACTGAAGGCCGTCCACAGGGCATGCACATGTCTGGCAGCCAAGCAGGCAAGCTGGCGCGCCTTGCAGGAGTGAAGAAGCTCGTGCTGGTGCATTTGCAGCCATGGAGTAACCCACAGGCCACCCTGGATGCGGCAAAGACGGAGTTCGACGGGGAAATTATTCTGGGTAAGCCGGGCATGGAGTTTGATTTAGGCTAAGCGCTGTACCCTTGAGAGCATGACTGATTTTCAACGTGCTGATGGTCGTGACCTCGACCAGCTGCGAAGTGTCCGTATTACCCGCAATTTCACCACCAACCCAGCCGGTTCCGTTCTCGTAGAATTCGGCAACACCCGCGTGATGTGTACTGCTTCTGTTCAGCAGGGCGTCCCACGCTTTAAGAAGGATTCGGGTGAGGGCTGGTTGACCGCGGAATACGCAATGTTGCCATCAGCTACCCATGACCGCATGCCGCGTGAATCCATGAAAGGCAAGGTCAAGGGCCGTACCCATGAGATTTCTCGTCTGGTTGGCCGTTCCCTGCGTGCGGCAATTGACCTGTCTGAGCTGGGTGAGAACACCATTCAGATTGACTGCGATGTGCTGCAAGCTGATGGCGGCACCCGCACCGCATCGATTACGGGTGCATACGTGGCGCTTGCCGATGCCATCGCGGTACTCAAAGAACAGGGCGTTGTTCCTGGTGAGCCACTGCTGCAGCCGATTGCGGCTATTTCTGTCGGAATCGTGGACGGCCACGTCTGCCTGGATTTGCCTTATGAGGAAGATTCCCGTGCAGAGGTTGACCTGAACGTGGTCATGCAGGAATCCGGCAACTTTGTGGAAATCCAAGGCACTGGCGAGCATGGTCTCTTTGGCCGTGACGAGCTTAACTCGATGCTTGATGTTGCGCAGAAGGGCTGCTTTGAGCTGATCGCTGCTCAGCGCGCTGCACTGGGGATCTAGTATGAAGCTTCTTGTCGCCTCTAATAATGCAAAGAAGCTTGCTGAGCTGGAAAAGATTCTGGCTGATGCCGGTATTGATTCAGTTGAGCTTGTCCCGCTGCGTGATGTTGAGCCCTATGATGAGCCGGTTGAGGACGGTCGGACTTTTGCCGATAATGCGCTGATTAAGGCGCATGCGGGGGCTCGAGAGACTGGTCTGCCCTGTATCGCCGATGATTCCGGCATTGCGGTTGAAGAACTTAACGGCATGCCGGGAGTGCTTTCTGCGCGTTGGTCAGGCCAGCATGGCAATGATGAGGCCAATAATGAGCTGCTGCTGGCGCAGATGGCGCATGTACCAGCAAGCCGCCGCCAGGCTGCCTTTGTTTCCGTGTGCGCTTTGGTGACGCCTGCAGGCCAAGAGCACGTGGCTGAGGGCCGTTGGTCAGGCACCCTGCTCAGCACCCCGCGCGGTGAGGCTGGATTTGGCTATGATCCGCTTTTCCAACCAGAAGGTGAAACCCGCACTTCAGCGGAGATGACTCCGGAAGAAAAGAATGCTGCGTCGCATCGTGGTCGCGCTTTGGCGCAGCTCGTGCCAGTTATTTCCGAGCTTGCGAAATAACCTATAAGTAGCGCTGACCTCAGAAGCAGACGGAAGAGGCAGACTGAAGATAAAGAAAGGCCGCACAATCACCGTGACAGTGATTGTGCGGCCTTCTTGCATTGAGGCGTCAGCTTATTTCAGCTGGAACATTTCCTTCACCTCATTGCGGCGCTTGATTTCCATGTAGAAGGAGAAGAAAGGAACCACGCCGGCAAGGGCAGTGGTGAACCATTTGCCCACGGACCAGCGGGCCTTTGGCGCCAGGTTCAAGATGGACAGCAGATAAACCATGTACGCCAAACCGTGTGCCTGCGCTACCAGTGTTGCCCAGTCAGGCATCTCCATGCCCACGATGTATTCCAATACCATGCGGATAACCAGAATCACCAGGAAAATACCGGTGATGGTTGCTGCCACGGTGAAAAATGTCAGCGCGGTAGAAACACGCTTCTGGCGTTCTGGGTGAACCTGCTGCTGGGAGGTCATGGAGATACTAATCCTTAGTGGTTATTGTTTTCGAAAGTTCTTAGAATTCTGCGTGAGTATCTGAAGAAACCTGGCCGCGGCGCTGCTGGTTTAAGTCATTGAACTCTTCGATGCTGAGCTGCTTGCGCTGCGGGAGGAAGTTCTCATCAATTTCAGTGACTTGGTCATCGGTGTTTTGCGGTGCTTGGTAGACATAGTCATCACTGCCAGTCTCCGCCGCTTCATTCTCTGCCTCAATACGTTCATTCTCGTATTTCATGGCAGTGCGATAGGCGTAGATGACGAAAGCCGCAAAGAGTGGCCACTGGAAGGCGTATCCCAGGTTTTGAAAAGAGCCGGAGCCAGACTGAAAGCGGGTCCACTGCCAGTACGCGAGTCCCAGAAATGCGACAACAAAAAACGCGATCAGGAGGATATGCCACCAACGAATTTGAATTTTATTACGCTTCTCACTCACTCTTCCCACCTTACCGATGATTTTCCAAAAGCCATATTCCCCCAATTATTATTTCTGACACGTTCTGCGGTACTATCAATCTCGCAAGCGCCCGTGGCGGAATTGGCAGACGCGCTAGATTTAGGTTCTAGTGTCCAGAGGGCGTGTGAGTTCAAGTCTCACCGGGCGCACAGCATATCAAGGCCTCCTGAAAATTCAGGAGGCCTTTTGCATATTCACGTGAGTGTGATGATTCACGGTCTGGAAAATATGGATGCGCTGAAATTAGTTTTGTGCCACGATGGAAACGAAATACTAATTCAATCTGTACAGCACAAAGTTGGATGACTTCCTTCCAAAGAAGCATCCGCACGAATAGTGATCGGTGATAATCGTGGTAGGCCTAATAATTTCCGTAATTCTCTTACTCATAATCATATTTACGCTCTTTGACGGTTATTACATCGTCCGTACGCGTGAAGCCGCCATTGTGGAGCGCCTGGGTAAATTCAACAAGGTTGCGCATGCAGGCTTCCACTTCAAACTGCCGTATATCGACCGTGTTCGTGACAAGCTGTCGCTGCAGATTCATCAGCTTGATGTCATGGTGGAGACCAAGACCAAAGACAATGTCTTCGTTCAGATTCCTGTCGCTGTTCAGTACGAGGTCGTGGAAGGCCGCGAGCGCGAAGCTTTTTACCGTCTGTCTGACCACGAGCAGCAGATCATTGCCTACGTGCAGGATAACGTTCGTTCCTCAGTTGCGAACATGAATCTGGATGACTCTTTTTCTTCCAAGGACACCATCGCCCAAAACGTCGGCCTGTCCCTGCGTGACAATATGGCGGAATATGGCTGGAACTTCGCAAATACCCTGGTGACCGATATCCGTCCAGATGCACGTGTCCGTGAATCGATGAACTCCATTAACGCCGCGCAGCGTGAGCGCGAAGCAGCAGTAGCACAGGCCGAGGCTGAGAAGATTCGTGTCATTAAGGAAGCAGAAGGTTCTGCTGAAGCACGCAAGCTGCAGGGCCGTGGTGTTGCTGAACAGCGTAAGGAAATTGTTGAAGGTATCGCAGCGCAGTATGAGATGCTGCGTGCCGCAGGTATTGAAGAATCACCAGAGGCTCTGATGCTGGTATCCCAGTACCTTGATGCGATGGTGGATGTCTCCAGTAATTCCAACTCCAACGTGCTCTTTATGCCTTCCAACCCAGGCGGCATGGGTGACCTCTTTGAGGGTATGCGCGATGTGCTCATGTCCTCTCACGCTCTGCAGGAAAATGGTGGTTCTCCGGCAACCCCGGCACCAAAGCCTCGCCAGATTGAGCAGCAGCGCCAAAGCCAGAATCCTGCGCAGTCGAATTCTGCCCCGCAGCGCCAGCCACAGCAGCAAGCCCAGCAGCAGGTGCGTTCCGCACGTGACTACTTCAATGAGCTCCGTAACCAGCTCGGTGAAGAAAATAAGTAAGAATCCGTCACTGATGTAATAAGCGCGGAAACTATGAAAGCGACCTTGCCATCTGGCAAGGTCGCTTTCATGTTGGTAGGAGGGAGTGAGTGATAGGTGGGTCTAGGGCCAAGGGTGAGTGAGGCTGCGGCGGATGGCCCATGCACTTGCCAGCATTGGGATGCCGGCGACCGCAAGTACCATGGCGAAGCGCTGCCAGGATTCGAGAGTTACTGGAATGAACCACTCCTGTTCAATGGCGCGCATTGAGGCCAGGTAAGATAAGTAGAGGGAAATGGCTGCTAAGACAATGAGCCCGAGGAGGATGGCGACAGCTACTGTGGTAAGTTGCGGCCAATAACGAACGGACATGCCGATAGCTAGCCCGGCGATGACAAACACCAGGAAGACAGCAAAAGTGATCAGCAATGTCCACAGCAGGGACGTGGTCTGTATTCCGGCATCATCGAGGACATAAGGATCACCATTGGTGTCGATGTGCTCAACCGGTCCTGAGGTGTTGAGGAACCAGTCATAATAGGCGTAGTAAGGGGAATTACGCTGCATGAGAACGCCCGCCACTGTTGCAATGACTGCCATTACTGCGGACCACAGCACAGACATCCCGAGTGCATCTTTAATCCAGCTTCGAGCGGGGACATCAAGTGCATGTAGTGCGGACCAGTGCCTTCCGGCAATAACAAAGACTAAACCGCTGAATAGCACCGCGAACCAGGTCCATAGTCCTCCATCGAGGGCAAAGAAGCGTCCCAAGCCAAGGGGGATGGCAGCGATAAGGAAGTACAGCACCCATTCCATTTTGATGGGGCGGAGGAAAGTCTTAAACATCTCAGTTCCTTTCAGCGGCGGCGAGCAAGTTGATGAGGGTGCGGTCATCGGCAAGCGAAAGCTCGATGCCTTCGGCCTGCGTGCGGGCGGTCTCCGAGGATGAAAGCGGCTGGCCCAAGGTCACAGCGGCAGAATGTCCAAGTACTCGTTTATCCAGTACTTGCTTGCCGGCGACGATTTCTTCAATGACAGTGGCGGAACCAGTCAAGGTTGGGAAATCTTCACGTGCGGCATCCAGCTGTACCGGCTCAGAGACGGTGTTCTCATGGACGGTGATGACATATTCAACAAGGCCGACTAGGTCTTCTGCGCGATGCGTTGCGATGACCAGTGTGCGCTGCGGGTCCTCGAGCAACTCAATGAAAATGGTGCGTAGCTTATCGCGAGTGGCAACATCGAGGCCATCGAGTGGCTCATCAAGCAGCAACATTGGTTTATCTGAAGCCAGCGTGGTGGCAAGCGTGAGCAACCGGCGCTGTCCGGCGCTCAATGAGCTAAAGCGAGCCTTGAGCGGGATATCACCAAGGATTCGGTGCGTTAGCTCATCATTGAAACCGGGCCGGGCCAGGTGCGCGCAATCTAGGTGCCTGCCCACGGTCATGCCGGCGAAGGTGGCATCGGCAGTCGCGGGCGCGATTGAGGCATTGCCTCCTGCATGCCACTTGCGCATGAGCGTGGTCTTTCCAGCAGCATTAGGGCCAATTAGCCCATATGCGCCAGGTGCTGGTGCAAGGGTGTCGTGGGTCATGGACGGTTCCTTTCCTCATTCAGCAAACGGTCCAGCTCATCATCGGAGAGGCCGAGTGCGCGCGCTTCATCTAGAAGTGGGCGGATGAATGTGGCTGCAAGGGCTTCGCGCCGGGCAGCACGGACTTTTTCACGGGCACCTTCGATAACGAACATTCCGAGTCCGCGGCGCTTTTCTAAAAGCCCTTCATCAACCAGCGTGGTGAGCGCTTTGGCGCTCGTCGTGGGGTTGACGGAGTGGAAGGTGGATAGCTCATTAGTTGAGGGTGCGCGCTCGCCCTCGGGCAGCAGGCCAGAAGATATCTGGTCGCGGATGCCAGCGGCGAGTTGTTGGTAGATGGGACGACTATCGGGCATAGGGCGGCTCCTTCAGTTAGGGGGTTTACCACCTATGTGGGTAACCATATAGGTAAGTTAAGTCTGAAGCAATACTGACTTTCACCTTGGTTTAGTTTTCGCAGGTAGCAAGCTGTGTTTAAAGTGCTTGCTTTTTGGCTTCGGTGACCCGCACGCCGTACTTTGCTTCGGTGTCAATGTTTTTGCGGCCTTGCCGGCATGTTAAATCGGCATGCAATCGCCCCTCCCGCAGATGCGGCTGGGGAGTGGCGCAGGGTGAGCCTACATATGGGCTATGGAGTTTCTGAGGGGGACTTTTTGAGGAGTTGGCCTACGCGCCCATAGGTGATGCCCAATAAGAAGGCGATGTCGCGGTAGTTGTATCCGCCATCTGCTAACTCGTGGGCTAGGCGATTGATTTCTTGTAGCTGGGCTTCTTCAGCTTTGCGTAGTCGTTGGAGCTCTGTGTGGGCTGACTGTGCTTGATTTTCAGCTTCTCCTTCGATGGAAATCTGAATTATTGCATCGTTTGGCGAAGGGGTGAGCTCAGGGAAGAGCGTCAGCGCATCTCTTATAGCGTTGGCGACCTGGTCTAGTCGGCGGGTTTGGGTCACGACCCCTGGGTCTTCGATGAGTTGGGCAACCCACCAGTTCCCATCCCGCTGTACGTGGGCGGTAAAGCTATTCATTACTTCATCCCTATCTGGTTGTATATCTTCTCGGCCAAACGGTTGGCTATTTCGGCGTGGCGGGGAATGGTTGTATATCGTTCTCCCACCCAAAGTCGGGTGTGGGTTGCTCCCTCTTTGATGGTGATCTCTTGGTTGGTGTCTTTTGCATATTGTGAGATCTTCTTCAGGATTTCTTTTCGCTTTGTCACAAATCTTAGTATAGCCGCTTATACTGCATCAAGTATAGGTTGCTATACTTGCTTGACTTCCTTTTTCAGCAACGGTCAAGGTTTGCCTTGAGTGCTTCCTTTTCGGCTTCGGTGACCCACACGCCGTACTCTGCTTTGACGTCAATGATGCTGCGGGCGTACTCGCAGCGGTATCCGCGCTGGGGCGGGAGCCACGTCGCGGCGTCGCCAGCGCCTTTTTGTTGATTGAGACTGCCTTTGACAGCCTTCAGATTGCGCGGGTCATTAGCGAAGTTTTCTCGCTTTTCTTCGTCCCATTGCTGCGCGCCTTTCTGCCAGGCATCGGAGAGCGCAACGACGTGGTCGATCTGTACTTGAGAAGACGTGGACTGCCCGCGCACGAAGTCGATGGTCTCACCGCTATAAGGGTCGTGCAGGGTTCCCGAAAGAACCAGACAGCCATGGGTGCCTTCTTTGATTTCGAGATCCACGAGGTCACGGCGCAGGATGTCATTGCGCGTATCGCAGCCATTGTGGCCGAATTCAACGGTGACATCATCGCTCCAGGCTTGGCCGAAAAGGTCACGGTCATAGCCCGTGCGTGGGGCGCGACCGGCAACGCGAAGGGACTCCAGGGTTTGCGCGTAGTGGTCCGATGCTGCGGTGGGCGCGGCGGAGGAACTAAGCGTTTCGCCGCTGGTACCAGTAGCATGTGGCTCTGTTGCCGAGGTTTCTTCCGCGCGGGATGCCACGGATGTAGTTGACGTAGCGGCGGGCGAGGAGGTTTCGTTCTCCAGGGTTTGCACGGATGTGGGAGAGCTGACAGGAGACGAATCCTCGCGGGAGAAAGCGACGGCCACGATGATGGCGAGCAGAATCAATATCTGAAAAACAATTGTCAACGCGCGCTTAATACCCTTAGTCATAATGGCTCAATATTCTAGACCGCGGGTCGGACTTCCCGTTAAGCGCACGAAGACAGGTGTTCGAAACTCGTTGGGGTACTAATTGCGGATAAGCGGGACTGGGCTAGGACACTGCTACCGATGACGCGCGCAGCCGGGTGAAAATAAGAATTGTTGCGCCTAGCAGGATGGGGACGGTTCCGACAATGACGAGGTAGGTCATTTCACGTGCAGGTGACGTGGGGTCATAAAAAGTAGAGAGTGCGCCAGCCAGGGAGGAGCCAATGGCCATGGTCAGGAAGTAGAGCGCGGAGAATCGGGTGGCAAAAGCGCGTGGGGCATGAGCGCTGGTTGCTGACATTCCAACGGGGCCGACGAAAAGTTCGCCTATTGTCATCGTGAGAATCGTGAGCGCTAGGACTAAAAATGGGGTGGAGGAAGTACCGGCATTAACGAAGGGAAGCAGCAAGTACATTCCGGCGCCAGCAATGATGACGCCGAGGCTGGCTAAGGTGCGACGATGAGGGCCCTGGGAGCCACGGCGGATGAGAAGAGCGGCAAAGAGTGGGCCCAGCGTCAAAATGAAGAGGGGATTGAGTGACTGTGTCCAAGCCGCGGGGATAGTGAATCCCAAAATTTCACGATTGAGGCGCTGGTCGGAATAGACCGCGAGCACGCCATAAATTTGTGCTTGCAGGCACCAGTACGTCGCGGAGCAGAAGAAAATGGGTAGATATTGCTGGACCTTGACTTTCTCTTCGCCTGTTACCAGCGGGGAGCGGAACATGCTCCAAAAGAGATAGGCGGCAGCGCCCACGGTTAAGGCGACCAGAACATAGGAAATGGTGGCGGGTGTCAAAGCAAAGAGTGCGATTGCTGCGGCGATACCGCCGAGAATGACAAGAACCAGAGCGCGGCGGCGTCCGGCTTGATCCAGCGGCAATGTCGGCGTGGTGATGAGCCTTAATAGGTCGTCATCCGCACTGTTGAGAAGCCGTCGGCGGCCAAAGGCATAACCGATAACCCCGATGAACATGAGTGCGGCAGCAGCGATGAAGCCGGTGTGATAGCTATAGCGTTGAGCCAACCAACCCGTGATGAGCGGGCCGCAGAAAGCGCCCAGATTGATGCCCCAGTAAAAGATTTGAAAGCTGGCATCGCGCGCGGATGAGTCCGGTGGAAATGCAGCGCCAAGAATTGTAATCGCTGCGGTCTTGAGTAAACCGGACCCCAGCGCGATGGGAAGAAGACCCAAGATAAGGCCCGTGTATCCGGGAATTAAGGAAAGCTGTAAATGCCCACAGATGAGCAGGAGAGCGCCGGCAAGCAGTGTGCGCTCTGCGCCGAGTAAGCGGTCAGCAATCCAGCCGCCGAAGAAAGTGCAGAGATAGAGCGCACTGCCGTATACGCCTAGCAGTGCGGTGGCGTGAGCCTTGTCCATGCCCAGCCCGCCCTCGGTGAAGGTGGAATATAAATAGTAGGCCAAGATGGCTTGCATGCCGTAGAAGCTTAAACGTTCCCACATCTCTACGCTCACCATCGATGTGGTGGCATGGCGTGAGGTAGTAACCGTTCAGTGCGGGGATGAAAATTTCAACCTCGACGCTGTGGAGGCAATCGACTCAAGTCATATTTGGCATCCCTATGCAGCACCCGGGCGAGAGGTGCGCGTGGTGTCCCACACGCAAGGGGTGTACCTGCATATGGCGAATGGGGATCGGCTTATCGATGGCATGTCATCGTGGTGGTCGGCCGCCTTTGGTCATGGTCACCCGCGGTTGGTCGCAGCGGCGAAGGAACAAATCTCGCGCATGAGCCACGTGATGTTTGGCGGGCTCACGCATCAACCAGCGGCGCAGTTGACACGCAACCTCATGGAACTGACTCAAGGGTACTTTCAGCAGGTCTTTTATTCGGACTCTGGTTCGGTCTCAGTGGAAGTTGCGATGAAAATGGCGCTGCAGTGGGCGCGCGGTAAAGGAAAGGATGCAACGAAGTTCTTGACCTGGCGTTCGGGCTATCACGGAGACACTTTTGCAGCCATGAGCGTGTGCGATCCGGAAGGCGGCATGCACGCGATGTGGGGTGAGGGCGTGCTTTCGCAACAGGTCTTCGCGGCAGCGCCACCTACTTGCGGTGCGACGACTCAGGAGCAGGCAGACTACTTGACGTATTTCGAGAGCCATATTGATGAATCAATCGTCGCCGTTCTCATTGAACCGGTGGTCCAGGGTGCTGGCGGTATGCGATTTCATGACCATGAGTTGGTCGTGGGGTTAAGAGACATCTGCAACCGCCACGATATTTTGCTCATCGTGGATGAAATCGCCACCGGTTTTGGGCGCACTGGAGACTTATTTGTGTCTCAAGCTGCAGGGATTGTGCCCGATATTATGTGCATCGGCAAAGCGTTGACTGGCGGTTTCATGTCTTTGGCAGCCACGTTGGTGGCACCGCGTGTCGTGGATGAAATGGAACCCAAAGCGGTCATGCACGGGCCAACCTTTATGGCCAATCCTTTGGCGTGTGCAGTTGCCGCCGAAGCCACAGCAATCGTGGGGAGGTGGACTGGCAAGAGGCAGTCTTAAGGATTGAAGCCGAACTGGAAGCAGAACTGGCCGCGGCACGGAAGGTGCCAGGTGTTGTGGATGTGCGCGTGCTGGGCGCAATCGGCGTGATTGAAATGGATCATGACGTCGACATGACTAAGGCCACCGCAGCAGCAGTGGATGCAGGGGTTTGGCTGCGGCCCTTTGGCCGGCTGATTTATGCCATGCCGCCCTATGTATGCAGCACCGAAGAAGTAATAAAAATCGCTCGCGCCATGATAGCGGCAGCGAAACAGGCATAGGGAAATAACAGGAAAAGGGGAGCTAAGAAATGATCATTTTTATAACAGGTACTGGAACGGATGTTGGCAAAACCATCGCCACTGCGGCACTGGCAAGTGTCTATCAACAACAAGGCAATGAGGTGGTTGTTGCCAAACCTGTTGAAACAGGAGAGCCTGAAGGCTCCGGTGATGCTGTCACCATCGCAGGCCTTGTAGGAGTGGAAACAGCAGAATTCATTCGCTACCCAGAACCTTTGGCGCCGAACCTCACTGCCCGGCGCGCCGGGCAGCCGCAGCTGGTGAAAGAAGAATTGCTCGCATGGATTTCAGAGTTGGATGCTCTGGGTCGAATTGTCTTGGTTGAAGGGGCCGGTGGGTTATTGGTGCGGCTGGCAGATGATTTGACGCTCGTGGACCTGGCGTCAGATTTAAATGCCCCGGTCGTGGTGGTTACGTCCCTGGGGCTGGGCAGCCTGAATTGGGCGGAGCTGACTGTGCGGGAAGCGCAGCGTCATGGATTAGACGTTGCTGGCTTGATTGGCGGATATCTGCCGGCAGAGCCAGACTTGGCAACCACGCTTAACGTTAATGAATTAGAAAATGTCACTGGGGTAGAAGTCTTAGGCTGTATTCCGGAAGGTGCGGGAAGGCTTGCTCCTGATGAGTTTGCCCAGATGGCCCGCGGCGTCTTTGGCCAGCTTCCTATAGCTTCGTCGAGTTCGCCGACCCTGGGGTGAGGAGCTAAATAGCCCGATGTGATTAATGGCAGTGCGGGAGGCAGGAACAAGGCGCAAAGAATTTACAATGGCTGAGTAACCGTCACTGAGTGGATCTCACTGAATGCCAAGTGTTCGTGGAAAGGGTCGATGTGAGCATAGATTTCATATTTGATGAATACCTGGAAGATAAGGGAATTCAGCGCAGTGCCCAGGTGGTGCCGGATCACGCTTGCCAGATATTTGATGAAAATGACGTGCCCAGTGAAAGCACGGGCGGGAAATCCACTGCGAAGAAGGCTGAGTCAGAGACGGAATTAGAGCGGGCGCGACGTACAGTGGATGAAATGCTGAGCAAATAGATATAGTTCAGGTCACAAACGTATATCTGAGTGAAATTATCCCCCGGAAACCGCTAAAGGTGCATGTCATTTACGCCATGAGTGAAAAGATGATGGTTTCCTCATGATTTTGTGGCATGCTATTAAACCAGCTGAATTTTTGGCCTGCCCTTTTATCAATTGCTGATGGCATTCTTCGTGCTGTCAGCTGGTTTGTTTAAAACACATAAAAGCAATGCCATTGGTCAAAACCGACATCACTAGGAGTTAAACGCATCGTGACTATTGACATCTCCAACCACCGCCTGGTGAACCAGTTAGAGGATGAAAAATTTGCCCTGAGCTTCTCAGGTCAAGGTTTTAGCTGGTTGCCATCCCTGCGCTCTGTTGTAGCCGGAGGCAGTGGCGCCCAGGTGAATGCTGCAGTCGCAGATGCGCAGAAGCTTTTGGAGCCGGTCGCTGATGAGTTGGCAGCAGCATTGCCTCATGGTTTTGATCCCATCGCGTGGGCCAGTGTGGAAGAAGATCCAGCATTTGATTTGGCTGATTCTGCTATCTCCACCCCTGGCATTGTGGTGGCGCAGTATGGTTTGCTGACCTCGCTTAATAGCCAGGGGCTGGAGACGGCGAATGCTGTTTCCCACATCGGTCATTCACAGGGCGCGCTAGCCACCTATATTTCTTCTTCACGCGCGAAGCCAGCTGATGTTATTGCCCTTGCGCAGCTGGTTGGCGTTGCTATTTCCAAGACCGCGCGTGCCACGGGCCTTATTCGCTCCGCAGCGGGAGCCCCGATGGTCTCTATCGCCGGCATTACTCGTGAGCAGCTGGAGAAAGCTCTTGCCGCAACCGGTGTGGGCAGCGTTATTGGTCTGCAGAATAACCGCAATACCTTTGTCATCGTTGGTACGCCACAGGACAATAATAAGGTCATTGAGCTGCTTGAAAAGATGGCGGCCAAGGACGAGAAGGCGATTGAGAATAAGGAGCGCGGCGGAAGCCCATTTGCCCCACGCATCAATGCTCTCGACGTGCAGTCCGGCTACCACCACCCAGCCATGCAGCAGGCAGTCGAGATGGTTGAGGCGTGGGCACAGAAGGTTGGCCTGGATGCACAGCTTGCTACCGATGGCGCGAAGGCAGTGCTGACTGACCTGGTGGATTGGCCACAGGACGTGCAGTCGGCGATAGATGCCGGCGCACAGTGGATTTTGGAATGCGGCCCCGGCAAGGGCATGGCTGCTGTCACTAAGACTGTCGTGGCAGGCCAGGGCATTGGCGTGCAGGTGGTTTCTACCGATGAAGGCCAAGCAGAGCTTTTCGATGTCGGCATGGCCCCGGCACGTCCGCTGAACTTTGAGAAATTCGCTCCTAAGACTTTTGAAGCAGGCGGCAAGACTCGTCTGTCCACGCGCTTTACTGAGCTAACCGGGTATTCACCAGTGATTTTGGCTGGTATGACTCCGACCACCGTGGACCCAGCGATTGTTGCAGCAGCTGCGAATGCTGGTTTCTGGGCGGAGTTGGCCGGTGGTGGACAGGTCACTGACGCCATTTTGAATGATTCGCTGGAGCGCCTCGAGCAGATGCTGAATCCGGGCATCAACGCGCAGTTCAACGCAATGTACCTCTCGCCAAAGCAGTGGCGTAACCAGATTGAAGGCCGCCGTGCAATCCCACGTGCGCGTGCCAATGGCGCTTCCATCAATGGCGTGGTCTGCTCCGCCGGTATCCCGCCGCATGATGAAGCAGTGGCACTGGTTGAGCAGCTCCAGACCGACAATATCCCATGGGTTGCATTCAAGCCTGGCACCGTGCGTCACATCAAGCAGGTGCTGGCTATTGCCGATTCCCTGCCGGATACCACCATCATCATGCAGGTCGAAGGCGGCAAGGCCGGCGGACACCACTCCTGGGAAGACCTCGATGACCTGCTGATTGACAGCTATGCAGAGATTCGTGAGCGCGACAATGTAGTGCTCATGGCCGCAGGCGGCATTGGCGCCCCAGAGCGCGGTGCGGATTACCTCACCGGCGCGTGGTCGAAGGTCTATGACCTGCCAGCAATGCCTGTCGATGCCATCATGATTGGCACCGCCGCCATGGCAACCCGAGAATCCACCGCTTCTGAATCTGTGAAGCAAGCGCTAGTGTCCACACAGGGTCTGGAAGATATTCCTGGTGGCGGCTGGGTTCCCGCCGGTGGCGCTAAGGATGGCATTGCCTCTGGCCGCTCCCAACTGGGCGCAGATATTCACGAAATTGATAACACCTTTGCCCGCGCCGGTCGCCTCCTGGATGAGGTCGCTGGTGATGCTGAAGCAGTTGCCGCACGCCGTGAAGAAATCATCGAGGCCATCGCGGGCACCGCTAAGCCATATTTCGGTGATATCAACACCATGACTTATGCGCAGTGGTTGAGCCGCTACGTGGAAGTCTCCTTCATGGGCTCGTGGGTAGATAAGTCCTGGGCACGTCGCTTTGAGCAGATGATTGCGCGCGTTGAAGCACGTCTGACCGACGTCGATCATGGCGAGTTTGAAGCTCTCATTAGCGTTGATGAGGCCAAGCCAGAGCGCGCAATCAAGGAGCTGGTGCGCGCCTACCCGGCAGCGGAGAAGCATACCGTTATTGCTTCTGATGAAGCGTGGTTCATGGACCTGTTGCGTGGCAAGGGCAAGCCACCTGCATTCGTCCCAGTTATTGATTCCGATGTGCGCCGCTGGTGGCGCCAAGATTCACTGTGGCAGGCGCATGATGAGCGCTATACCGCAGAACAGGTTGGCATCATCCCTGGCACCACCGCAGTGGCGGGTATTACCAGGGCGAATGAGCCAGTTGCTGAGCTTCTAACTCGTTTCGAGGATGCCGCTGTTCAGCGCGTAGTTGATGCTGCCGGCACAACCGCCGAAGCAGATATTGCCCGCACCGCCATTGAGCGCGTGCTGGCAGCGAAGTCGGTTGATTGGGCAGGCCGTCAGCGTCCGAACCCAGTCACCCAGGTCTCTCAGACATGGCAGTTGGAGGGAGCGTTAGCCACAGCTAACGCCTCAGCCGAAGGTGCAACGCTAACAACCATTGATGATGAAACCGTGGAGTTGCGCGTGGCATTGACCGGTTCGGTTGCCGGTGCAGAACTGAAACTACGCATCACCGTGCCTGCCGATGCCCCTCTGGGCTCCACGCCACTGATTACCGCAGCAGCCGCTGAAGAATCCATGGCGGCTTTAGCTGGTATCGCAGCCGGCGGAACTCTTCCAGAGGTTACAAATGGCCAGGCTGAGTGGACTGCGTCTTTGAGTCCCGCAGAATTGGCAGATTATGCCGGTGTGACCACCGGTTATATCCCAAGTGCTGAAGCGACCTCGGCGATTGCGCCGGATGTGATTGTGGGCCGCGCATGGCCGGCAGTATTCGCGGTCATTGCCAATGCAATCATCCCTGGTACTGACTCAGCTCGTGTGGTGGAAGGCCTGCTCAACCTTGTGCACCTGGAGCACAACCTGCACCTGCACCAGGCTCTGCCATCGGAGGCCGTAGAACTAAGCATCACCGCCACCTGCGGCGATGTTCGCGATACCTTGGTTGGTCGCGTTGTGGAAGTCACCGTCAAGGTTGGCATCGCAGGCGGCGATACCAAGGAAAACGGTGATGCCAACGGAAATGGTGAGCTGGCGACTCTGCAGGAACGCTTTGCGATTGTCGGCCGCACCGGAAACGAAGACCTCGCACCGCTGAACTCCACCGAGCATGTCACGGATGCGCCAGCATCCTTCCGCCACCAGATGACGGTGACTGCACCACAGTCCATGCACCCATTTGCAGTGGTTACCGGTGACCGCAACCCGATTCACGTCTCCGATGCCGCGGCACGCCTGGCGGGTCTGGACAATGGCGTCATTGTGCATGGCATGTGGACTTCTGCGATTGCACAGCTTGCTGCTGGATTCGATGGGGTAGCGGTGGCCGAATGGTCCGCGAATATGCTCAGCCCGGTCCTGCCCGGCGCGCGCGTTGATTTCGTTGTTGAGCGCACCGGCCTGGACTCTCGTCCCGGCTCCGGTGAGGTTCGCACCGTGACTGCAACTGTCGATGGCGATGTCGTACTGCAGGCCACCGCAACGATGGCCGCACCACGCACTTTCTATGGTTTCCCAGGCCAGGGTATTCAGTCTCAGGGCATGGGCATGGACAGCTATGCGTCCTCAGCTGCCGCGCGCGATGTGTGGGAGCGCGCTGATGCGCACACCCGCTCCAAGCTCGGGTTCTCCATCTTGGAGATCGTGCGCACTAACCCCAACGTAGTGGTGGTTGATGGTGAAGAATTCACCCACCCGGATGGCACGTTATTCCTCACCCAGTTCACGCAGGTCGCCATGGCCACCTTGGGCTGCGCCCAGATCGCGGAGTTGGCTGAGGCAGGCGTGAAGTCCGCCGATACTTTCTTCGCTGGCCACTCCGTGGGTGAGTACAATGCGTTGGCTGCATACGCGCAGGTACTCTCCCTCGAAGCCGTCGTGGAAATTGTCTATGCCCGTG
Organism: Corynebacterium sp. L4757; assembly: GCF_043673995.1. NCBI lineage: Bacteria > Bacillati > Actinomycetota > Actinomycetes > Mycobacteriales > Corynebacteriaceae > Corynebacterium > Corynebacterium sp. L4757. The sequence goes on along the minus strand of NZ_JBIMEN010000006.1, from coordinate 173,868 downwards.
GACTGACTATGCACCGACTGGTTGACCGCGATGAGCAAGGCAATTCCAACCATGGTCTGGCAGCGCTGCGCCCCAATAAGATTGGTATCAAGGCTGAAGAGGTCTTCGATTATGTCGCGCAGGTTTCTGCGGCCAGTGGAGAATTCCTCGAGATTGTTAACTACAATATCGCCGGCGTTCAATACGCCGTAGCTGGTACCCGTGCAGGTCTTAAGGCCTTGGCTGCTGATGCTGAGTCTCGCGCACCGGGTCAGCGCTCTTTCATCATGATTCCGGGCATCGATGTGCCTTTCCACTCCTCGCACTTGCTCGGTGGTGTGGATAATTTCCGCGCGCATCTTAATGCGCTGATTCCAGAGCACGTCGACCTAGATGTACTGCAGGGCCGCTATATTCCAAACCTGGTGGCTCGTCCATTTGAGCTCACCCGTGACTTCGTGGAATCCATGGCCAAGGTTGTTGACTCTCAGTACGTCAATGACATCCTCGCGAACTTTGATAAAGCACTGGAAAACCCAGTCAGGCTGGGCCGCACGCTGCTCATTGAGCTGCTGGCATGGCAATTTGCGTCGCCTGTGCGCTGGATTGAAACCCAGGATCTGTTGCTTTCTGCACCATGTGTCACTGCCGGTGCCGGCACCCCAGGTTTGGGCGTGGAACGCTTTGTTGAAATCGGTGTTGGTTCTTCCCCAACTCTGGCCAATATGTTGGGACAGACCTTGCGGTTGCCGCAATATGCGGGCAATCCTATTGAGGTGCTCAATGTTGAGCGTGACCGCGCAACCGTCTTCGCTGAAGACGCCATCGAGCGTCCTGCAACAGAGGCTGCTGATGCTGCGGCGGATTCTGCTGCTAGCGCTCAAGAAGTCGCAGAAGCAAATGCTGCTCCAGCCGCTGTCGCACCAGCACCAGTCGAATCCGCTCCTGCTCCTACGGTCGTTCCTGCGGGTGCCGCCGCAGGCGGCAGCACCCCGGATGACAGGGCATTAAGCGCTGCTGATGCCACCGAGATGCTCATCGCTATCTGGACCAAGGTGCGCCCGGACCAGATGGGTGCAGCAGATACCATCGAGCTCCTTGTTGAAGGTGTGTCTTCTCGCCGTAACCAGCTGCTGCTGGACCTAGGCGTGGAATTTGGCCTGGGTGCCATTGAAGGTGCTGCTGACGCGGAAATCTCAGCGCTGAAGGACCAAGTCGCTGGCATGGCGAAGGGCTATAAGGCCTTCGGCCCAGTCCTATCGGTTCAGGTAGCTGACTCGCTGCGTCGAATCACTGGCCCTGCTGGTAAGAAGCCTGCGTATATTGCGCAGCGCGTGACCGAGACCTGGGGCTTGGGCTCCGGCTGGGTCGATCGTGTGACCGCAGAATTAGTACTGGGCTCCCGCGAAGGTGCATCCTTGCGCGGCGGAGACTTGGCCCTGCTTTCACCTGCTAATCCATCCACCACGGCAGAATTGGATGCATTGATTGATTCCGCGGTTGATGCCGCTGGGGCAAAGGTTGGCATTGTGATCTCCAAGCCATCGGCAGGCGGTGGCGCAGGTGGCGTGGTGGATTCCGCAGCCCTGGATGCTTATTCCGAGCAGATGAATTCCGTGCTGGCGAATACTGCACGCACCCTGCTGGCGCAGCTGGGCAAGACTGCACCAGCGACGGAATTCACCGACGCCGATGAGAATGCGGCCATCGTGGATCTGGTCACCGCAGAACTCGGCGCGGATTGGCCACGTCTGGTCAAAGCCACGTTTGATGCGGATAAGGCTGTCCAGCTCGATGACCGCTGGGCATCAGCGCGTGAAGACCTGGTGCGTTTGTCATTGGGTGAAATTACCGAGCTTGATATTACTGGTGCCGGTGAAGAAGCGGCCGCTATGGCGGACTACCTCGGCTTGAATGAGCAAGCTGCACAGGCGCGCGTGGATGCTTCCACGCTGGAATTCAACGGCGAAGTCGCTGTTGTCACCGGTGGCTCACCAGGTTCTATCGCGTCTGAAGTTGTAGCGAATTTGCTGCGTGGTGGTGCAACCGTTATTGCTACCACCTCACGCCTGGGCCATGACCGCTTGGAGTTCTACAAGAACCTCTACCGCACTGCAGCGCGCGGCAATGCTCAACTCTGGGTTGTGCCAGCTAACTTGAATTCTTTTGTGGATCTGGATGCTGTCATCAACTGGATTGGCACTGAGCAGACCGCCACCGTGGGTGGTACATCCAAGCTGGTGAAACCAGCGATGGTGCCAACCTTGCTCTTCCCATTCGCAGCACCACGCGTGCAGGGCACCCTAGCTGATGCCGGCGCGCCAGCAGAGGCACAGATGCGCCTTCTGCTGTGGAGCGTGGAAAAGCTCATTGCTGGTCTGAGCCAGCTCGGCACTGGCACGCACGTGGGTAACCGCCTGCACATTGTTCTGCCTGGCAGCCCGAACCGTGGCCGTTTCGGCGGTGATGGTGCTTATGGTGAATCCAAGGCAGCACTGGATGCCCTCGTTACTCGTTGGCATGCAGAACCCATCTGGGGTGCGCGTACCTCGATTACCCACGCGCACATTGGTTGGGTCCGCGGAACGGGACTGATGGGCGGCAATGATCCACTCGTGGATGCGGTTGAAGCCAAGGGCGTGAGGACCTTCTCTACTGAAGAGATGGCGGCGAAGCTGGTGGCTGAGGGGGCATCGGCAAGCAATCGTGCATTGGCCGCCACGGCACCGCAAACGCTGGACTTTACTGGTGGCCTGGGCGAGGCCGATATAAACTTGCCTGAATTGGCACGGTCTGTGCAGGTGGCACCCGCTGCGGAAGAAGCAGCAGTAGAAACCTTCCGCGCGCTGCCAAATATTCGTGAGCGCATTGAGTGGACCAGCCCGGACTTTGCTGGTGTGAACCAGAAACTCGATGACATGGTGGTCATCGTGGGCGCTGGCGAATTGGGGCCAGTGGGCTCCTCGCGTACCCGCTTTGAAGTGGAAATGAGCGGTGAGCTGTCTGCGGCTGGCGTCATTGAGCTGGCATGGACGACTGGTCTGATTTCCTGGGATGAGGCTGCGGGCGCATGGTTTGATGCTGAAGGCGAAGAAATAGCCGAGGAAGATATCTATGAGCGCTTCCATGATGAGGTCCTGGCGGGTGTTGGCGTGCGCAAGTACCACGATGACTATGGCCCGAATATGCCGATGGTGGATAACCTCATGCCTGAGCTGACCACCATCTACCTCGAGCGCGATATGACGTTTGCGGTTCAGGATGAAGAAACTGCACGCACGTTTGTGGCTGATGTCGAGGGCGCGACCGCGCACTTCGATGGTGAAGAATGGCAGGTCACCCGACCAGCCGGTTCTGAGGTGCGCGTGCCACGGCGTGTGGCGATGACCCGTTTCGTAGGTGGTCAGATCCCGCAGGGCTTCGACCCCGGCGTGTACGGTATCCCGGCTGACATGATTGACAACCTCGACCGCGTGGCGCTGTGGAACCTGGTGTGCACCGTGGATGCCTTCTTGGCTGCGGGCTTTAGCCCAGCTGAGCTTTTGTCACACGTCCACCCAGCGCGCGTAAGCTCCACGCAGGGTACCGGCATGGGCGGCATGCAATCCATGCGCTCTTTGTACCTGGATAAACTGCTTGCGCAGCCACGTCCGAATGACATTTTGCAGGAAGCACTGCCCAATGTTGTGGCAGCGCACGTCATGCAGTCCTATGTGGGCGGCTATGGCCAGATGGTCCACCCAGTCGCAGCATGTGCCACCGCAGCGGTGTCTGTGGAAGAAGGCATGGATAAACTGCGTCTGCGCAAGGCGGACTTTGTGGTTGCTGGTGGTATTGATGACCTGTCGATTGAGGGGATCACAGGCTTCGGTGACATGGCGGCCACGGCTGATTCTTCCGAGATGGAAGCCAAGGGCATTGAGCACAAGTACTTCTCACGTGCCAATGACCGTCGCCGCGGCGGCTTCATTGAATCTGAGGGTGGCGGCACCATTCTGTTGGCCCGTGGCTCGCTCGCTGCGGAGCTGGGCCTGCCGGTTCTTGGTGTCGTTGGTTTCGCTGAGTCCTTCGCTGATGGTGCGCATACGTCCATTCCAGCTCCTGGCTTGGGTGCGCTGTCTGCTGCGCGCGGTGGCGCGGACTCACGTCTGGCATCTGGCCTAAGTGAGCTGGGCGTGAGCGCGAATGAGATCTCCGTGATTTCTAAGCATGACACCTCCACCAATGCCAATGACCCTAATGAGTCTGACCTGCACGAGCGTATCGCTGCCTCCATTGGCCGTGATGCAGGCAATCCGCTATTTATCATTTCGCAAAAGACCCTGACCGGTCACGCGAAGGGCGGTGCCGCCGCATTCCAGCTGGTTGGTCTAACCCAGGTACTGCGCAATGGTGTTATTCCACCGAACCGCTCTTTGGATTGCGTGGACCCAGCATTGCGTCGCCACTCCCACCTGACGTGGTTGCGCTCGCAGCTGGATCTGCGTCAGACTCCGCCAAAGGCTGGTCTGGTGACCTCCCTGGGCTTTGGCCATGTCTCTGCATTGGTGGCTATTGTTCACCCGGGGGCTTTCTTGGAAGCCTTACGCTCTGAGCGTGGCGACGCTGCCGCAGCTCAGTGGCAGCAGGCAGCAGCCGCACGTGAGACCGCTGGTCTGATGCGCCTGACGTCAGCCATCTCTGGTGGCGCAGCGCTGTATGAGCGCCCTGTTGACCGTAACCTCGGCGGCACCGGTGACGGTGTCAAGGAACGTGAAGCTGCCGTCTTGCTGGATGATTCAGCTCGCTTGCGCGGTCATCTGCTCGAGCCTGGTGCTGAAGTCAACCCCAGCTAAACATCAGGAAAACTGCGAACCGAAACGATTCACAAGAAGCGACTCAGCAACAAGAGCCACGAGGCAACAAGAAAGTGGGACACATGGAGCAATTCAACACGGTGACCGTGGGAGTGGACTTGGTTCATATCCCTGGCTTTGCTGAGCAATTGCGCCGTCCTGGTTCCACTTTCGAGCAAGTCTTCTCTGCTCTGGAACTACGGCATTCACACCAACGCCGCGATGGCCAAGAGACGACGTCCGCTGAGTCTTTCGCCGGCACCCGCACTGAGCATTTAGCTGGGCGCTGGGCTGCGAAAGAATCCTTCATCAAAGCGTGGTCACAAGCCATTTATGGCCGCCCGCCGGTCATTGACCCCGACCAAGTCAACTTTGCTGAGATCGAAGTCATCCCCGATAGATGGGGCAGGGTAACGCTGCAACTGAAAGGCGAAGTTGCCACAGCCCTTGCCGAATCCGTTGGCGAGGTCGCTTTGAGCCTTAGCATTAGCCATGACGGCGACTACGCGACCGCACAATGCCTCATGCGCTATAACGCTGGTTAAGCAACAGTCTTGACTAACCTGGTCAAGGCATAAAAGAACACCGCTCAGCAGGACAATCACTGCCTGCTGAGCGGTGTTTGCGTGTTAGCCTATCCAAAATCCATGGTGAATTGATCCGCTGGAAGTTGAGCGCCTTGCGCAACGCTAAAGAGATAAGAAATGAGCATGCGCTTGATTTCTCGAATGATGGAATCAATAGATTCTGAATCATCATTGCGGATAGCGTAATTCAGCAAAGAAACCACGGTGTGAACCAAGAAACCGGCCAGCTCCATGCGCTGCTCATCAGTCATCCCTTGTGCCAAAGGCTTCAAGATTTGTGACAGCGGTTCCAGCATTTCACGCTCGGTAGCGGCCGCTGTGTAGCGGGTAGCTGGGGTGGACTGGACGGCATGCCACACCGCACGCCGGGACGGGTCTTCCCGCCACATGCGCGCTAAGTGGTCAATGAACTCATCCAGCAAATCAGGCCACTGCAAGGCCGGTACCTGCTGAGAGAACTTCTCCAGCTCTTCAACGTTGGCTGCTGTATCTTCCCGGTCCAGTTCACAAATCAGAACATACTTATTGGCAAAAAACTGATACAACGTACCAATGGGAACCTCAGCACGTTTGGAAACTTCATCAAACGTAAAAGACTCAAAACCGAGGTCCACCAGCACGTCACGAGCTGCCTTTAAGATGCGCTGATAGCGTAGCCGACTACGCGCCTGAGAAGGGCGCCGCCGGGGGACAAGCAACTCTGGGTTTTCTTCGGTCATCTGTGAAAATGCAGACTCTTCTTAGTCTCGGTGGAAAGGATACGAACTTTTAATCAAGGTCCTTGATGATGCGGGCAACGTGGCCGGTGGCCTTCACGTTGTACTTCGCAACACCAATCTTGCCATCTGGCTCAACAACAAAGGTCGAGCGGATAACGCCCTGGACAACCTTGCCGTAATTCTTCTTCTCACCGAACGCGCCATAAGCGGTCAGAGTTTCCTTCTCAGGGTCTGAAAGGAGTGGGAAGTTCAGATCATGGTCTTCACGGAACTTGGCCAGAGCCTCTGGCTGGTCTGGGGAAATACCAACAACTGCTACCTCGGAGCCGTTGAGCTGTTCCATCGCGTCACGGAAGTCACAAGCTTCAGTGGTGCAGCCAGGGGTATTCGCGCGAGGGTAGAAGTACACTACTACGCGCTTTCCTGCGTAATCGGACAAAGAGACAGTGTTTCCTGCATCATCTTGCAAAGAGAATGCTGGTGCGGTGTCTCCAACTTCTAATCTGTTCTGCTCAGTCATGCCTTTTACTCTATCGTAAGATAAGTCGCGCTAGACTAGGTGCGAACCTTATATCCAATGTAACTTTTCAGGAGACTATTAACGTGGCACGCAATATTGATGATATTCAGCGAGACATCGAGCGCACCCGTCGCCAGCTCGCAAGCACTTTGGACGAGCTCGCTGATCGCTCCAAGCCAGAGAACTTGGTTAATGATGCCAAGTCAGCAGCAACTGAGAAGCTATCCCAGCAAAATGTTCAGATTGCTCTCGCATCCGTTGCGGCACTCGTTGTTGGTGCGATTACATTTAGCGTTGTGCGTTCACGTCGTCGCTCCAGCGACCTGAAAGAAGTACAGCGCCTGCTTTCCCAGCGCTAAACCTTCCTGCGCTGATAAGAAGCAATTAGCAGTGGACATTTCCGGGGCCCTTGAATGTGGGTGCCCGGATTTTGGTGATCGCAGGGCAGCAACGCTAGGCATTAGATAGGCTGGGTCAGGTGCAAACACCAATCCCTTTTTACCTTCAAGAGATCCTGGATAAAGTTCGTTATCAGGATGGCGGCGCTGTCGCAGATTATATTCCGCCCCTGGCTGCTGCTAATCCTTCCTACTTGGGGGTCGCGCTGTGCACGAACACGGGCCACCTTTATAGCGCCGGTGATGATGAAGAAGAATTCACCATGCAGTCCATCTCTAAGCCTTTCGCTTATGCTTTGGCCTTGCAGGAATTAGGTCTGGAGGCTGTCCGCGAAGTAGTGGGCATGGAGCCCTCTGGTGAGGCCTTCAATGAGTTATCAATCAACCGTGATGACCACCGCCCGGTGAACCCGATGATTAATGCGGGTGCCATGACGGTTACCCAGCTCATCAATGGCGTGGATTCTGGTGTGGATGAGCGCGTTGAACACATCCGAAAATATATCTCCCGCCTAGCGGGCAGGGAACTGTTTGTGGATGATGAAACCTGTGATTCTGAATTGGAGCACGCCGAACGTAATCTTTCGCTGGCACATATGCTGCGCAACTACGACATTATTCAAGATGACGCGCATGATGCAGTGATGACCTACACGCGTCAGTGCTCCATCAAGGTCAACGTCAAAGACCTTGCGGTAATGTCTGCGACATTGGCAAATGGCGGCCGCCAGCCAGTCACCGGCGAGCAAATCTTAGACGCCGATGTGTGCCGTTTGACTCAAGCCGTGATGAGCTCCGCCGGCATGTATGACGGCGCTGGAAGGTGGATGGCTGAGGTAGGCATCCCTGCTAAGTCAGGGGTCTCTGGTGGTCTTTTGGGAACGCTGCCTGGCCAGCTCGGTATTGCGACCTTCTCACCACGCCTGAATGCTGAAGGCAACTCAGTCCGTGGCGTGGAGGCTTTCAAGCGGCTGAGCCGCGACATGGGTTTGCACCTGATGTCCACTGACCAGCGCTATGGCATTCACCCAATCCGTGAGACTGAAATCATTAATGACACCCTGGTGGTGCGCCTGCAGGGAATCATGAACTTCTCCGCGGCTGAGTCGATCCTTTACCGCATTGAAGACTATGACATCACTGCGGATGAAATCCTCCTTGACTTCAGCCAAGTCACCTCAGTCAACCGTATTGGCCGTGTCATGCTGAAAGAAGGATTGCGCCGCCTGCGTGAGACGGGGCTGAAGATTGGTGTCATTGACCCCGACGAGCGCATCAAAGACCGCATCATGCGCGATGGCACTGAGGTCCGCCGCGACAACACTGAGGATTACATGATCGCAGACGAGGATATGTTTGAAATTTAATCCAGCGCAAGATTCGTGCGGTGTCCATGCATCAGTGGAGAAGGCTTGAGAAATTTAGCGCCTAAGAGCCCTGCTCTCTTCTAAAAAGATAGAGCAGGGCACCGGCGCATAGACGCGCGAGAGCCACGCTAGAGACTCGGAGCTGAATGCAAGCTTACGAGACTTAATTATCGTCCTCGGAGGATGCTCCGCCCTCATCTTCCCAGCGTTTGAGTTGACGAGTCTTGGATGCGGTGTGACGTTTGCGCACACCGTGTCCAAGATCTGACTCTTCGGCGATGAAAGCTATGCCGTAGCTCTCCAGGGTCTTTTGAAGACGCGTTTTCTCGTCGAGAGTGAGGCTTCCCACGCGCTTTTCAAAGTCCCTGACCTGCTGTCGGGTCAGACCAGCTTCTTCGGAGATGATGAGGGAATTGACTTGGGCTAGTGCACGGCCAGCGCGGGCGAGCCCGGGGGTTAAGTCCTGAGGTAGTACACGCATGATCTCATCCTTTCTAGATGTGATTCACCACAGTGGAACTTATGATGTGGAACACAATGTACCTACGAGTGTACCGGCTTTAGATATGCCTGGATATCCCCTTAACCCCCAACGGGGCTCAGGTCTTCGGTGCTAGGATTGAGCGCGGGAAATACAAGAAGACCAGGTGAGAAACTTTCATAGTTTCCGACCTGGTCTTGATTGTGCGCCATCAGGGTTTCGAACCCCGGACCCACTGATTAAGAGTCAGTTGCTCTACCAACTGAGCTAATGGCGCAGTGTTGTTTTGACTAGGCACCTAAAGCGTACTTTCGGTGTTTCCCCGGCCTGTGCAACGAGAATTAACTTTAACATCAGATTGCGTTAAACAAAAAATCTGCAGGTAAACAACGATTCTAGCCCCTTTTAATGAATGATTCTAGGGCGTTTATGCCGTAGTTGCTATGGCTTCGAAATAGTTGCCTGATTGAAGCTATATCTCGTCATATCCCTGCTCGGTATAAATACGATAACGAACCGGCTACGCTTGCGTGCCCAAGCTAGTGTTTTGACTGCTTTGCGGATAAGTTTAAGGGGTTGATTTGGTGCGAGAAGGTTAGGTTTGTTCGTTGTTCGGTTTGCGTAAAGTAAATACTCGTCGTTTCAGCCGTTCGGCTGTTGCGATTGCTGTTGTATCAGCGCTCGGATTGGCAGGATGCACGATTGACCGTGGAACCGATGCTGATCAAGAGGCAGCGGCGGCAGCGTCTTCATCGTCGGAAGATCTTGCACCGGAAGAAGCAGAGGAAGAAAAGCTCGCTCCGGAAGTCTCTGTCGAAGATGGCAACGATGACCATAATCCTTATGAGCCTGTCACCGTGACTTCACAGGGTGAAGGCTTGGAAGAGGTCACTATGACCAATGAAGAAGGCTATGAGGTCATGGAAGAGCTTTCTGAAGACGGGATGGAGTGGAGCTCAGCTGAGACACTGGGCTACAACCGCACGTACACAATCGAGGCCACTGATGAAAATGGTGAGTCCACAACAGTGACGTTTAAGACCCCTGAGATGGTCAATACCACTGCGGCGTCATTGTCCCCACTGCCTGATTCTGAGGTTGGCGTTGGCCAAACCATTGGTATCCGCTTCGGTGTTGCTATCCCTGACCGCGAGAAGGCTCAGGAAGCAATTACCGTGACCACCGCGCCAGAGGTTGAAGGTGCGTTCTATTGGCTCAATGACTTTGAGGTGCGCTGGCGTCCGGCTGAATACTGGGAGCCAGGTACTGAAGTAGACGTGGACGTTGATATTCAGGGCGTGGACCTCGGCAACGGTGTGTTTGGTAGTGAGAACAATGAAACCAACTTCACCATCGGTGACCGCGTGACGGCGATTGTGGATGATGCCACGAAGCTGATGACCGTGTACAAGAACGGTGAAGTCTTGCGCGAAATCCCCGTGTCCTTGGGCAAAGACGGCGGCCGCTGGGCTACCCCGAATGGTCGCTACATAATTGGTGACCGCCACGAGTCACTGTTGATGAACTCAGAGACCTTCGGCTATTCCATTGAAGACGGCGGCTACAAGACCATGGTCAATTATGCGACGCAGATGTCCTACTCGGGCATCTATGTGCACGGCGCACCGTGGTCAGAGTGGGCACAGGGCAACACTAACACCTCCCACGGCTGCATCAATGTCACAGAAGAAGCTGCCCAGTGGTTCATGAACAATACCAAGCGTGGCGACATCGTACTGGTGAAAAACACCACGGCGGGCACCCTGCCTGTTTATGACGGTCTGGGTGACTGGAATATGTCCTGGGAAGAATGGTCCGCCGGTAACGCTTAAGCTGGTGGCGAACTTTTTACCAGAGCAATGCGCGCATGAGTACAGTCGTACTTATGCGCTTTTCTGTTCTTGACCGGGCAGCCGGAACCCACAGTGAGACCTCAGATGAGACATTGCGAGGTGTGGCAACGCACGCGCAGCACGTGGAGAAACTTGGCTTTTCACGCTTCTTGGTAGCAGAGCACCACGGCGTGCCAGGGATTCCGGGCTCGCAGCCGGCGCAGCTAGCAACCTATGTTGCGGCCAATACCAGCACCGTCCGCGTGGGCACGGGTGGGATTATGGTGCCGAATCATCCGCCGTATCTCATCGCAGAGCAAATTGGTTTATTGCAGTCGCTGTTCCCGGAGCGCATTGATATCGGGTTGGGTTCGTCGGTGGGCTTTACCAAGCCGGTGCGCCAGGCACTGCGGCAGGGCGAGCCGAAGGAGCTTAAGGCGCGGCTGGAGGATGACGTAGAGGAGCTGTTGGGATATCTCGCTGGCACAGGTGCGGTGAGTTCCTACCCGGCAGATAATGCGCGCACACCCATCTATATGCTCGCTGGGTTCCGCTCAGCGCTCACGGCGGCAAGGCTGGGCATTGGAGTGATTACGGGTGGGCCTTTGTCCACGCAGGCAGATGCTATAAAGGCCTATCGGGAGAACTTCCAGCCTTCGAAGGTCTTGGATAGCCCGCACGTGATTGCGTCGATGAATATCGCCGCAGCAGATACCACGGAGGCCGCCCGGAACCTGTTGTTGCCGGAAGCCTATTCGCAGGTGCTTTCGCGTTCCACGGGTGTGTTTGATCCGCTCAGAACAGCCTCGGAGTTGGATATTGATTCCTTGACCTCGCAGCAAAAGAAGCGCATTGATGAATCGCTGGTCAATGCTATCTATGGCACAGCGGCAGAGGTGGGAGCATTGCTTGCCGATGCCACCGCGCAGCTATCCGTCGATGAATTCCTCATCACAGGCGACATTCCAGACCGCGAGGGTCGAAGCCGCAGCGAAGAGCTGCTGGCTGGCATCATGTAGTTCTTACGTGCGCTGCTCTTCGGTCGCAGTCGACATCTGCTCAATGAGTACGGAAATATTGCGAGTGGAAGAAATAAGCGCACCATAAAGTGGCCAGCTTGTTTCAGAAAGCTGATTTTCGGCCACCATTTCTCGCGCCAGTCGGTCTAATTCGTCAACAGAGGGTTCGACATCTGCGTTGGGATCACTGATTCGCCTAGCAATCGTTTTGAGGATCTCCGACCAGCGCTCACGGAAACGCTGGCCTCCGGGTGATTCTGAAGAATTTGTAGTTTCCAGCGTGCGGGTGAGGTTACGAAGGTGTGCGACGGCTTCATCGAGTCCGGTCAAAACCTGTTCGTATTTCTCCCTGCTGGTTCCTTGGAAAAGGAGACGTGGATTTCGTCGCCTGCTGTCTCTTGCAAACTGAACGGTTGACCAAGACTGATCCAAATCATTACGTAATTGCTGGACAGCTTTTGAAGATTCCCGTGCTTTGTCGCGGTCCCATTCTTCTCTGAAATCATCGCTGATTTCGACCAATATCTCGCCCATACGAACCCGGAGGGATTCCACGGTCTGGGAGGTTAAGCACTCCCAGACTGATCTGGTCAACGTCACCACTCGTGGTAACTCCTCTATGCAGGAGGATGGCGTACTGGCCAAGGACGGGCTGAAAGCCCCAAAAGCGTGAAGCGCGACAGTCCTGACGAGCGGGCATGGTACCGCCGTCACGTGCTGTCGCGCACCGGAAAAGTGACCTACGGCTACACACGTTTTCCGAGTTTTCGGGAGTTATCGCACGCCACTGACCGGGTGGATTTCATGCCGGTCTATACCCAGATTGACCGGAGCCTGGACTACGACCTGAAGCGACAGCCCGTGTGGTCGTCGATGACCGCGGAGACGGTGCCATTCGAGGGTGAGCAGTATGAGTTTGCCTCGTTCGCCACCACGGCATGGGACACGGTGGGTGATTACACCCGGGCCAAGGAGAAGGCTCGACACATTGCCGCCAATCGTCCGGGGACCACAGGGGATGACCGCCCCACAGGGTGTCTGCGCACCGTCAAGCAATGGCGGACCCTGCAGCGTCGAATCGGCCACGACGGTGAGCGACGCGTGCGCACCGACGACAGTGCCACGCTGACCGAGTTGGTCGCCGGCCACAAGGAAGGTTTGTGGTCATTGCCGGTACTGGCCTCGAAGCAGTCGGTGACTGACAAACTCACGTGGTTGTCGAGTCTCGGATACGGAGATTTTACCCGTGCTCAGTGGGAGCACATGAGCAAGCGGGATCGGCGGGCCCGGGTGCTCAAGAGCGCCGACATCGACGTGATCAAGTGCGTGGTCGAGGACGTGCTGGATGCGGCTGGTGAGGCTGCATGATCTCGCTTCCAAGCCTTGGGCGGCCACGGTCCCCACCGACGGGCGGTGCGCCGCCTGCCCAGGAAGACAACTCGCAACAACCCCGAAAGGACGCCAATCACCATGACCACCCCCACCGAAATTCAGGCCCAGATCGACGCCGAGAAGCACGCCCACGCCCGTCGTCTGGCCGAGCTGGAACAGAAGAAGCTCATCGCTGAACACGACGAGTTGACCGAGCTGATCACCGCCCACGCCCGCACCCTGCCCGCCGACGAGGTCGAGGCCCTGGAACTGGCCTAAATCCGCCACGACGTGACCCGCCTCAAGGCTGACATTAAGGCCGCGAGGAAGCTCGCGACGATGGTGTCTGAGGCTCGGAATCCAGGTCAGAACTGGGTCAGTTCTGGACCGGAAACCGGGTCGGAACTGACCCAGTAAACCAGTCAGCGCGGCCCCAGCGGCCACGCGGTGACGGCCCTCTGCAGATCATCTGCAGGGGGCCGTTGTCATGGCCCCGGACAGCCAGCGGAAGGAACGAGACATGACAGACAAAGGCCGGGCAGCATTCAACGCGCGCCACCTCCGCCACGGGACCGGACACGCCAAAGGCAAGTCCGGCACCACCGGCGACCGACAGCGGTTGCTGGAGGAGATGATGCGCGAGCTTGAAGAGAAGTGGGCGAAGCACCACGCAACGAAGAACCCGAACATCGTCTTGGATGAGACCCACCTCAACGAGAGCTTCATGTTCGACCCGGATACCGGCGGCTGGAGGACTCCGGAGTCCGTCGACGAGGTCGTCACGTACGGCGATGACCGGGCGGCACAGGTGGGCCGCAAGATCGGCGCCACATCGTTCGAGACTACGACACTGGTAGTGCACCTGCCGCGGACCCTCTGCACGGAGGTGCCTGGCTACTACCCCGTCCATGGCGAGGACGGTCAGATCAAACTCGACAAGGACGGCAAGGAGCTGCGCCGGTCGCGGTGGGTGGCCCGTGACCGGGCCGAGGCGAACCGCTACTTGATCGACGCCACGGAGTGGCTCGCCGACCACGTTCTGCCCGGCGGGCGTGAGGCCGTGCACGGATTCAACGTCCAGCATGACGAATCCACCCCGCACGTGCAGATCATGGCCGACACCTTCGCAGAGCATCCCGAGAAGCCGGGGGTGCTGCGGGTCGAGGCGTCGCAGGCGTGGGGGTCGCACCGGGATGTGCGCTACCCCGAGGACCATCCCCAGGCCGGCCAGCAGATGGGTGGTCCCCAGAAGATGCGGATGTACCAGCAGGGGTTGCGTGAGTACATGCGCTCGCTGGGCTACGAGGTGGAGCTTGAGGTCTCGGAGCGTGCCCACGAGAGTCTGGACAAGGACCGCTACGCCGCCGAGGACAATGCCCGGCGGGCGTTGGAAGCCGATCAGCAGGCACTGGCGGCCGACCGTGAGAAGTACACGGCCGATGCCGCGGTGCTGGGTATGGCGCAACGGAACTTCGACAACGATGTCGCCCTGTTCAAGGCTGACATTGAGAAACTTCGGTTCGCCAGGGAGGAGGTGGACGTCGACATGAGCAACGTTCTCGCCTTCTCCGACAAGTTGGATGAGGTGAAAGAAGAGCTTGGCGACCGCGAAAACGCTGTAACCGCTCGTGAAGAGACGGTGGAGACCCGGGAGAGAGCCGTGGAGGCCGAAGAAGCCTCACTGCCGGAGCTGAAGCGTAAAGCCCGTGAGGAAGGGCATGCGGTCGGTAAGGCTGAAGGGCTGCAGGCCGCCCAGGAAGCCGCGCAGGAGGCTGTGGCCAAGATCAAGGCCCAGGCGGCCGCTGACGCCCAGCGGGTGGCGCAGCGGGCCGCTGAGGCCGCCCAGCGGGTTCGCCACGGCGCTGAGGCCGCGGCCGCGGATAAACGCGCACAGGCCGACCAGGCGGTGGCTGATGCCGCCGTCTACCGAGCCCGGGCCCAGGACTCTCTGGCGGAGGCCGAGCAGAAACTCACCGCGGCGGCCGAGGAAGTGGCCACCATGCGCGAGGAGGCCGAGGAGATCAAGCAAACTGCCCACGCCGACGGTTTCACTCAGGGACTACGGCACGGCCACGATAAGTTCAACGAGTCTGTGGCCGATCTGCTCACCCGTGATGGCGGCGAGAAACGCATCACCATGGAGCTGATCAAGGTCTTGTCGGGTGGAAGCCAGGACCGCATCGACCAGGCCCGCACGCAGGCGATGGGCAAGCTGCGCCGTGAGGCAGAGGCCACCCTGATGATCGGTACGCCGGTGCGCCCCACGGAGCAGCAGATTGACGCGAAAACCCGACAGGCGGCCGCGACCCCGGTTACCGATCCCGAGCAGGTGCGACGGATTATGGCAGCCAGCTCTGGCACTGGGCGCGGCCCCAGCCGCGGCCTGAGCAAGGGAAAGGGCACGGGGCCCCAGTTTGGAGGATAAGCAGCAGGAGGCCCCACGGCCGCGTGGCGGGGTGGAAATACGCGCATCCCCGCCACAGACGCAGCGTTCGGGGGGGGGATTGCTGCGAGGGCGGGGATACGTTAGTGACCATAACCTCGGCACTGTAGGGGCGCATTTTTAGGGTAAGGCGTGTCGCATTGCTGGAGTTCAATTCCACAGCTCGTGTCTTGAATGTCTGGGGTCTCGCGTGTAGCAATCTCCCTTAGGGAATTTCTGACGGACGGGTCCATAGAGTCCTACCCTGAGAGGTCAGCTTGACTCCAGGCTTCCACTTGATGATGAGGTCTTTGTCCTCTTCGGTGCGTGGGAGGTAGGCGAAACCTGGGGTGTTAGTGAATCCGGGAACTGCAGGGTAGTTGGGGTCAAAGTCGACCACCTGGTTGAAGGCTACGATTTTCCGGAGGAATGCCCGCATCTTCGTCATGGAAGACTTTGAAAGGCCAGCGGGGTCGATTCTCCAGCTCCTGTACAGGCGTAGGGCCTGGTAGATGGTATTTGGATAGTAGTCGGGCCCAATTTCCCAGGGAAGATTTTCAGTAACTTGCGTGCTGATTGATTCCAGGCCGCCCTGTTTGGCGAGCTTGTGAACATATTGGCGAGAGACGCCATGAGCATTGGCGATCTCGGTTTGGCTCTTACCTTGGTTAAGCAATTGGATGACATATCCGGGACTAAGACCTGACATATTGCTGCTGGTTACCCAGTGCCCTTTCTCTGGAGCTTATCTCGACATCCTATGAAACTAGCGCTCTGTTCGCGATTAACCTATTTGTCAGTTGTTAACGCCCCCGACCTGTCGTCCTAGGCTGTCAGGTCAGAATCCGAATGCGTCTGACCTGTGGGAGGAAAGCGCATTGTGAAGCTGTGTGGGGCCGATCGTGAAGCACCCGGGAGCGGTACGCCCCGGATCCCCAGGGCGTTGGGAGCGACTCAAGCCAGGGCACCGCGACCGGAAAGCCGGGGTGGAACCGCAGCGTGTGGTTAACGTCTGTAACGGCCCGGCAACCTCTCCCGCGTGCCGGCCCCAGAGTGGAGCCCCGCATCCGCCTTTCCAGTCGTGGGGTGGATGTGAGGTTGTGTTGTTCCCGAGTGCGGCTACCTGCGCAGCGGTCCGGCGGAGTCATCGATCGCCTGGAACACCGTTTCCCAGCTCGCCCGGATGACCTTGGCCGGAGTGTTGCCCAATCGCCGTGCCGTGGCCAGGCGTCGCGGGGTGATCTCCATGGTGTCGACTCCCTGGCGTCGCGCTCGCCGGGCCGCCGAGTTGTTGATGTCCATAGGGGCGACGGCCTCCGTTCATGACGATGAATGTTCACTTCAGACTATCGCCCAACGGGCAGTGAGCCACCCTCGGGACTGACCCTGTTTAGTGGACCCCGTTCTAGCGTGTCCACTAAACGGGGATCAGGCCCCGACCTGGTGAGCCGCTTCCAGTTCGTTGACGACTACCGGAACACCCACGGGGTGAAGCGGCTGTGTGACGTGCTTGGCCTGAACCGGTCGAGCTTTTACAAATGGCATTCGGGACGCGACGCACGGAACGCCCGCCAGGACGAGGACGAAGCCCTCGTGGAACGCATGCGTGAGTACCACGAGGAATTCGATCGCACCATCGGAGTCAGGAGGATGACCATCGAGCTCAATGAGAACGCAGATCAGCCGATCAACCACAAACGCGTCGAACGGCTCATGCGCACCCACAACATCATCGGAGTGAACCTGCGCAAGCCCAAGAAGACCACCATCAAGGATCAGGGCGCGCGCGTCTTCGATGACCTCATCAAGCGGAAGTTCAAGGCTGAGGCGCCGAATCAAATCTACGTCGGCGACATCACCTACCTGCCCTGCGGCCAGGGGCAATTCCTCTACCTGGCTACCGTCATCGACGTATATTCGCGGCGTCTGGTCGGTTGGTCGATCGCTGATCACATGCGCACCAGTCTCGTCGAAGACGCCCTGGAAAACGCGGCCCGGGCACGCGGCTCACTACGCGGTGCGGTATTCCACTCCGACCACGGCCGGCAATACACCTCGTCGGCCTTCCAGGCCACCTGTCGGCGGCTGGGGGTCCGCCAGTCGATGGGCCGGATCGGATCGAGCGCGGATAACGCGATGGCCGAATCTTTCAACGCCTCCCTCAAGCGTGAGACCCTGCAAGGGGCGTGTGGTTGGGAGTCCGCCGAGGCGTGCCGACGTGAGGTCTTTAGGTGGGTCACCCGCTACAACACCCGCCGGCGTCACTCCGCCCTGGGCTACCGCTCACCTGTTGTCTTCGAGTCCGCGACGGTAGCTGCTACCGTAGGCCTCGTTGCCTAACCGACACCAACACCGTGTCCACTCCTCGGGGGGACACCCCCCACTTCCGCGGACTTGACCGGCGACGGTTGCGCTGGCGGTGATCCGGTACTGGCTGAAACGACTTTCGTAACACGACCTAGCCCGGCCTTTTCACGGTGATGGTCTAACACGACCCCGAAAATAGAAGAAGTGACCCCTCTGACCAGGTAAATTGATTGTTACCACACAAGAAATTTCCGAACCAGAAAGGTCACCTACACGGTGAAGACTACCACCATCACTATCGGGCCTCCCACAACACGCCAGCTCTGCTCCAACGCCGGGCTCATCGCCTTCGCACGCACCGCCACCAACCTCGGCGTCACCGACATCGTCGACGAGGCGTTCCTCGGACTGCAGAAACCGACCCTGACACACACCATCGGCTCAACGATGACCTCAATGGCGTTGGCGTTGATCCTCGGCGCCGACGACGCCAGCGACATCGACCTGCTGGCCCCACTGGTGGCCACCGGCCTGATCACCCAGATCCCGTCGGACTCGACGATCCACCGCCGGCACCAGGACATCGCCGAGGATGACAAGCACGCGCAGACCTCCTACTACGCGGCGATGAAAACACTGCGCACCCGGGCCTGGAACCAACTCGCCGACCGCAACCCGGCCTACTGGGCCACCGAGTCGAATCCACTGGTCATCGACATCGACGCCACCGAAATACGTGCCCACTCCAACAAAGAGCTGGCCACCCCGACCTGGAAGAAGCACTTCGGCTTCCACCCCTTGTGCGCCTTCGTCGACTTCGGCGATCAGCACGGCGGCGAAGTCCTGGCCGTCCAACTACGCACCGGCAAAGCCGGCTCCAACACCATCGACGACCACAAACACATCCTGGCCATGGCGTTGGCGTCACTACCCGAACACGCCGACGGTCAACCCTGGGGCAAGCGCCTGGTGATCCGATCGGACGCCGGTGGCGGATCAACGAAGTTCCTCACCCACCTCGACGAGCTCGGGCACGGCTACCTTGTCGGTTTTCGGGCGACCGAAGCGATCGGGGAGATAGCCTCGACCACCGGCCAGCTGGTCAAGTCGCATATCCTGCGCCCGGACGGCACGCCAGCACAGCTGGAGACCGGGTTCATCGCTGAGATCACCGACCGCATTCGTACCTGGGGTAAACGCCGCCCGCCGACGATCAGCATCAACCTGGACAACCACCCCGACGGGATGCGGGTCATCATGAAAGCCGAACACCCCGCCAGTGGAGCACAGTTGAATATCACCGACGTCGACGGCCGCCGGGTCCGGTTGTTTGTGACGAACCTGCCGGGGCAGCCGCAACGGTTGGACCGCGCCTACAGCCTGCGGGGGCGATGCGAGCAGCGCATCAAAAACCTCAAGGACCTGGGACTATCGAAACTCCCGCACCACAGCTTCGGGATGAATCAGGCGTGGATCTATGCGGTGATGCTGGCACACAATCTCATCGTGTACACCGGACTGGCGAACGCTCAGGCTGATTATCAGGAGAAGTGGTGGGCGTGGGAACCGAAGACCCTGCGGGCCCGGATCGTCAGCATCGCCGCGGTGGTCATCCGGCATGCCCGGCGGTTGGTGCCACGTGTTGATCAGGCCGCACCCTGGCAACAGTTGCTGCGCCAGGTGCTGGCGCGCCAACACGCCCGAGTACCGACGTAGACGCTGACTCTGTCTCCTGGTTTCTGCGCTGTCCCTGTTGTTCCGAGCTCCCGCTTCGTTTTGAGGAAAGGACCTTATCCCCACGCTGACCCCGGCACCCTGGGGTGGTTTCTCATGCCGTCATCCGCGAGGGTTCACTGTCGCGTCAACGACCATCACTTCGGAGGCCCCGTGAAAAATCCAGGCTAACGATGAAAATGTGCCGTGCCGATAAAATAGCTCAAAGCGCGTGCAGAAGACGAGGCGATTGCCATAATGGATTTATGCCCATCTCGTTGACATTCAGTGATTACACGGCTTCCGGCCATTCATATGCGGACGTTTTAGGCGTGAAGTACAGATTTCCAAGGATCTATCGCAAACTAGTCATCCCCGGCGAGACCGCAGTGTTTTATACCGGACAACGGGCTTATCCAGGGAAGACCCCGCTTTCATATCTGGGTATCGCAATTGTTTCTGATGTCCGAGAAAAAGAAGGGCCTGGCGATGGCGCTTTGGAATGCGGATTTCGTCTGTTTACCGAGTTTAAGAACCCGGTCCCTTTTAAGTGGGAGGGAGACTATCTTGAAACCAAGGCCCAAACGAATCCGAACCATTGGAGGCAGGGAGTGAGAAGGATCGATCAGAGTGAACTCGATAGCATCCTCACGCTCGAAGAGCAGATCAGAAAGGTTTAATCAGCACCCGATATGTATACGCTTATCTGCCATCGTAAAGTGTCCTGCTTTCCTGCTTGACATGCCACGCTACCGTAGGATTCCTTGAGAAATCCCCTTAGCAAGATACTCCCCCATACGAACCGGAACAGCGTTCCCAATAAGCTGCTCCGCGTTGGTCCTGGCGCAACTAAATTTAAAGTCCGCGGGGAAAGTCTGGATCTGAGCGCGCTCAATCGTCGTCAGCTCTCGGAGGTTACTCGTTGTTTTAGGGTTCACCGGATCTGCCGGATGCTTTTCATATGTCTTAGGGATGGGGCGGTTGACTCCCCTGATCGTCGGCGACGGCTCATCCACCGAGAAAATTCCACGACGCAAATAGCTTCGGGGATGACGATAATAGTGGTCGAACTCGAGCTCCTTTTGTCCCACCTCACGAACGTATTCGCGAATCGTCATCGGCTTAGCGGCTAAGTTATCTTGCCAAGTTTCCAACACGCGCGCCACAAGAGAGCGGTCCCTAGAGCCGAAGGCAATCAATCTCTTTCGAGACTGCGGGACTCCCATGAGCGACGCGTCGAGCACAACGGGTTCAATGGCATACTTAAGACTCCTCATGTGCTGAATCGCTCGCTGGTATGCACCTGCCTTCGCGGCTATCGACACGTTTTCCATCAAAAAGAATTCAGGCTCAAATTCCTCGATGATTAGAGCAAACTTTTCTGTTAAGTCAGCCCTGTCACCTTCAACCCTCTTTCCAGCTGAAGAAAAATCTTGGCACGGCGGTCCCCCGATAATCGCAGGAAACTGCTTCCCCGACTGCCGGTACTTGCTGAGTTCGTCGACGGTTGCATCGACGTCCGAAAGATCTAGAATTCTTGCCTCGGGTTGCCCGGCACCTTGGTGATTCAGATTGAACGTATCAACTGCGCAATCCCAATTGTCATAAGCACCCAGAACCTTGAACCCGGCGTTCTGAAAGCCCATCGATAGGCCGCCACATCCGCTAAACAGATCGACAACATCTGGAAGCTCCGTCTTCGTAATACCCGGAATTGCGCTGTAAGAATCAGCCGACGATAACATCGTCTGACTTGCAGGTTGAGCGGGTAAACGCTCCGCCTCGTTTGGCTGATGGGTGCCTGGCCGATTGGACGAAGTGTTAGTACTCATGTTTGACATGGTATTAGATTGACCGGACACAGGCCGTGAGACATCAGTTGGCATATAGCCCAATTTAGTTGGGCTCAGCCGTTTTCCTGAATTCGCGAGGCGCTGGTGCTTACACGGGCCGACCACCTGCTGCGTAATCTGGCTGCCAGGACCGCTACCACTCACTGAACGTCCCTAGTCTTCTTCGTTCTCCTCTCTTTTTCCTTCTTTCCCCACTCATCTCTAATCTGCGGCAACGACTCGCGTATTTCAACAAGAAAATCGTTGACCAGTCCATTCACCTCATTCTCCGACAACACGGCATCATCGACATACGCGAGCCTGCGGAGGAGGCGTGCCGAAATTTCACCGATCGCCTTGGTCCTGGGAATACCAATCTGTCCGTAAAGCTGGTAAAACTCGTCGCGCCTAGTACCGAATACGGACATCAGAGTGGAGTTAGCAGCAAGCCCGTCAGGGCGTTCGAGGAGCTGAGTCATCTCAGTCTCAGTCAACTGTCCGATTAACTCTGGATCGTTATTAAACCGGACAGGGCGCCACCAATACCTCGCCCACGTGTGTCGAGTGAGGTCGCCCCCAATCCATCGCTCAACATTCCATGTTTCATCCTGACTAGTGCGTGCGAACCGCCATCGCCAGTGCGTCAAATCAGGAAGAAACGCCAGCGAAAACCAAGACCAGACCTCATTCGAACCGGCTTCGGCCCAGCGCATGGGTGCTAATTCATGAAAGGCCAGGGTTAACTTGTGGTCCAGGTCCGACCGTGCATCGTCACCAGGATCATCTGTCATGTCGTACGCGTCATAAGAACGGCGAGCTCTAAACCCGAACGGCTCCGCAATCTCGATTATCGCGTCCCTGAGCTCCTGAAGGTCTCTGCTGTTTTTCCTCTGGCCGACACCGCTGTAGTCAAACGATGACACATCTAAATTGACTTCCGGTCCGCTCGTACCGCTCACTTTCTCAAACAATGACTCAGCAGTGGACCTGTCCATTCGGGGCCATACATAATAATTGGTCACTTTATTATCCTTCCAGCGCCGATGTCTCTAGCAAGACTGTCAAAGTATGCTCGCCTGTGTGAGACCCTTGAGGACCCAGACTCGCTGTCCCAAGTGGCGTCTCCGGAGTCGACGACAAATTCCGCCAACACGGCGCCGACCGAACCGTCTTCGTGCCCTTCGAGGTCCAAACTGTCTTCAGATCTCAAGAAGTAGGCGAGCTCGAGGAGCGTGGCGATTACTCCATGCTCGAGATTTTCAAGTAACGCGGTCTGTTCCCGGTCAGGCTTTGTCGCCTCGATCGCTTTAACCAACTTTTCATCACGTTGATTGATCATGACTTGGAACGTCGAGCTGAATCTTGCCTCCAGCTGTGTCGATGTAACCAGGTACCAGGAAGCATTATTCGGGTATGCGGTAGACGTGAAATCCACCACGGCCATCGGAAATACCGATCCGTCGCCTTCGACGGAGATTGGTACTTCTTCTCGAAGGAGCATGGAGCCGGGCTTGCTCGCCACCCACGCTGGAGTGAAGGACAGAGAGTTCATAAGAATCAGCGATGTCCGGAGTTTGATTGTGCTACTAATCTCATCGCCGGACAGCCTCGCCCTTATGTGAACTGGTTCTACACCGATTGGTGCCCGGTACACGGATCGACGAAATTTTGTGGAGTCGCTAAACCAACTCACCGCGATGCCCAAAACTGCAGCGTCGGGTAAACCGGTAGTGCGAATGATCTCCGGACGGTCTATTTCGATAGATCTGGTCACATAAATGTCAGTGCCTTGGCTCCAATGCGGAATACTCGATTCTAAAGGCTCCAGGCTGTCGCCGTTTTCGATGGACCACTCCTGTGCATGTAATGCCGCCGGCGAAGGGGTCAAATAGGGCGTATCAAGCGGAGAAAACACTAGGAAGCCCTTCCAACGGTTGCACGAAGTGCGACATTCTCGATCTGCCGAAATCGCACAGTAAAGTGTCCTGGCCCCAATGTCTTAGCATCTACTTTTTCGTCCGTGGAGACTAGGCGACCGTCTTCGTCGAACCACCCGAGGAAATCGGGTACGGGAGACCCTAACGGGCCGCCATCTTTTCCTTCCTTCTTGTTTTTGATGAGCACGACATACGCAGAGGCTTCGATGACCAAGTCTTTGGGGAAGCTAGCCGCGACCTCGATCGGCAACTCAACAGTCGGATTGCCTTCAAAGAGTCTGACAGCAGAACGTCCACGGACACTGAATCCCTTGCTGGAACTTTTAGCATTTTTCCCGCTACCGTTTGGGTGTCGTTTCTTTGGACCCGAGCCCGTGGCACGGGTGCCCGTCGCGCCCTGCACGAACGTGCCCAATTTGTGTGAAAGCCGACCCAATCCCTGGACGGTTTTTGACCTGGCACCACTGCGAGCGTTTACGAGCGACTCAGTCTCTGCTCTGATGAAGGACGAGGACTTAATAACAATCCCGCGATCATCCCCTGTTAGTCCTGCGGTTGACCAGTCATCATGCGTCGGTGGCTCAGCAACAGCGAAGCTTTCATCCGCGAAGGCGGTGCTCCTGAAGACACCGACATAACCGATTTCAGGAGTCGGCATTTGCACTGTGGGCAGGAAGTCCACCACCAATTCAGCTTGCCGCATACGTGCGATATGACGGTATGGAGCCTCGATTGGTGCCTCACCAAGGATTGAATCAAAGACATCCCCCTGACTACCGAGCATGGATTGGACAACCCATTCAGTGGAGAATTCTCCAATCGGCTTAGCGTACTTCTTCATCGTGCAATCGATGCCCTCTCGCAAAGAGATGTTGTCAAGCGCCCTTGCGAAGTCCCTCAAGACGGGAACGTTCTCAATTGACGGGAAGTCCAGCGCCTCCCCCTCTACTTCCACGCTGAAGTAAATCGACTGAGGCCTGGTCTGGGTATGGAACTTTGGCCACAGGTTCCAATAAATATGCCTGCGTAGCCTTTCACCTAACGATTGCGGCGTTTCCTTCGGGTTTTCCAGAGTGATGTCGGGCAGGAGAATCACTATGTCAGAGCCAGTCTCTCCTTCCGCAAACCCTGGCAGACCAAGATCTCTCGCTGCGAAAGCCGCTTGCTCTCCGAGCAATGGGTCTGGGACGTCGTCTACGACTTCTCCCCACCAATGTCTTCCTGTGAATCGCCGCCCGTCTTCATCATCAAAGGCATTGCTAAGGGCGGCGCCCATGAGTCTTCGGCCAGTTTTCCCCGTCTCCAAATTGCGAGAATCGACGAGAATCGCAGATGCTTCACTAATTCGGTAGTAAATCCCCTTGCCGAAACCGTAAGTTCCTCCGCCTAGGTGTGTATCGCGAGCCTCACCCACATTCCTAAGAAACTGGATGAAGTTGGCTGATTGGCCTTCCCTTACGGCTTCGTCAGATCGGATGGGGCCGTCGAGCCCTACGGTGCCTCGATCGCTCACGATCAGAACGAGCGAATCTGGCCCCACCTCTCGGAGGGCGCGCCCTGGTTTTCCTGGAAGCGTGGAGTTTCCGAGAAACTTCTTCCAGGTTTTGGAATGATCTCCAAGGCGCTTCAGTGAGAACTTCACTGTCACCGCACCTGAATCCGACCGACGCGCATCCCAGCTATTCTGGACAGCTTCTCTCACCAGCACCGCGTACTCGCCAAGGCGTGGGCGCCCCAATTGGTTCTTTATCCCGCTTCCGGTGTTGTCACCTTCAGGACGAAACGGCTGCGCCCACCATTCTGCGTTAGCTCGCAATTTCAGACACCAATTCCTTTAGCTCGATGAACTTCAACTTCGGCTGTACCTCGGAAAGCCGAAGTTCATACTGGATTCCATCTAACGCATGACTCAAAAGCGGACTTAATTCTTCAACGGTCAGCCTCGGAAAGGAGTGATCGACTTCGACAACCCCTAGTTTGGTCACGCGCAGTTTCACTGAGTCTTCAACATCTTGAAAGACCCCGAGCGACGCAGCTTTCATACGAAGATCGTCTCCCTCCGACGAACGGTTCGCGATAGACTCCAGCAACTCATGAACTGTGAGTCCTTCTTCAGACTCTTCCAGCCCAACTACCGCCAAATACAAGGGATTGGCTCCGCTTTGAGAGAGTTGATTAATTCCGTGAATCGAAATCGTTCTAGAGCTGACACCGATCGCTTTCACCTCAATGGATGCCCAAGGTACCTCGAAGTCATGTTCATCCTGGTTCGGCCCTGTCCACCAATTCGCCGAAAAATTTTCAGCTTGAAGCTCAAG
The DNA here is from genome assembly GCF_043673995.1 of Corynebacterium sp. L4757. Lineage (NCBI taxonomy): Bacteria > Bacillati > Actinomycetota > Actinomycetes > Mycobacteriales > Corynebacteriaceae > Corynebacterium > Corynebacterium sp. L4757. The sequence goes on along the minus strand of NZ_JBIMEN010000006.1, from coordinate 148,231 downwards.
CTGATCCATTACCGCCAGTTCAGCAAAAATCGCGTACTTCTCATGAAGAGAGAGCGACTTCGCCGAAGCTAAAGTGGAAAAAAGCCGCCGCCACGAATTCACCGTTGCCACAGCTCGCTGGGCTGGGTCAGAGGCTGTCTCGATCGACTCTAAGATGTCCACTACTACTCGATCGAACTGCTCATTCAGCTTCGGGACCCGACAGAACACGTCTAGGTATCGACCTTCGACCGCGGCGCCATCGTCAAACTCGAATCTTTGCTCATCCACGCCCACCGAGAGGGGACTCCGTGTGTTAACGGAGTACCGGCCCGGGCCTGCCGGCACAAGAAGATGACGTACATGGTTTTCATCTAGCGCGAGGAGCAATTTGCGCTCAATGGCTGACTCTGGAAGACGGATAGCAGACCAGTTCCCGCCAGAATCCCTCTCCTCGAGTTCTCGCCAAGCCCGGTCAAGAAAGTCATTGGGTAGCCCGCTCATCAATGGTCCTTGCTTCCGTCCGCGAACACATCCTCGTCAATGTCAACTTCCTCCGGGTAGGCAGACACATCGACGGACATGTGGGTGGAACGAACCGATGCCCTCTCGCTGTCGGAAAGGTTGTCTTGAGGAAAGACAAGGCCTAGGCCGAGAATGTCCATCGGTGCCCCCATCTTGTAACGCACCGCCTTCGCCTTCTCCGTCGTCGGCTCGCTATTGCGGTGGATCGGGTAAAGCACAAGCAAGCCGTTATCCTTCGTGGCGTCCGACTCAAGACGCTTAAGCTTGAGTTCGGATTCCGTGTAGGATTTCGCTTCCTTTGTGGTCATCTCCGGCATGTCAATCACCAGGTCTTGCGGGGTCATCAGTGTTCCGATGTCAGCAATTGGCGACGGGTCCTTCAGAGGCGCACGGTTTACAAATGGCACGTCGTACCCAGCGAATTCCTGCGGATCTTTTTGGCCCGAGCGAATGGCAATGTTCCAACGCGTCAGTTGCGGATGATCTGCACCGTTACGCTCCGTGATGTACTTCTCAAGCATCTCGCGGTTGATGTCTGCCTGGTCAGGAAGAATTTCATAACGGTCGAGAAACTTGAGCACATCACCGACCGGGACGTTCTTGAACAGCAAGCTTCCGTTGGACAGTGTGGTTCCCTTCGAGAGCCGCTCTGCCGCCCGAACTAGATCCAAACCGGCGTCCCAGTTGTTCTCGAGCCACTCGAGATCGTTCCTCTTGTAATAGCGCACCTGCAGTCGCGCTCCAGAGTAAGACGTTCGAGCCGGCTGCGCCGCACCCATCTTTGCCGTGACACGGAGCGACGGATGGGTTCTGATACGCACAGCTGCGTCCATTGGAGTCATGTGCTGCAACTGATACATGTTAATGTCGCTACGCATTTCATGTTCGACCAGGGAGAGATGGCGGAAGGCTCGCCGCAGCGAATCAGTAGTCCAAATCCTGGGCAGGTCCTCGTAGCCGTTTCGGAAGCCAAACCAGCGGCCCATCTGCAGTAGCGTGTCGTAAGTGTTTGTAGGCCTGAGAAAGATGCTGGAAACTAGCCCTTCCAACGTAATGCCACGGGAGAGAGTGTTTCCACCTACTGCAATGATTGTGTTGTAGTCATGTTCATCGTAATCAAGGCGTTCTTCACTCTTAGAGTTGTCAATCACGATGCGAACGTCATTGAGGACGTGTGGAACGTAGTGCATGACATCCGCAAACAGCTCGGTTTCTCGTCCCCAATCAGATGCAGGGACGCTGGCACCTTCCGACACCCATTGTTTTTCGAGCCTATTCAGTTCGGCGCTGGCGGATGCATCGATCGCCTTTTTTAGACGATCGAGCTCCCTTTGAATGACCGATTCATAGGACTCGTGAATCTTAGTTTTGAAAGACGTGTGAATAAGCATCGAGCTGTCTACGGGTCCCTGCCGGCCCCACCGTGCTGCCGTGGCCAAAACAAACCACGAAATTGCGTCGCGCAACTCGTTAGTCATCGTCGGTGCGAATCCGTCCTCATCATCCTTTGTTTTGGGGCGGTATAGGAACTCGTCCTCCTCTGGAATCTCGCGAATCATGTCATAACCGTCGATGTCATCGCTGTCTCGATCGAGGACGTCACGACCAAAAAGAACCTCGGGGCCGAAATATCCCTCCGGCTGAGGCAACGAATAGATAAAATCCTTTGGATATAAATCGGTGCTGTCATTCGGATCGATGAACACGTTGGCGAAGGGCGATGCCGTGTAACCGATATAGGTGCTTCGCGGCATCAGCTGCAGAATTTCACGAATGAGCGGGTTGATGCTCCTCGTCGCCACTGAAGCCTGATCAGCCTCATCGTCAATGATCAGTACCTGCTGATTCTGGAGCGCCTTCACTGCTTCGGGTGCGCTGAGCCATTTCAGCAGCTTTTTCAGAACAACGTGGTTCTTCTTGACCACAAGCAGCGACGTTTTCCCGGGGTTCCGCAGGTAAGCAGCGGCGTCGTGCTTCGTCGTCTTGTCATTGTCATTCAACGACGACAGGTCAAAATCCGAGGAGGAGCTGGTCAGGGGGAACCAGCGGCCCTTATTTGCCGGAATGAGGTAGTGATAAAGCCTGTCTTGCGTCTGTCGTCGAAGCGCGTTGTGAATTCCGGCGAGAACGATAACCATGCGATAGTCCCGGTCCGCTAGCTTCGCAGCAACAGCTGTGAAGTTAGTTGTCTTGCCACTCTGGATAAAACCGACCACAAGGCCCTTTGATGCGTACGGTTCTACTGCAGGATCCGGAGTCAGACCGACAATCGCGTCACTTGATTCATGGACCGAAGGAAGCTGAAAATCCTTGCCTTCTTCTTCCATCGTGTTGACGAAATATGACCAGGTGGGGTCCGTGGATTGAGCTCCCGGGTACCAGCCCTCCCGTGTGCGGGTCATCACCGGTCCGCCCTCACCGACGCGATCAACTCCAGCCTTGTACCAATGACGGAACTGTTCAGCTTCGTCGTCTTTGATAAACCCGAACGACTGGTATTGAGAAATGGCCGGTTCCAAGCCCATCTGAATAGCGTTCTGACGAATCAGATTGAACTTCTCTTGCAAACGGTCGTGCACCGGTACTCCTGCTCCGAATTTTTGGGACATGCTTAATGTATCCACATCTAGCACTTACTCGCCGCTGTTGGCGACATCATCTTACCCCACACTCGGGGAGTGATTATTGATTCAGGTTAATTCGTAGGACCGACATCCGCTGGTAAACGTTCGTAAGGAATTTTGAGAAGGAAGCAATCGTGTAGCAATCGATGGACAACTCGGGCCACTTTGCCCCACGCGGCCCAAAGGTGGAGCGGGTGATTCTCACGAGATTCCACTCGTTGGTTGGTTGCGTCCGTTAGCGTGGTGTATCTGTAACTGCCGGTGACGACCTCATGAATGCACGAGGCGACCACCGCAGTACCTTTCGACTAAACTCCTACATCTCCTCGAAAGGAACCACCACGATGGCCGCTGGCCCCCATTCTATCGACCCCACCACCTATCTCGACGACCTGCTGTCTCAAGCCTCTCCGGACCTGATGAGACAGATGCTCCAGAACTTCATCAACCAGATCCTGTCCACCCAGGCCGACCAGATCTGCGGCGCCGACTACGCCACCACCTCCGAGTCGCGCACCAACGTTCGTAACGGCTACCGCCACCGCGACCTCGACACCCGGGTCGGCACCGTCGACGTCGCCGTGCCGAAACTACGCACAGGTTCCTTCTTCCCCGACTGGCTGCTGGAACGACGCACACGCGCCGAACGAGCCCTGACCACCGTCATCGCCACCTGCTACCTCAAAGGCGTGTCCACCCGCAGGATGAACGACCTGGTCGCCAGCCTGGGGATCAACAATCTCTCGAAGTCCCAGGTCTCAGACATGGCCAAGGATCTCGACCAGATGGTGGAGGACTTCCGGACCCGCCCGTTGGATACCGGCCCGTATCTGTATGTTTCGTGTGACGCGTTGACGATGAAGGTTCGCGAAGGCGGACGCGTCGTGAAGACTTCCGTCCTGTTGGCCACCGGGGTCAACGCCGAAGGCTATCGGGAGTTGCTCGGTATGCAGGTCGCCACATCTGAGTCGGTAGCCTCGTGGACTGGATTCTTTCGCGACCTGAAAGCCCGAGGCCTGGACCAGGTGTACCTGGTCACCAGCGACGCACATCTGGGCATCCAGCACGCCATCAGCGACGTCCTGCCCAACGCCTCCTGGCAGCGGTGCCGCACGCATTTCGCGAAAAACCTCTCCGGTCTTGTGCCGAAAAACCAGTGGCCGACGTTGTCGGCGATGTTCCACACGATTTTTCAGCAACCGGACGCTGAAGCGGTGTGGAAACAGGCCCGGGAGGTTGTGGCGTTCTGTGAGCAGAAGTTCCCGCACGTCGCCGACTACCTCGAGGAAGCCTTAGACGAGCTGCTGGCGTTCACTCAGGCCCCGAAGGCAGTATGGACGAAGGTGTGGTCGAATAATCCGACGGAGCGGTTGAACCGGGAGATTCGGCGGCGTACTGACGTCGTGGGGATTTTTCCCAACCGGGAGGCGGTGATCCGTCTGGTCGGGGCAGTGCTTGCGGAGCAGCATGATGACTGGATCCAGCAGAAGCGTTACATGTCGTTGGCGAGTCTGGAGCAGACGAAGGCGATGATGGCTGCCAACGTCATCGATGCCGACGAGCCCACTGTGGAGGTCGCATGATTCCCCGCCAGCACCAGGCTCGGGCCGGGCCCTGAGACTGTCACGCTGCTTGTTTTATCGAAAGGGTAGATACACCACTTCACCGGACTTGATCGGGTGGCACGTCTGGCGCCGTCGTGTTTCGGCTATGACCACAACCTGGCGTTGACCACCCTGACGGAGGCGGCGACTGGGTCGACGCTGGTGGCGTCCGTGGCGGCGAACCTGGGATTCTACCTCACTCCTGAGGACCGCCACTTCGACGGGATCCTGGGCCGGCAGCATCTCGCGGTCGTCGAGGGGGTCCTCGACGACGCCAAGGTCGACGACCTGATGGCTCACCTGCCCGAGGGCCACACACTGCTGATCGCGGCGACGATCGTCCCGGAGGGCGTGCGCGATCATGTCCGACGCTTCAAGAACGGCTCCCGGGTACTCCACGTCCCGCTGGACCTGTTCACCTACACCACGGCCCAGGAGGAGAAGTAGACCATGGCTCTGCATATCAGCTACGACGAGAACCTCGTCGAGGAGTTGTCTTCCCGATTCGACCTGCGCACCCCCAACCGGGAGGCCCTGACCGAGCTGGTCAGGCGCCTCGACGTCGGCGAGTACACGCCCTTGGGCCAGCTCACGCTGGACCTGGCCACCGGAGTGGGCAAGACCTTCGTCATGGCGGCGTTCATCGAGTACCTCAACCGCCAGGGCCACCGCAACGTCATGGTCGTCACCCCCAATACGGTGGTCCAGGACAAGACGGTCCGGGACTTCTCCCACGGCTCCGAGCGCTACATTGACGGGTTCACCCGGCCCCCGGTCATGGTGACCCCTGACAACGCCCAGGGATTCGCCCTGGCCGAGAGCACCCGCAGCCTGTTCACCACGGATGAGGCGTCCATGCTCTACGTCTTCAACGTCCAGCAGCTGTTCCCGCCCAAGGACGGAGGCAAGTCCCAGACCACCGGTCAGGAGGCGCAGCGGCGCAAGACCTGGCGCTGGCAGGAGGAGTACGGCTCGCTGATGGATCACCTGCGCTCCCTGGATGACCTGGTGGTCATCGTCGACGAGGCGCACCTGTTCGGGTCCACAGCCAAGGTTTACCGCTCGGCGCTGGAGGAGCTGCTGCCACAGGCGACCGTGGGCCTGACCGCCTCACCGGGCAAGAAGGACGACCTTGTCTACCGGTATCCGCTGTGGCGGGCCATCAGCGACGGCTACGTCAAACAGCCCGTACTCGTCTACCGCAACTCCGGCTACGACTCCGAGGAACGTCAGCTCCAGGACGCCATGAGCCTGCTGTCGCTGAAAGAGAAGGCCTATGCCGGGTGGCGGGCGGCGCATCCCGGAAGTAAGAAGACCAAACCACTGCTGTTCGTCGTCTGCTCCGATGTCGCTCATGCCAGCGAAACCGCCGCACGCCTTCGCACCGCAACCTTCACTGGCAGCGATGTAGCGGTGCTGCAGGTCGACAATGAACACGATGATGCCACCACCCAAAATTTTCTGCGCTATCTAGACGCCGAGCATTCCCCGGTGCGGGTGATTGTCTCGGTCAACAAGCTGCGCGAAGGCTGGGATACCAAACGCATCGCCGTGATGTGCACCCTGCGGGCCATGGGCTCAGAGGCGCTGACCCAGCAGGTCATGGGCCGTGGCCTGCGGTTGCCCTTCGGGGGATTGACTGGCGTAGAGGCCATCGATGAGCTTGACATCATCTCGCACAAGTCGTTTGTTTCCCTGCTCAAGACCGAAAACGTCCTGCGCGAGTTCGGCATCGACTCCGAGGAAAAGGTTGCCCCGGAGGACGTGCTGCCTCAGCCGGGCACCAGGCATGTTCCCAACCCGCAGGTCGGCACGGGGCCACAAGTCCCTGGCCCGGCCACCGGCGAGGAACAGACATCGGGGGTCGATGCCGCGAGCTCACCGGCCCGGTCGGTGGCTGACGCTCTCGGTGCCCGTGCTCTCACCGACGACGAGGACATCGTGGACGACGCTGACCTCTTCGAGCAGGTGACGATCTCCATCAACCCTGAGTTCGCGGGCACCACCTTCCTTTTCCCGGCGACGGCGATGGAGAAGACCATCGCTCCCTTCGAGCTGGCGGACATCTCGACCGAGGCAGTCACGGCCGCGGCCAAGCGCACCCGGAACACCTCCGAGTATCTGGAGCGCACGAAGATCGTTGCTGACGCCAACCAGGCCGGCGAAGGGGCAATTACCGCCCAGGACGCTGACCGAGTAGCAGTGGAGAGCCTGCGGCAGTCGGAGGCGGAGGTGCGCACGGAACTGATCCGCCGCGTACTCACCACGGGGATCGTGTCCACGGATCCGGAGAACCGCAATCAGCTCACCCACCGCATTGTGCCGACGTTCATGGAGCACGCGGGCATCGAGGCATGGACGGAGAAGGCGAAGTTCTCCGCCGCCGAGGAACTGCGTGGCCTCGTCGTCGCTGAGATGAAGAAGGCCGCCAGCCAGGCCAAGACCAGGACGACCATCACCCCGGTTGAGCTGCCCATCGATGATTCTTTCACCCTCGACTTCGACAAGAAGGTCCTCGAGCGCCTGGACGTGAATGCCCAGTCCACCAAGTCCAGTACGGGCTTTAGGGAGCGGGAGTTTTACGGGCCCTGGTCCAAGGGCTTGTTTGAGGCTGCAGCCTTCGACTCCTTCTCCGGGGAGTACCGCTTGGCGGAGATCCTCAACTTCGACCCGGACGTGGTGTGGTGGAAGCGTCTCTACCCGCACGAGGGCGCTGTTGTCGCCTACACACCGCAGAATGACTACTATCCGGATTTCGTGGTCCTGGCCGCTGACGGCACCCACTGGATCATTGAGGGCAAGTCGAAGCGTGGTCGCGACGACGAGATTGTCCAGCGCAAGAAGGACGGCGTCGAGAAGGCCATTCGCCTGCTTGCCGGCAAACCGGACTACGTAGGCCAGTCATGGGGCTATCTCATCGCCTTCGAGGACGACATCGCTACCGCTGACTCCCTGGCTGACCTCTTGGCGACAGGAGCCACAGAACGAACCCGGTAGAGCCCTTCTCGGTGTTATCGGTCAGTGCGCCCACGCGGTCTGTGGAGCGCGCTGCCCGATCTTCATTGTCGTGGGGGCGTCAGTGGGGGAGGGAGGCGCACAGGCGGCTTCTGAGGTTGCTGTGGCCACTGACGGTCTGCATCGCTGAGCCCCCCTTCGAGGAGTGGTAGTCATCCGTGCCGTCGACGTAGTTGTGCTACTTGGCATGAATCCGAACGCTTAAGCGTAGTTTAAAGCTGAATGGGCTCAGACATAAAAAGTACCCTTACCTGTTTGTGCAGGTAAGGGTACTTTTTAGGGGTGGCTGACGGGGCTCGAACCCGCGACACCCAGGATCACAACCTGGTGCTCTACCAGCTGAACTACAGCCACCATTGCCGCTCTAAAGCAGCGTATTAAAGATTAACCCACTTATCCGAATTTACAAAAACGCCTGGTAGGAAGCGTTTGATTCCTTGGCTGCTTCGGTTGCTTCCGTGGATGTTGGGCCCTCGTCTGAACGGAAGACCGAGCGACGGTAGTAGTCCAATTCGCGAATGGACTCCACGATGTCGGCGAGTGCGCGGTGGGCCATGCCCTTCTCGGGTTGGTTGAAGTATGCGCGTGGGTGCCAGCGGCGTGCAAGTTCCTTGATGGTGGAGACGTCAATCATGCGATAGTGCAGAGCTGCGTCAAGGCGCGGCATGTATTCACGGATAAAAGCGCGGTCAGTGGCGATGGAATTGCCGGCCAGCGGAGCTGGGTGTTCAGGGTCGCAGTACTTTTCGATGAGTTCCAGAACCGCGGTTTCAGCCTCCGCCAGTGTTGTGGACGAGGCTTTGATTTCCTCTGTTAGGCCAGAGGAATTGTGCATGTTGGTAACAAAGTCATCCATTTCTGCGAGCTCTTCTTCAGTGGCATGAACGACAATGTCGAGCCCTTCGCCGATGATGTTGAGATCTGCGTCCGTGATGATGGCGGAGATTTCTACGATGACATGCCGCTTTGGCTCGAGGCCAGTCATTTCCAGGTCAATCCATACTAGGCGGTCATGTTTCGCGGGAGTGTGCGTAGAAGACATGCCCATCATCTTAGCCCTTGCTATTGATGCGATTTTTTAGCCCCCAAATTAGGGTACCGGGAAAGTATATAAATGTAACCATTGGCGACGATTCCGCAGGTTGCTACTATTTCTATAGAGCAACCGAAATGGTGAGCTCGAATGTTTGGAAATAAATTGAGTGATTCAGTTCACTTTCACAACGTAAATAGGGCACAATTTTCCTCATCTGACACGAACCTTCGCGTTGGGTGTGTGCGAATAATCTCAAACAAAAGGAGCCCTCATGGCAGCCTTACTCGATTGGCTAAACGGAGTTATCTGGTCACCAGCGTTGGTTTTCCTGTGCTTGGCGGCCGGCGTCTACTTCACCATTGTTACTAAATTCATCCAGATCCGTGGAATCCCAGACATGCTTAGGCAACTTGTGCGGGGCGAAAGGTCTGAAAATGGTGTCTCATCTTTTGAGTCCCTCATGATGTCATTGGCGGGACGCGTTGGTGTTGGAAACATCGCCGGTGTTGCAACCGCTATTGCTTTTGGTGGCCCAGGCGCGGTTTTTTGGATGTGGACCGTGGCATTGCTCGGCTCCGCAACGTCATTTATCGAATGTACTCTTGCTCAAATCTATAAAGAGCAGGACAAGGATACTGGTGAGTATCGCGGTGGTCCGGCTTACTACATTGAAAAGGCGTACGCCCACACCAAGGCTGCTCCATTTATGCTGATTTACGGCATTGTCTTCGCAGTCGCGATGATTTTGGCGACTGCATACTTCCTCCCAGGCATTCAGGCTAATGGAGTTTCTTCTGCTGTTGAAAATGCTTGGGGCATCAGTACCACCGTCACCGGTGTAATTTTGGCAATCGTCCTCGCGGTTATTGTTGTCGGCGGTGTGAAGCGTATTGCATCGTTTGCTTCCATGGTGGTTCCATTCATGGCAGTCATCTACATCATTATTGCGTTTGTCATCCTGTTCATTAATTACCAGGACATTCCTGAAGTATTCAGCCTGATTTTCACCTCGGCATTCAACCTTAACGCTGGATTTGGAGGCATGCTGGGCGTCGCCATCATGTGGGGTGTTCGCCGCGGTATCTACTCCAATGAAGCTGGTCAGGGTACTGGTCCGCAGCACGCTGCCGCAGCAGAAGTTTCGCACCCGGCAAAGCAGGGCTTTGTTCAGGCATTCGCTGTCTACGTTGACACCTTGTTCGTATGTTCCGCCACTGCATTCATCATCATTTCTACTGATATGTACCGCGTGTTCGAGGGCGAAAGTGAAGATGGTGCTATCCGCTACGAAGGTCAAATGCTGCCTTCTGACATTGCGGTAGGACCTGGATTCGTGCAAGAAGGTATGGATGCTCACTTCTCTGGTTTCGGTCCTAGTTTCGTGGCTCTAGCAATTATGTTCTTCGCCTTTACCACTGTGCTGGCGTACTACTACATGGCTGAGACCAACCTGGCCTACTTCAACCGTTGGATTCCAAATTCTAATGTCCGTCGCGGCATCATCTGGGTACTGCGTGTTCTCGTTATCATCTCCGTTATTGTTGGCGCAACCTCTGCTTCTGGTGCTGCTTGGGCACTGGGCGACATCGGCGTGGGTGCGACCGCATGGCTTAACATCATCGGTATTCTGTTCCTCCAGGTCCCAGCTCTCAAGGCTATGAAGGACTACTACGAGCAAAAGAAGGCTGGCAAGGAACCACAGTTCGATCCAGAGGCTCTTGGTATCAAAGGGGCGACTTTCTGGGAGCAGCGCAAGCTGCAAAAGCCAGAGCTGTACGGCAATGCTCCAGCAAACCCAACCACCGCTCCAGTTAACGAGTAGCTAGTAAGACGGGTGGCTAGTAAACCCGTTGAAACCAGAAGGCTCGTTATGAACGCTGATTCATAACGAGCCTTCTGCGTGCCTTCACATTCTGGTGAAAATTGGACGCCAAATCCTAGTGAAAACTCGACGCTCGTCCCCCGTGAAAAGCGAGCGTGCGAAGCTTTTCACCCCATCTTGGAATAGAACTTCCCAATCAGTGGTGCGGTGACTGGGGTGGGCAGGATTTGGGAAATCGTGTTCATGGCTTTGGAGAGTGGGCCTGGCACGACTCGGCGTTGGTTCTTGGCCATGGCGTTGAGGGTTTCTTCAGAGCAGGATTCGTAGGTGGTCCAAAGGAAGTCGGGAACGACTTTGTCCACGATGGACTGCTCGGATTCGGGGATGACTGCGGCGCGCACGGGGCCGGGTGCTAGCAGGGTGCAGGTGACGCCGGTCTTTTTAAGTTCGTAGTGCAGGGCTTCGGTAAATGCGTTGACGCCGGCCTTAGTGAAGACATAGGTGGCGTTATAAGGAATTGGGACGTTGCCGGCGGCGGAGCCAACGTTACAAATAGCGCCGGAGCGTCGCGGCAGCATCTGGTCCAATGCAGCGCGGGTGAGACGGTGCACGGCCGTGGCGTTGAGCTGGAACTGGTTGGTTTCATACTCCCAGTCCTGGTCCATGAATTTGCCGAAGCTGGCGATGCCCGCGGAGTTAATAATGATGTGAATCTTGGTTTCAGCCATCTTAGAAATGACCTCATCCACATCTTCCTTCTTGGACAGATCCGCTGGCCAGCTGAGGGCGTCGATGCCGTGGTTGCCCACGAGTTCATCGGCAAGCGACTGCAAAACCTCTTGCCTGCGGGCAACGAGAATGACATTGTGGCCCAGCTTGGCAAGATCGCGTGCCATAGCTTCACCGATTCCCTGGCTAGCACCCGTGATGAGCGCGTAGGAATCTTGAGCGGGGGAGGGAAGTGCCATGGTGTGTGGAAATCCTTTCACTTCAGGCAAAAATATTCAGTGCTTGTTTCAGTACTTGTTCTAGCCCTCAAATCTACTGCACCCGTGGTCTACCCGAGTAGCTCAACCGCCTTGAAGGCATATCGACCTTGAGAAATAGTTTCCCATGGAATTAATTGTCTTGGCGTGAAGTTGTACCGCTTGGACAAACACTCATCGAAAGGGAGACAGTGACAAAGCTTTTTGATTCGGTACAAATCGGCCGATACACCCTCGACAACCGCGTAACCATGGCGCCTTTGACCCGCCAACGTGCAGGCGAAGACGGCACCCCTACCGAATTGCACAAGGAATACTATTCCCAGCGGGCTTCCGCTGGCCTTGTCGTGACTGAGGGAGTATTCCCGGCGTATAGCTGCCGTTCCTTCCCCGGCCAGGCAGGTCTTGCTACCGATGAGCACACGGAAGCCTGGAAGCCTGTGGCTGAGGCCGTGCATGAGCGTGATGGCGTCATCTTTGCTCAGGTAATGCATGGTGGTCGTACCTCGCACCCTGACCTTTTGCGCGATGCGCCGGTAAAAGCACCTAGTGCTCTTGCTACCGGTGGGGAAGTTCGTGGCTTTGGCGGAAAGACCGAAGGCGTGGTTCCTGAGGCGCTGACCACGGAGGAGATCGCTCAGGTCATCGAGGAGTTTCGACTCAGCGCGCGCCGGGCTATCGATGCCGGCCTAGATGGCATCGAAGTCCACGGTGCAAACGGCTACTTGCTCCATGAGTTTATGGCCCCAAACTCCAATGTGCGCGAGGATGAATATGGCGGAAGCCCCGCTAACCGTGCGCGACTCACCGCGGAGATTATCCGCGCAGTGGCCGAGGAAATTGGTGCCGACCGCACTGCGGTGCGTATTTCCCCACAGCACAATATTCAGGGCATTGCGGAAGTTGATGAGGACGAAACCATCGCGACCTACCAGGCGCTCTTTGAGCAGATCTCAGACCTGAAACTCGCGTATGTCTCCGTACTCGTAAATGACCCACAAAGCCCGGTTGCAACTGAACTGCGTCAACAGATCCAGCACACCCACGGCTGGCCTTTACTGCTCAACACTGGTTTTGCAGTGGTGACCCAGCTGGATGAAGCACAAAAGATTGTCGACGAACTAGGCGCCGATGCCGCTGTGGTTGGCCGCATGCTCATTGCCAACCCAGACCTAGTGGAGCGCTGGAAGAGCGGTTCGGAACTCAATGAGCCAGACATGGCTACCTTCTACGCTGGTGGACCAAAGGGCTACATCGACTATCCATCGCTAGAAAAGGCTCACGTTAGCTCCTAAAAATCTCCCCGTGGGTGGTGTGCGCCTTGCTAGACTGAGGCGCATTACCAGCAGCGCTTTGAGGAGTTGGCTATGCCCGCACAACCTGCACCCCTGGCCGACATGGCGCCTTTTAGCGGCGAGATAGCTGGCTTGCTTTACGATGGCCTCCAGCCGCCACGAAGGGCCACGCTGCGCTTGGACGCTGGTGTTGTCACTAACATCAGCAATATTAATGACATCACGGACACCGGGGATGTTGAAGACCGCGACCTGACGACGACGAGCGAACCGCTGATCGTGCCGGGATTTGTGGATCTGCATAACCACGGCGGTGCCGGTGGTGGTTTTCCCAACGGAACCGTTGAAGAATGTATCGAGGCTGCGCTGTATCACCGCCAGCGCGGCACCACGACGTTGTGGGCCTCGCTGGTCTCAGCCCCAGGCGCTGAGCTTATCGCGCAGACTAAGCTGCTAGCCGGATTAGCTGAGCAGGGGTTGATAGCAGGTATTCATATGGAAGGGCCTTTCATTTCCGCGTGCCGGTGCGGGGCGCAGAACCCGGCCCATATTATTGACGGGGATCCGCAGCTCTTTACTGATGTCATTGCCGCGGGCCGCGGATTTTTAAAAGCGATTACCTTCGCTCCGGAGACCCCGAATGCGGATGCACTTTTTGAACTGTGCGCCAGGCACAACATCGTTGCCTCACTGGGACATACCGATGCCGATTTCACCACGATGGCCGAAGCAATTGCGCGCGGTAGGGCCGTGGGCGCGACGGTGACAGCGACGCACCTTTTTAATGCCATGCCGCAGATTCACCACCGGGATCCCGGTGCCGTCGCCGCACTACTGAGCGCAGGCGCGCGCGGTGAAGCGGGACTAGAAGTTATTGGCGACGGCGTGCATCTAGATGATGGCACCGTCGACATGGTTTATAACATTGCACCAGATAGGGCTTTTGCTATTACTGATGCGATGGCAGCAGCCGGCAAAGCAGATGGTTCTTATGTTTTAGGTGCACTGGATGTCACCGTCAGCGACGGTGTTGCACGGTTGACAGATGGCGGCGCGATTGCTGGTGGTACGAGCACGCTTGCGGAGCAATTCGCGCGCCGGGTTGCCCACGAATCATCAATTGAAGAAGCAAGCGCATTTGTCACCCGCAATGCAGCGGCGATTGCAGGAGTCCCCGGCACGATAAGCCGCGGTGATGACGGGAATCTGGTGGTCTTTTCTCGTCTCGGTGACCAGACTCCTGCGATGACAATAGCTGCGGGCTGCGCCTACTATCCGGCCTAGGATTGCAAAGATTTAACGATCCGGTTGGTCTCCATAGCTACTCGTGTGACCTTGCCAATCAAATCTGCAATATAGCGCGGATTGCCGACCTCATCGGCCCAGTCATTGGGATCATTGACGATTCCAGAGGCTTTGTCTTTCTTCACCTGGTACCGGTTAATAATCCACGCCAGCGCTGAGCGTGACCCCAACATGTACTCATCAGCTTCTTCTGGAATGTCAGTGATAGTGACATACTTGTTGTACTTCAGCGTCGTAACATCATTGACGTTCCTCTCGGTCTCTGGGTCTTTCTTCTTCGCCCAGGCAAGCTTTACCACGCGCCACGTCTCGCGGTCATTCTCATCGCTTTTGACGTTGAACGTCACCGGCCATGGCTCCGCATCTTCATAATTGATGTGCAGATCCATAAGCTGCTTACCAGCAACCACGAACTTATCGAACTCGTCACGCGTCGCCGGGGTCTCAATATGAGGCAACATTTTCTTCAAATCTGCCGCATACTTTGTGCGATACTCCGGATCATGCAGCTTGCCATACACGAAGTGGAAGATGTCATCACCAGAAATATCGGAACCTAGAGAATCACGATACAGTTTCTTAATTTCATCCGTGATGTTGTCAACGCGGCGGTAGCCGTAGACTTCTTCGCCGACCTCACCGTAAATCGATGATTCTTGCTTCGACGAGTTTGAGTTTCCATCAGCGAAGAGCCCGCCGTCGTCAGCTTCGAGGGGTTCCCATGTGAATCGGGGGAAGTACTGACCGCCATTCGAACCCCAGAAAGCCAAGTCGGGAATGGTTTCAGTGCCCATGGCCGAAAATGGTTTGGATGCACCCGGGTTAACAATGTAGAAGCCTATATTGGTGTGTATAGCTGTGGGGAAAATCGTAGGCAGTTGGTACCTACGGTGCATCAACTGTGGAGAATAATAGAGATTCTGTGGGAAAAACGGTCGGTAGAGTCCCTGGGTCACGTACTCACTATCTAATTCTAATTTTTCGCCTTTTTCTGCCTTGCGGTACAGAATATCTGACCATTTAATGCTCGCTGGATCCAAAAACTCGCTGTTCTCTGTCAGCCAATCAGTGAAGCTAGCGTAAGACTTGTCTTGCAGAAATGCATTCGAGGCTAAAGAATAAGTGCGGATAAGCTGACCGACATTAGCCAGAAGTTGATTGCGATTGCTGTTATAAACCCAGTTGTCTTTTGAAGTTGCGAGACCAGAGGAAAACGATTCAAAGAATTTGATGGTTGCATTCGCTGATTTCGCAGCGATTACAGGGAAAGTAGAGAAATCCGCACTTCGTTGGTTGATCCAATCTCCATATTTGTTCGGATTTATCTGCTCCCAGTCGATCACATCGATTGGAGAAGAGTAAGAATTTACAATCTCTAGTTTCTCTTCGGCAGTTAAATAGTCACCTATGTCTTTGTAGTTGATTTGAAAGCCCTTTCTGGAAGGGTCCTTAATACCAATGGTGACTGCGATGGTGCTTCGAGAGCCAGAGCCGAAGACTTTACCGCCTTCTTTTCGCGAAAGCTCGCCGGCTGTGCGCTGGTTTCCTCTCAGATTAAAGACATAAATATCCGTAAAGTCCTCTGCTAGCGAAAGACGAATTCCATCGCCAGTGTTGCCGTCTATCCAGCCACCATTAGAGACGAACGCGACTACTCCCTGGGTGCCAATCCGGTCAGTCGCCCAGCGGAAGGCTCGCAAATAAGAATCATAGAGAGAGTTTTTCAGCTGTGCCGTTGACTTTGCTGCGTAAGTTTCCGCGATTCTCTTATCTAATGTTGGATATTTTAGATTCGCATTGTTGTCATTCGCCGAGCGCTGACCTGCTGAGTAAGGAGGATTTCCGATTACGACGTTAATCGGCGCGGCCTTCTGACGTTCAATGCGCTGGTTGTTGTTCTTGAAAACATCCATGTCGAGGATGTCGCCTTCCTCGTGGATTTGGAAGGTATCGGCGAGGGCGATGCCATCGAAAGGCACGTAGTCGGGCTCTGGTTCGCCATTGCGAAGTGCAGCTTCGGCTCGAAGGGCGTTGTATGTCGTCTCAATATTGACGGTTGAGACGTAATAAGCGAGTAGCATGATCTCGGTGGCGAAGAGTTCATTTGCGTACTTGCGCGCCATATCTTCCGGTTTGATGAGTCCTGACTGTAGGAGTCGGACCATGAATGTTGACGTGCCGGCGAAGGGATCGAGGATGCACACGCCTTCATCGGTAAGCCCCTTGCCAAAGTGCATCTTTGATACGTCATCTGCGGCATGCAGAATGAAGTCCACGATTTCTACTGGGGTGTAGACAATGCCCAGGGATTCAGCTTGCTTCTTAAAAGCCTTTTGGAAGAAGCGCTCGTAGAGTTCTTTAATGACTTGTTGCTTACCGGAGGCCGAAGAGACTTCCGAAGCACGGACATGAACAGAATCGTAGAATTTTTCTAGTGAATCGGTCTCGGTCTCGAGGTTTGCTTCTTGCAAAACGTCGGCCATACGCTGCATGACTTGGGCAACCGGGTTATGAGCAGAGAAGTCATGCTCAGTAAAGAGTGCGTCAAAGACTGGTGCTGTGATCAGGTGCTGCGACAACATGCTGATGGCTTCATCATCAGTAATCGAGTCGTTGAGATTGCCGCGCAAGCCTTCTACGAAGCGGTCGAATTCCTTTCGGAGTTTCGGATTAGCGCCATCGACGAGAACCTTGATGCGGGTGATCTGCGACTGTGCAATCGTTGCGACATCATCCGCCCAGTCTTCCCAATACGTACGAGTACCGACCTTATCCACCAGCTTGGTGTACATAGCTTCCTGCCACTGTTCTAAAGAAAACAGCGCAACCTGCTGCGCTAGGGAGCCCTCGTCGTAAGCGGCATCTGCCTTGCGGGCATCATCGGCATTAAGCTTCTTCTTTGGATCCTCGACTGGCTCTACCTGGATTGGTAGGTCATCCATGGTTCCTTCATTCAGCGCAATGGAGTTCACCTTCGCATTGAAACGATCATCGTGTGCGCGAAGCGCGTTGAGAATCTGCCAGACCACTTTGAAGCGGGTGTTGTCATTTAAGGCCTGCGAAGGACTCACCCCAGGCGCAACCGCGACCGGGAGAATGATGTAGCCGTAGTCCTTGCCCTCTGCCTTGCGCATGACACGACCAACGGACTGAACCACATCCACCATGGAATTGCGTGGGTTGAAGAAGATAACAGAGTCCAAGCCCGGAACATCGACCCCCTCAGACAGACAGCGAGCATTGCTGAGTACTCGAGACTCATTCGATGGCATATCGGCCTCGAGCCATGAAATACGGGAGGAACGCTGCAACGCATTCATCGAACCGTCGACGTGGTCCGCGGCAACCTCAAGATCCAGGTTCTGCTCATCAGTACCGGACAGTGCCTGGTGCTCCATCAATTGTGCTTTGTGAGTCTCAATGAGAGACGGGAAAGATTCAGCAATCTGCTTCGAAGCTTTAATGTCCTTGGCGAATGCCACGGTGCGCTGCATAGGAGCGGCATCAATTTCAAAGCCGTCCTTTTCACCCTGTAACTTTCCTGATCTCTTGGCCAGTGCGTTCCATGCGCCAATCATTGCCGAGGCAGTGGTCAGATTGATGTCAGGACTTGGGAATGATGCCAGAGCTTCCGCAGCAACATCTTCATCAACGGTCATGACGAGGACCTTGTAATCCGTCAGCAGTCCTTTTTCAACAGCCTCGCCGAATCCCAGGCGGTGGAATTCAGGACCATAGATAGCCTCATCATCCATGGAGGCAAGCTCAGCAGAATGCTCTTCTGCTTTGCCCTTAATAGAATCATCGAAAAGGCGAGGAGTAGCCGTCATATACAGGCGCTTATCCGCCTTGATGTAATCCTCATCATGAACGCGAACAAAGTTCGAGGCGTCTTCGCCCGCGAGGGTCACACCCGTCGTGCGGTGAGCCTCATCGCAGATAATGAGGTCGAAGTCCTCAAGTCCCTGCTCCTGTGCCTCATACACAGCTGGAAGGGACTGATAGGTGGAAAAGACCACATGCAGACCTTGCGCGCGTTTGCCGCTGGCAAAAGTCTGAGCCACCATCTCCCCATTAGTGGAGACTGGAACTTCCAAGTCATGGGGAGCGATATCTTCGGCCGCACGACCGACTTTCGTATCAGAACACACCGCGAAGCAGCGCAGGTCCATCGTGGCTTGAGCAGTCCATTCACGAAGCGTCTGCGAAAGAAGCGCAATAGACGGAACAAGGAATAAAACACGAGCTTTATTTCCGTTGTTCTTCGCGTATTCCTCAGCCAAGCGCAGCGAGGTAAACGTCTTGCCGGTGCCACAAGCCATGATCAGCTTGCCGCGGTCATTGTTCTCAAATCCGGTCATTACCTTGTCGATTGCTTCGACCTGGTGCTTACGCGGAGCGAAAGCTTGTTTCCTGGACAGGTTGATCTGGATCTCAGATCCCGGGAACGCGACATCCCAATTGACTGGAGCTGTAGCGATATCAGCCATACCGATGCGGCTGGTCTCAATCATTTGGTTTTCGAGTGCTTCTTCAGCATTCTTGGACCACTTATCCGTGGTGGAAATGATGTAGCGATGTGAGAAGTGCTCTTTACCCTTTTCGGTTTCGAAAGAATGCCCACTGGCCTCAAAGAACGAGTCAATGTGGCTCTTTTGAATACTGGTGGTTTCTTTATAGAACTTCGCTTGGATAGCTACCCAGCTATCGTCATCAATGCGGTGTGCCACCAAGTCGATTCCGGTATCTGCTTTGCCGCCGTTATAGCGCCAGTCACCCCAGCGATAGACCTCATCAAACTGGCTCGCAAGAGCCGGAGCCGTACGGAAGAAATTCACCATCAACTTCTCAAAGGCGATGCCGTACTTGCCCTGAGGCTGATTTTCGCGGAGTTGTTCCAGTACTTCACCAAACGCAGTCATAGAGACATTATCTACGAAACCTGCTCGCTACGTCATAGTAGGGGTAGGAAGCGACGGACCTATCGAACTACAGAACCCAATACTCCCTTGTGCCGCAGAGTGATTTAAAGCAAAGACGATTCGACTAGAAAGAAATAACGCCCCGGCTGGTCATGTACTCGACACATTCCTTGACCTCATCGTAAATATAGGCACGCGCGAGCAGCTCACTGAACTTGTTTGAAACCTCAGGGTCGGTTTCACTAAAAGGAACAGTGAGAACGTGATTATGAGGCAGAAGTAAGAGATTCGCTGCTAAAAGCGCTGTGCGTTTATTGCCGTCCCCAAAAGGCTGAGCTTTCGCGAGAGAAACAAAAAGCGTGGCAGCTGCCTTCTTAGCGGGGAGGTGGGATGCATCATCGATGAACCATTGAAGAGCTGCTGTGGTTACTGCAGTTGGACGGTGATCACCGAAACGAGTGGAGACACCAATGTTATCGCTATCCTGCCGAAACTTCCCTGGCTGTAGCGCAGCCGAACGAGTCATGGCGGAGTTGATAGAAACAATGATCTCGGGACTCAGCGCAACACTGTCGTTATGGCAATCAATGACGACCTGTGCGGCGTCTTTGAGATCTTTGAGCAGCTTGAGATCTGCTCGACTGGTGATGCCGCGGGTATCGCCGCTGGCAATAAAAGATTGCGCGGCTAGGCGGTCGCTTTGGAGATTATCGAAGACTTTAGCTGCCGTATAAATGACTTCAGTCATTATTGGTAACTCGAGCATGGAAATCCTCCCTAGATGCTCGTCGGCAAGCTAAAAGCGCCTGTGACCTGCGTGCCCCCAGCAGGGTTCGAACCTGCGACACACGGGGTAGAAGCCCGTTGCTCTAATCCGCTGAGCTATGGAGGCGAGACATTAATACCGCTCAGCGCCGCGGGCGGTGCTGAGTCGGATTAACAGTCAGTGATTTTAGCCTATGGGGTCAAGAAACTTGAACTGGCATGTGTGACGGAGTCGATCTCCACCATTTATGAGGCATGCGCGCCGCTCAGTAGACTAAGGGCCATGTCGATGACCGCGCAGCAATCGCCAACAAACCCCGCCGAAAACCCCAAACCCAATGTTCGATCATCCTGGCCTATTTATCTAGGCGCAGCGCTGATCGCAGGCTTGGTCGGCGGATTCATTTCTCTCTTCTTCTTGGCAGATTCACTCGCTGCTCTGGGCATTCCTGACCCGGGGCGTCTCACCACCTTTGGTTTGCCCTTCTTCCGCGCTATTGCGTGGATTCTCATGGCGCTATCCGTGGGGTCCTTCTTAACCTCAGCATTTTTCATTAGCCCAGCCATTCCGGAGAAAGACAACTCCCGTTTGAATGAGGCAACGCTGACGGTTGATGGGTTCATCGCTAAGCGAACTGGCTCTTTTGCTGCCTTCGGCGTTGCCCTGATTGCGCTGCTGGAAGCGCCACTGGTGATGTCGGATGTTTCCGGCACCCCGCTGCCCCAAGTCCTGAATGTGCAAATGATGTCCATGGCACTCGATCAAGTAGCCACCGCGCAGGTCTGGGTGATTACCGCTGTCATCGCAGCTGTCGTGGGCGTGCTGGGACTCTTAAGTTTCAAGTGGGCTATGCAGCCAGTGCTATTTGTGCTGGCAGTCCTCATGCTGGTGCCACTGGGTATGGAAGGCCACTCGGCCTCCGGCGGGGACCATGATTATGGCACCAACTCTTTCCTGTGGCACCTAGTGTTTATGGCACTGTGGATTGGCGGCATCATGGGATTGATTGCCCATGGTCGGCGCTTGGGCCCTGATATGACGATGGCGGTACGTCGCTATTCCAGTCTCGCGCTGGTTGCTGCTGTCGTGATGGCTATATCTGGCCTGGTCAATGCCTCTATCCGCATTGAATTCTCTGACTGGTTTACTACCCGCTATGGCCTGATCATCGTGGCTAAGACCACGCTGACCTTGCTCTTAGTGTTCTTCGGCTTCGTTCACCGTCAGCTCACCATCCCGAAGTTGGCCAAGAAACCTCAGTTGTTCATTCGCGTTGCTATCGTGGAACTAGCCGTGATGGCAGCAACCGCTGGTGTTGCCATCACGATGGGCCGTACCCCGCCGCCACCTCCGCGCGACCCGAATCTGAACTCCATGCAGATTGTCATGGGATTCGAACTTAATGAGCCGCTTACCTGGGGCAATGTGCTGACCCAATGGCGTTTTGATGTCATGTTTGGCACCATCGGCCTGATTTTGGCCGCCTTGTATGCCTACGCCCTGTGGAAGCTACACAAGCGTGGACTGTCCTGGTCCACCTGGCGCACCACGTGGTGGATGCTCGGCTCCCTCGGACTGACCGTGTTTATGTCTTCCGGCGCTGGCATGTTTATCCCAGCTACCTACTCGATTCACATGCTCGGCCACATGGTGCTATCCATGGTCATTCCACTGTGTTGGGTTCTGGGTGCACCATTGACGCTGATCATGGAAGCCTTTGAATCAGGCCGTCCTGGCAAGCCCACCGTGCATGACTGGGCAGTGGCGCTGACCAAGTCGAAGATTCTGCGTGTGATTACGCATCCAATCGTGAACGTGCTGCAGTTCCTATTCTTCTTCTACGTTCTCTACATTTCCTTCGAGCTATACCAGTTCGCGATCTCCGAACATGCCGGCCACGTCATCATGAACTTCACCTTCCTGATTTCTGGCTACATCTACTTCTGGGAAGTTATTGGTCCCGACCCGATTCCAAAGCGTTCCAAGACACTCATCCGCCTAGGTATCCTGTTTGCCTCCATGCCGATTCACCTCTTTATGGGGGTCTACCTCATGCAGCTCAATGAGATCTTGGGCCTGGAATACTACCTCTCCCTGGACTTGCCATGGGACCCTGATTTGCTGCAAGACCAGAAAGTCGGTGGTGGCATTGCGTGGGCATTCGGCCAATTCCCATTGGCTATTGTCTTTGCTCTGCTATTTACCACTTGGCTGCGGGAAGACCGCTCCGATTCCAAGTTCTATGACGCCAAGGCAGAAGTTGATGGCGATAAAGAAATGGAAGAATACAACCAGATGCTTGCGCAGCTCGGTCAACGTGAAAATGGGGGACGCTTCCGCGAGCGTTAGGGTTTCGTTGCCGAATTGGCAGGATTCACGGTCTACCTGTGGACAACTGTGACACTTAAGTGATGTGTCAGCATAGTTGTCCACAGGTTTTCTTCTTTTCTCTTTTCAAGTGTTGACGGCGCCGCAATGATGGTTTTCGAGGGCGAAAGCTCGGAAGTTATTGCACCAAGTATGAATCAATAGAAGGAAGAAAACCTTATGTCTCAGTACACCATTGCCGTTACCGGCCACTTGACCAATGACCCTTATGTCACCCGCTTTGATAATGACAAAATCAACACCCGCCTGCGGATTGCATCCTCTCGTCGACTCCGAACTGTGAAGCCGAATGGTGATCCGGAGTGGCGTGACACTGACACGGTTTATATCAACATTGAATTATGGGGCCAGTTGGCGGTGAATACCTCTAAGTCGCTCAAGCGCGGCATGCCCGTGATAGCGCTGGGCTCATTGTGTACCGATACATGGACGGATAATGAAACCCAGAAGCAGCGCGAACGAACCTACATTCGTGGCTTGCAAGTGGGTATTGATATGAATCGCTATATTTTGGCATCTCAGCGCATGGATGGCACCCATAATCCAGAAGGAATTGAGCTCAACACTGGCAGTGAACCACTGAAGGTGGATAAGGACTATCTCACCGATAACCGTGAGGTCATTGATGACGCTGGCATGAAATCACAGGATATGAGCCCTGATGAAGTGGCTATCGAGTCCGGAGCGGAAGTGGATTTGGAGGATGCAGAAGACTCCATGCCGGAGGTCGTTGGTTTCTAAAGTAAATGCAGGATAAACCGAGGATAGCCCATATAGGAAGCCCGTAGTTTGGGACTCTCACGCTTGCCGCTGGCTTATACCGGTGGCAGGCGTTCATTTGTTTTCTGAGTCGGGTAGTCTTTGTGGTGATAAAAACTCAGAAAGAATAAAGGGGAGTGAGATGGGCGAATTCATCTATACGATGAAGAACGTGCGTAAAGCCATCGGCGACAAAGTCATTTTGGACAATGTCACCATGGCGTTCTACCCAGGCGCGAAGATCGGTGTTGTAGGCCCTAACGGCGCGGGTAAGTCTTCAATTCTGAAGATTATGGCTGGCCTGGATCAGCCATCCAACGGTGAAGCATTCCTGGATCCAGGCGCTACCGTAGGTATCTTGCAGCAGGAACCGCCTCTGAATGAAGAGAAGACGGTTCGTGAAAACGTCGAAGAAGGTCTTGGTGACATCTTCGAGAAGAAGCAGCGCTTTGAAGCTATCGCCGAAGAAATGGCGACCAACTACACCGATGAGCTCATGGATGAAATGGGCAAGCTGCAGGAAGAACTCGACGCAGCTGACGCGTGGGAAGTTGACTCCAAGATTGAGCAGGCAATGGAAGCGCTTCGCTGCCCGCCATCTGATGCCAACGTTACCCAGCTCTCCGGTGGTGAACGTCGCCGTGTTGCACTGGCCAAGTTGCTGCTGAGCGAACCTGACCTGCTCCTGCTCGACGAGCCTACTAACCACTTGGATGCGGAGTCCGTGGAGTGGCTGGAGAAGCACCTGGAAAACTACCCAGGCGCCGTCCTTGCTGTGACACACGACCGTTACTTCCTGGACCACGTTGCTGGCTGGATCTGCGAGGTCGACCGCGGCAAGCTTTATCCTTATGAGGGCAACTACTCCACCTACCTGGAGAAGAAGGCCGAGCGTCTTGAGGTTGCTGGCAAGAAGGATGCGAAGCTACGCAAGCGTCTGAAGGATGAACTCGCATGGGTTCGTTCCGGTGCGAAGGCACGTCAGGCAAAGAACAAGGCTCGTCTTGAGCGCTACGAGGAGATGGCAGCCGAGGCAGAGCAGTACAAGAAGCTGGACTTTGAAGAGATCCAGATTCCAACTCCTCCACGCCTGGGTAACAAGGTTGTGGAAGCGAAGAACCTGACCAAGGGCTTCGACGGACGTACCCTGATTAAGGAGCTGTCCTTCACCTTGCCTCGTAACGGCATTGTTGGCGTCATTGGCCCGAATGGTGTTGGTAAGACCACGCTGTTCAAGACCATCGTTGGTTTGGAAGAGCCAGATTCGGGTTCGGTAGAGGTTGGCGATACCGTCAAGCTGTCCTACGTTGACCAGAACCGTGCGAACATCGACCCAGAGGCAACCGTCTGGGAAGTTGTGTCTGAAGGCTTGGACTACATCGTTGTTGGCCAGAATGAAATGCCATCACGTGCGTACCTCTCCGCTTTCGGCTTCAAGGGTCCAGATCAGCAGAAGCCATCCAAGGTTCTTTCCGGTGGTGAGCGTAACCGCCTGAACCTAGCGTTGACGCTGAAAGAAGGCGGAAACCTGATTCTGCTCGATGAGCCTACCAACGACTTGGACGTGGAAACCCTAGGCTCCTTGGAGAACGCCTTGGAGAAGTTCCCAGGCTGTGCAGTGGTTATTTCGCACGACCGCTGGTTCCTCGACCGCACCTGTACCCACATTCTGGCGTGGGAAGGCAACGTTGAAGAAGGCCAGTGGTACTGGTTCGAAGGCAACTTCGGTGACTATGAGAAGAACAAGATTGCGCGTCTTGGTGAAGATGCCGCTCGTCCTTCCCGCGTTACCCACCGCAAGCTGACGCGTTAATCAGAAAGCTTGATGCCCATGGCGCAGATAGCGCCCTGGGCACGGTCTGAATAGACTGTATGGCGATAGTGCGAGGAGGAAAGTGCCTTGTCCTATCGCCTTTTCGTTTGCTTCAGTACTTAATGAATTTTTAAACCCAATCATTTAATGTGTGCCCTGGTCATACCAGGAAAAATACCCAAGGAGCATTGCCGCCTCATGGCTTCAGATTACATTCACTCTCACCGCGTTCCAGTTCGTTGGGCGGATTTTGACCGCTACGGACACATCATGAACGCGAACTATGTTGAAATCGCCCAGGAAGCTCGCCTGGCGTTCGCGGAAGATAAATTCTATTCACAGGATATGGAGTTCGCTGCTTTCGTTCGCCACCTGGAATTGGACTTCCGCAAGCCAATTGAGCCTGAAGGCAATACTGAGCTTCTGGTGGAGTCACAGGTAGTTGAGGTAGGAAACACCTCTTTTGTGACTCGCCAGGAAATCAAGGATAAGCATGGTCGCACCGCGTGCGTAGTGGAGTGCGTCCAAGTGGCTGTTGACCTAGATACCCAAACTCCACGTCCACTCAATGATGCTGAACGTGAGGTTCTGCTTGATATCGGAGCAACCAAGGAAGAAAAGTCTGCGGATAACTCCGACCTCGGATTGGGTGAGATCGGATACGACGACTAGTCAAAACCCGGTTGCACGCTAGAGTCGATGGAGAATAAGTAACTTACACTTTCATCGATTTTAGAAGGAGACGCACCATGGATGAATCATTAGTGCTTTACGGCGGCGGTGCAGGGATAGTTTCTTTCCTTGCCCGTGTGACGGGCATTGATGCCTCAGCTATGGTGCGTCTTCGTCAATTGACGGACGGTTCTGACGGTAATCCACCAGTAGTGGACGTCTTTGCTACTACGCCATTTGAGGTTGTCGCAGCCCGCCGACTGCAAGGCACAGTAAGCCGCGATGGGGCAGTAGTTGGTGCTGACACCATGTTGTCAGCATTGAACGCGACCGATGTTTCCTCGGCCAGCATGGATGCTCCGCTGGAACTGAATTTGGGACGCCCGCGCGACCCATCTTGGCCCGGTGCATTGCCGCCGGCTACTGGCTTTAAGCTCATTGATAATTTGCCGGTGGATGTGGTTCGGCATTTGGCTGATGAAGGCCAAAAACTTGCCCGGCAATTCTCTGGTCCCATGGGACCTCCACAAAGTTTGATGAATCAAACCGTGGTTACGGCCGAATCTGGGGATGTGAGCGTGGAAATTCCGATGCGGATGATCTTCGCCTGCACGAACCTGGGACTAATCCCCAGCTTCGCAGCCCCCATGGACGTGCCCCGCCACCTACGCGTGTCTGGCTTAAGCCGTTGGGTACGCATTGATGCGCCTTTCGGCTCGGTTTACCACTCCAACCGCTTGTCCCTGTTCTAACAGACGAAGAAGATTTTCTACCTTCAGAGGAAAACCGCGCCGTAGATGATGGCAAATGCTGCGATAACCCATGGCGGTATTTTGCCCCATGACAGTGCAGCAAAGCTGGTGGCGGCAAGGACGAGCGAGCCGATTCCGTTAACACCGTGCGTGATGATGGGATCCCACAGAGCAGCTGCCAAAATGCCGACAACCGCGGCGTTGACAGCAGTAAATGCTCCGCGAAGCGTTGGGTTGTTTTGCCACTTCTGCCAGAAGTGAAGACCGGCAATCATCAGCAGCGCACCAGGTAAGAAAATCATGATGGTGCCAAAGACTGCGCCACCTATCCCTGCGTCGACTGCTCCCACATAGGAAGCGAAAGTAAACAGCGGCCCGGGGACTGCTTGGGCGAGAGAGTATCCTGCGATAAATTCTGACTGCTCCAGCCAGCCGCTGTGCACAAAATGTCCCTCCAAAAGCGGAAGAACAACGTGACCGCCTCCGAAGACCAAAGCGCCTGCCTGAAAGAAGGCATTGGCGCGGGTAAAGAACCATCCCCCAATCAAAGCCGCGCCTGCCCACAGTCCGACAAGCCCGAGCATGAATACGGCGAGTGAGATTATTGCTGCGCGTCCGGAGACAGTGCGTGTAACAAAAGAAGCCTCGGGAGTGGTACCTGCGGATTTCCCTTTGTCATCAGGCGTGGTGGTGTTTCCTGCAGTGCGAGGGGATAAGAAGATAATGCCAATAATTGCGGCTGCGACGATGATAGCGATGTGCAGGAAAGCGGCTGAGAAGAGAACCAAGACTGCCAAAGTGACAATCGCGATTACCCACGTCAGTGGCGACGTGAGTAATTTGCGCGCCATTCCTAATACTGCGTGGGCGACGACTCCGACAGCGCACGCCAAGAGCCCCGCGATCCAGCCGGTGCCTGAGACATCAATATTGGACTGGCTCAGTGCAAGACCAGCGATAGTGAGCAAGATTGCTGATGGTGCTGTGAAAAGAAACCACGAGTAGATAAGCCCTAGCCATCCGCCGCGGAAATAGCCGATAGCCTGTCCTACCTGTGATGAGGCTGGTCCGGGTAAAAATTGAGCGAGGGCGACCGTATCTGCGTAGCTATCCTCACTTAACCAGCCTCGACGCTTAACAAAGACCTCACGGAAGTAGCCGAGATGGGCAGTAGGACCCCCAAAAGCGGTCAATCCTAGTGGGCCAAAAGTCGAGGTGAGGTCCTTGAAAGCAGTCACAGTAAAAGACCCTAAACTAGTATTCCGATTTCCGCTGAAGACGAGATTATGCAGCGTAGTGTGGAAAGTATCTACTTAGTAGAAAGAAACACTCCGCACCTAGAAAGGCTCAATATGCGCATCGGTATTCCTGCAGAAATCATGAACAGTGAAAGCCGCGTGGCCGCCACTCCGGCGTCCGTGAGCACCCTGGTCAAGGACGGACATGAGGTCTTCGTTGAATCTGGCGCTGGTGTAGGTGCAAGCTTCCAGGATGAGGAATACCGTGAAGCCGGCGCGACCGTGCTGGAGACAGCGAAAGAAACTTGGGAAACAGCCGAGCTTGTCCTCAAGGTTAAAGAACCGCTGGAGGAAGAATACGGCTATCTTCGTGGAGACCTCATTCTGTTTACCTATCTGCATCTTGCTGCCTCAAAGCCCTTGACCCAGGCGCTGATTGATTCCGGCTGCACAGCAATTGCGTATGAAACCGTCACTGATCGTAGCGGTGGCCTACCGCTGTTGACTCCGATGTCACAGGTGGCAGGACGCCTTGCCGTAATCGAAGGTGCACACCACTTGATGTCGACTCAAGATGGACGCGGTGTGCTGCTACCTGGTGTCCCTGGCACGAAGCCAGCACGCGTTGTGGTTATTGGTGGTGGCCAGGTGGGTGCTTCGGCCGTGGCTATGGCAACGGGACTTCGCGCCGAGGTTACTGTCCTCGATTTGGAACCACGCATCCTGCAGAATTTCGACGACCAGTACAAGGGTCAGGTGCGCACGCAGATTTCTGACCCAGTTACGCTTCACGAGGAACTATTGGATGCTGACTTGGTCATCGGTGCTGTGCTCATTCCAGGTGCCGCTGCACCAAAGCTGGTAACTGAAGACATGGTCAAAGACATGAAGCCGGGTGCAGTCCTCGTGGATGTTGCGATTGACCAAGGCGGTTGCTTTGAGAATTCTCAAAAGACCACCCATGATGCGCCGACCTATAAGGTGCATGACACCTTGTTCTACTGCGTGGCCAATATGCCTGGTGCGGTTGCAAATACGTCCACCCGCGCATTGACGACAGCGACCCTGCGCTATGTTCGCGACATTGCGGAAGAAGGAGTGGAGGGCGCCTTCGACCACTTCCCAGGTCTGCGCGATGGCCTCATGACCCGCGGTGGCAAGCTGCTTTCTGAGCCAGTACGCAAGGCACTAGACCTGTAGTTTTTAGTTCGTTCTTACATACAAAAAATGATGGCCCGAGGAATCCTAGGAAGGAAACCTCGGGCCATCAGCATTTAAGAGAATTAATGAGCACCTAAGGGGCTTTGTTAATCAGCATGGCAGCAACTTGCTGCATGTGCTGCCAAATCATCTGGCGATAAGCTTGCGGAATGGTTTCTTCATCGATCTTTTCCAATGAATTCGCCATCAACTCCAACCAGCGATCATGTGCTGCCATGTCGATGGGGAACTCAAAGTGGCGCATACGCAGACGCGGGGCACCGCGGTTCTCGTTGAACAGCGCGGGGCCACCCCAGTATTGAACGAGGAACCAGCGGAGGCGATCCTCAGCACCGGCCATATCCTCTGCCGGATACATCGGGCCTAAGATGTCATCTTCTGGGATTTGTTCGTAGAAGCCCCTGACGATCTTTTCGAAGGTTGGCATTCCACCAATCGCCTCATACACGCTGGCTGGCTGCATGTGCTTATTCCTCGTCCTTCTTCAGCTGTGGTGCAGTTATACCAATACCATACGGGTAGGGGGTAACAATTCCAGCTTCATGCATGTCATTGAGGACGCGAGCCTGCAGAATACGCTGCACGTCCCACTGGGAACCAGGCAAGGTCTTTACAGAGACACGGAAGGAGAGGTAATCCGGCTGGAAGTCGGTGACACCGTTGACCACTGGTTCATCCAGAATAAGGTCAGCAACTTCTGGAGTCGTTGCGTTGTATTTAACGCTCTTATCAATGACCTCAAAGGCCTTCTCTGTGTCATTAGAAAGTCCAACAGGGACCTGTACACGGGCAACAGAGAATTCATCAGAGTGGTTAGCGACCTGCAGAATCTCACCATTGCGGACATACCAAAGCGCGCCGTCGATATCGCGAACGGTAGTAATGCGCAGGGTGATTTCCTCGACGTCACCAAAGATGCCATTGCCCAAGTCAATGGTGTCGCCAATGCCGTACTGGTCTTCCAGCAGCATGAAGATACCGGACAGGAAGTCCTTGACCAGCGACTGTGCACCAAAACCAAGTGCAACACCAATGACACCGGCGGATGCAATCAGCGGCGCGATGTTCACGCCAACCTGGTCCAATATGAGCAACACGGCCAAGGACCAAACCAAGATTGCAGCCGCAGAACGGGCGACATTAGCGAGGGTCTTGATTCTGGAAACGCGCCGATTCTCATGCGCCTTATCCATCGCGTCGAGCTGTTTTTCTTGCTTCTCTTTTTGTTTCCGATTGTTGCGGCCGGGCACGGTCAGCTTCGAAATCGGGTTATTTCGAATGGTTTTCTTCTCAATGGAAGACTGGGCGAGCTTATTAATGACACGGCGTACCAGCCAGTGCAATATCAGCGCGACAATGATGATCATGGCGATGCGGAGTGGTACCCGAATTAGCCATTCCTGCGTCGTCGGGTCTTGCCACCAGGTGGTCACATTATCCACTGCTTCACTGGTAGATGACGGCGCCGAAGCCATCAACGTCGTATCTGAAAGTGAGAAGAAATGAGACAGAATAATCACAAACTTTCGAATCCATTTAGTTGCGCATCAGAGACCATCTGGTCTGACCTGGCCCTAAAGACGGCCCTTGCGTAGACCGAATAGTCTCTACGCGCTGTTTTAAGTACTACCCCGATAGTAGTGAAGCACCCTTAATCTTTCCTGAACGATATGTCTCGGAGAGGTAAACCACCTCGTATTTGCTTAACAAAGCAGTTCCGTCTGGAGGTGTATTCGCAGGTTATCGAGGTTGTAGAGCTGGAGATCCGTGGCGCCGTGCTTTGCAATTGCAGCCTCGTGTGGCCGATTAGTGCATTGGCACTATTGGTGAGGTGAATAATATTCGTTGATCTGTCCTGGAAAATGAACAGCTTAGTCTATAGTGGGCAGTGTTTGAGAGAGTCCCGCGGGCGCTAGTTCTTATTATTTATCGGCTGAAATATGAAGTATTAAGCAGACTGATCAAGTGCCTGTACTCGAGTAACGACAAGAGATCTCTGGAGGATTGAGTAGATGTCTGGAAAGACGAAGCGCGAACTTGCCAACGGGTTCAACTCCCGTGCTATCCACGCAGGTTGGGAACCAGATGAGCATATGGGCTCCATCAACGTGCCAATCTATGCATCTACGACCTTCGCACAAAATGGCCTGGCAGATCTGCGTGGCGGATTTGAGTATGGCCGCGTAGCAAACCCAACCGTGCGCTCTTTAGAGCACACCCTGGCAGCATTGGAAGATGCCAAGTATGCACGAGTGTTTGCGTCTGGAATGGCTGCGACGGATGCGTTGATTCGCATCCTTGTCCGCCCAGGTGATCACGTCATCTTGGGCAATGATGCTTATGGCGGAACCTACCGCCTGCTCAATAATGATTATGGCGAGTGGGGCTTGGAGCTGACCATCGTGGATACCTCCGATGTTGACGCCGTGAAGTCCGCTATTCGCGAGAACACCAAGCTCATTTGGCTGGAGACCCCAACCAACCCTGCTCTGACGGTATCGGATATTCAGGGTATTTCTGACATTAAAGGTTCCGCTCAGGTAGTTGTGGATAACACCTTCGCAACCCCTTACCTCCAGAACCCTTTGGAACTCGGTGCGGACTACGTATTGCATTCCACCACCAAGTACCTTGGCGGCCACTCGGACGTTCTGGGTGGCGCTGTAGTAACGAATGATGAGCATGTTGATGAGCGCTTGCTCTACTTCCAGGGCTGCGTTGGTGCGGTATCTTCACCATTTGATGCGTACTTGACTGCTCGTGGCATAAAGACTCTGGCTGTGCGCATGGAGCGTCATTGCACCAATGCTCAACAGGTGGCGGAATACTTGGAATCTCGTCCTGAAGTAAAGCAGGTTCTATACCCAGGTCTGCCGTCCCACCCTGGCCATGAGCTAGCGCAGAAGCAGATGCGTGGATTTGGTGGCATGATGTCCGTGCGCTTCCACAATGAGGACCACGCACGCCAGATCTGTTTGAACACTCGTTTGGTGTGTCTTGCGGAGTCTCTCGGTGGTGTTGAATCTCTTATCGAGCACCCAGAAAAGATGACCCACGTTTCCGCTGAAGGCTCTGAGCTGGTTCCACCATCAGACCTGGTTCGTATCTCCATCGGTATTGAAGATATCGAAGACTTGCTTGCAGATTTCGAGCAAGCGCTCGATGCTCTCGACTAGTCAGGTAGCTTTTGCACTTTACTAGCTTCATGGCTCATTAGGTTGTTGTCTCGCTAGGGTGGTGGGTATGACTCAAAACAATGAATCTGCAAATGGACTCGGTACCGAAAAGATAGCCGTCGTAACCGGTGCTACTGGCGGTATGGGCGTAGAAATCGTCGCTGATCTTGCTCGTGACCATCACGTATATGCCTTTGGCCGTAACCAAGAAAAGCTCGATGCATTGGCTCAGCAGCATGAGGGACAGGTGACCGCTCTCGGTGTGGATTTGCCTGCGGAACTAGAGAACCTCGAGGCAGTAGTCCCAGATCTTGAGCGAGTTGACGTGCTGGTTCATGCGGCTGCTATCGCGCAGGCGAAATCAGTTGAAAGCGCCCGCGTCGAAGACTGGCGTGGCCACATGGACCTGAACGTGCATGTGCCAGCAGAATTAACTCGCGTGCTGCTGCCTGCGCTGCGGGAGGCGGAAGGAACCGTCATCTTCATTAACTCCGGCGCCGGACGCGGTGGCTTTGGGGATAATGTGGTGTACGCAGCAAGCAAGCATGCGCTCTACGCACTCGCGGATAGTCTCCGAAAGAGCGAGCTAGGAATCCGCGTCTCCACTATTGCACCCGGTCCGACCGATACAGGAATGCTGCAGGGGCTCAACGCTGGATACAACCCAGACCATGTCATCGCTCCTGTTGAGGTTGCACGCGCTATCCGCGCGGTAGTCGACGCCGGGCCAACAACTCAGCTCACCGAGATTCAGGTTCGCCCACGAATTGAATTGGCTGACCGTAAATAGCCAGGCAGTCATCTAATTGAAGAAAGTGAGCGAATAGGTGATTGTCACCGCTTTGGCCTTGGTCATTGTTGGCTTAGCCATGATGTTTATAGGGCTGCTCATGCGCCGCAAGCGGCTCAAGATGGGATCCTCGTGGGGATTTAGAAACGAAGAAACAATGAGTTCAGAGGCGATATGGAAGCGCAGTCATGTTGCTGGCGGATGGACAATCATGATGGCGGGCTTGGGCGGAGAAATTGGCGGAATCATTCTTCTATTTCTTTCCGCTGCGTCCATGACGGCTCAAACAGTGATAGTTATCTGTACCTTGGCATGGATCGTCATGATGTATATGGGTGCACGAAGCAAGGTTTCAGAAGCTGCCCGGAGGATGAATCTTTAGGGTATGGGAAAGTATATTTATTGTTGTATATGTTCATACTTTGTTGAACTCTTGGGGTCCGGTCTTTGAAGTATCGCTCTTGTTCGGCGCGTTGGCCTGGCTTGAATGTGGCTGATTTTGTGGTTTGTGTTCCGTAAATTCTGGCGGGGTTCATTCCTAGACCTTTAGGGAAGCTCCCCAATTAAATGTATAAACTATTAAACTTATTGGCGTGAATATCAAGCGTCCTATTAAGCCCGCCTATCTTGTTATCGCAGAATCGATTCGACAACAGGTGAGAAATGAGCAATTGAAACCTGGCGATCGGTTGCCCACCGAACGCGAGTTGGTAGATGAATTCGGCGTGGCAAGAATGACCGTGCGCCACGCACTGGATACTTTACAATTAGAGGGTCTTATCGAAAGGCGCCGGGGGCGCGCAGGCGGCACGTTCGTCTATGCAGAAAAAGCCGTTATTGAATCCATTAGCGTGGATGGCCTCCAGTCGCGCATCGTCGTTGAAGATTCAACGATTGAAACCAAGATTCTTGGTCTTCAAAAGCTTTCCGCCACGCAAGAAATAGCCGAAAAACTTGAGATGAGGGCAGGAGCGGAAGTGTGGGAACTGAAACGCCTGAAATTTCGAGATGGCGAGCCAGTAATGCTGGGGATTTACTTCTTTCCCGCCGACATCTATCCAACACTATGTGAAGAATCCGTCGCTATACCCTTGGGCGAAATGATGAAGGATCGCTTTGACATCACGCCGGCTCATTTAGTGGAGTCCGTGGAGCCGTATCTTGCGAATGAACAGGAATCCGAGCTGCTTGGGCTCAGGGAGAACCAAGCAGCGCTGCAGATTACTCGGCAAACCAAGGGACGTGATGGAGCCATCATTGAAGCCTCACGAGGCATTATCCATCCCGATCGGGGACGGCTCGAGCTGGTCGCAGGACGTGATCCTGCACCTCGATAGGGGGTACTCACGGGGTAGACCATTAAGAATTGGGCGCGTACTTTTCATGTAATGCCAGCCTTGTTGGTCCACTTTATGGCCGCTATTAAACTCCAGGGCGTTGTCTTAGATTCGAGGCGTACTTTGTAGGACAAAGAAACCTCACACACCCCTCACAGCATGAGAGGCTATCCCCATTGTCTGGAGATAGCCTCAACGCAGTAGGAGGTGTGAAGTCCGGTTAGGACTCTTGTGCGTCAATGGCACGGTTACGAAGCACGCGTGCCAGGCGATCACGTTCTTCGGTCACCGCGCGACGCAAGCCACCAGGAAGCTCAGATGCCAGGAACGCATCGGTTGCATCGATCGTGGACTGCTCGACTATCCATGATGGGTAAAGGCCCTGAATAGTGGTCAGTGCAATCTCGGTAGAGCCTGCATCCCAGACCTTTTGTGCGTTGGCAAAGTACTCATCAACCGCAAATTGCAGGTGCTTATCCGACCCGGTCTTGTTCAAGCCCTCGAGCTTGCTGCGCAGCTCCAGGTTGGTCAGAGATAAGGACATGATCTCATCCCACACCGCACGCTTATTCTCATCAGAGTTAAACGCAGCAAGTGCACGCAGCGATGCCTGGTAGCCGGAAGCAGTGTTATCTGCTTCCAACTCCTGGGCAACCAGCTGCTTCACCGCTTGCTCATCCTGTTCACCTTCGCCGATAGCACCGTTGGCAATCAGCGCTGCTAGTCCCTTCCAACGCAAGCCCTTGTCGTCAGAAGTCTCACGCAGATTAATCAGGTGATCACGTGCGGCATCATTCAAAGTAATCTTGGTCAGAGCCTGATTGAAGACAATGGCACGATTATCGGCACCATTAGCATCGGCAGCATGTGCTTCGGCCAAGAAAGCATCGGCAAGCAATGCATGACCTTCAGCCTTCGCCCACGCTGGGTCGGCGTAGGTGTCCACGGCGGTAATCGCCTGGTTGATGATGCGCTCGAGCACGCCCATCTCCGTCTCAGCAGCCAGACCGCGGGCCACCAGCTGAGCAAAATCACGCGCGCGCATAGTGCCAGCGCGGGTCATTTCCCAAGCAGTAGACCAGCACAACGTACGTGCCATAGGGTCTGCGATCTTGTCAATGTTGGCGATGACAAAGTCCACGGTTTCCGGGTCAAACTCGAGCAAGGTGTAGGTCAGGTCATCATCGTTAAGCAAAATAAGCTCTGCAACCTCGGCACCCGCGAGCTCTGGAACTTCGGTTAACTTGCCGGTGATATCAACTTCAACCTGCTGATAACGGGTAACCTGCTCGCCGTCTTGGCGGTAGAGGCCAATCGCGATGCGGTGGGTGCGCAAGGTATCGCCGGACTGCTTGACCTTAAATGAGGTGTAGGCGCCATTCTCCTGCTCCGTCTCAGCGGACAGTGTGTTCACGCCAGTGGTCTTGAGCCATTCCTCAGCCCAAAACGAGAGGTCACGGCCGGATGCTTCTTCCAAATGGCCGAGGAGATCTGCGAATGTCGCATTTTCCCAAGCGTGGGTGGTGAAGTGGCGGCGAACGCCAGCGAAGAAATTCTCGCGGCCCACATATGCCTGCAATTGCTTGAGCACCGATGCACCCTTGGCATAAGTAATGCCGTCGAAGTTTTGCTCCACGGTCTCTATATCGGAAGCATCCGTGGAAATTGGGTGAGTGGTGGGCAACTGATCCTGCTGGTAGGCCCATGACTTCTCCACGTTGGCGAAAGTGACCCATGCGGTGTCATATTCGGTGTTTTCAGCCTGGGAGATAGCCGCTGCCCAGGTTGCGAAAGACTCATTGAGCCACAGGTCATCCCACCATTTCATGGTGACCAAGTCACCGAACCACATGTGTGCGAGTTCGTGCAGGATGGTATCCGCGCGGCGCTCATACATGTAGTGCGTGGCCTGGGAAGAGAAAACGTACTCATCACGAATGGTGACACAACCAGCGTTTTCCATGGCGCCCGCGTTAAACTCTGGCACGAAAATCTGGTCATACTTGCCAAATGGGTACGCGAAGCCGAAATTGGCGTGATAGAAATCAAAGCCCTGCTTGGTTTCAGTAAAGAGCTTCTGTGCATCGAGATGCTCCGCCAGCGATGCGCGGCAGTACAAGCCCAATGGAACCTCAAGGTCTGCGGCAGGCTGGCCCTCTGGATGTGCCGCAAGTTTGCCCTGCCAGGTGTCGGTGACCTCATAATAAGGACCCGCACACAGCGCGATGAGGTAGGTCGACAGCGGCGTATCAACCGTGGCGCGCCAGGTATTGCGCTCACGGGTAACAGGGGAGTTGGTGATGATCTTCCAGTCACTCGGCGCGTGGAAGGTCAAAGAGTAGGTAGCCTTCATATCTGGCTGGTCGAAGCAAGCGAAAACACGCTTGGCGTCTGCCGTTTCAAATTGGGTGTAGAGATACACCTTGTCATCCGCTGGATCGACAAAACGGTGCAGGCCCTCACCCGTGCGGGAGTAGGCAATCTTCGCGGTGACCTTCAGCTCATAGTCTGCGATTTCTAGACCACTCAGCGCGATGCCATAGGTGGGGTTATAAGCATTGAGCGGCAGTGGCACGCCATTGAGACGGGCATCAATAATCTCATCAGCACGCAAATCAATGAAGGTGGAACCTGGCTTCTTTACCTCAAACTTCACGGTGGTGGTGGAAGTGAAATAGTGCTCATCATTCAGGTCCAGCTCAACGTCATAGTGTGCGACATTGATCAGGTCGAAGCGGTGTTGTGCCTCATCGCGAGTGAGGTTGACAGAGGTCATAAAAGTAAACGCTCCTTGGTCGAAATTATTCATTAAGCTTGTTGGTTGCAACAAGCGACAGTATTCATACTATGCCTAGGAGCTAAATCTGTGTCTCAATCAGTGAAATTTTGGTTTGACGTAACCTGTCCATTCGCGTGGGCTACTTCCCGCTGGATCAAGGAAGTAGAGAAAGTCCGCGATATTGAGGTCGAGTTCGTTCCAATGTCTCTGGCAGTGCTTAATGATGGCCGTGACCTGGACGAAGGTTACATGGAGATGATGAAGGCTGCGTGGGGTCCTGCACGCGTTTTTGCCAAGGTTAAGACCGAGGAGCCAGCCAAGGTTGATGAGCTCTACACCGTATTGGGCACCATGCTGCACGGCGAAGAGCAGGCCGGTAAGAAAGGCTCCGGCGCTTATGATGAGCTAATCAAGGAAGCACTGGCTGAGGTTGGTCTGGATGCTTCTTATGCTGATGTAGCTAACACTGAAGACGTTGACGCACAGCTGCGTGAGTTCCACAACGAGGGCATCAATTCCGTTGGTGATGAGGTTGGCACTCCAATTGTGAAGCTGGGCGACACCGCTTTCTTCGGCCCAGTTATTACCCGCATCCCAGCCGGCGAAGAAGCCGGCGAGATTTTCGACGCCGCTGTTCGCCTATCTGAGTACCCTTACTTCTTCGAGATCAAGCGCACTCGCACCGAGATGCCACAGGTTTCCAACAAGTAGGACTTAAGCCCAAGCCTGAAGTCCTAGTATTCAGTGCAAGAAAATATCGACTTCATGCAGGAAACTACTGCTTAAAGTAGCGCGCATGCCAACCATTGTTAATATGGTGGCATGCGCGTTTATTTAGGAGCAGACCACGCAGGGTTCGAGACCAAGAATCTCATTAAAGAACACCTGACCAGCCAAGGCCACGATGTTATTGACTGTGGCGCACATGTTTATGACGCTGAGGATGACTATCCAGCATTTTGTATTGAAGCCGCACAGCGGACCGTCAATGATCCAGGTTCCTTGGGCATTGTTTTGGGCGGTTCCGGCAATGGCGAGCAGATTGCTGCCAACAAGGTGAAGGGTGCACGTTGTGCTCTTGCTTGGTCCCCTGAGACCGCGCGCCTAGCGCGTGAGCACAATAATGCTCAGCTCATTGGTATCGGCGGCCGCATGCACTCTGCTGAGGAAGCACTAGCGATTGTTGATGCATTCTTGGACCAGGAGTGGTCCCAGGCTGAGCGTCACCAGCGCCGCATTGACATTCTTGCTGCTTATGAACGCACCGGTATCGCACCTGAGGTACCAGAAGCTTAAATTGAGCTCTTCTTGGCTGCAGCGCTTTTGCCGCGCCCAAGAAATGACGATGCCCACGCACACTTCCTGTTCATAGAGAGGAAGTGTGCGTGGGCATCTTTGCGTCCTAAACATTCGGTCTAGGCAGGGATAAAACCCCGGCTTTGCGCGTTAAGACAATAGTGTGGCTTAGCTGAATTCGTCCGGGTCAGAACCAACACGGCCATCATCGCCGCGGTCCAGGTCATTAATCGCAGCCATTTCAGCATCAGTGAGTTCAAAGTCAAAGACATCGAAGTTCTCACGCATGCGTGATGGGGTGACGGTCTTCGGGAAGACGATGACATTATTTTGCAGGTGCCAGCGCAATACGACTTGGGCTGGGGTCTTGCCATGTGCGTCGGCAGCAGCAACGATGTCATCCTGTTCCAGGATGTCCGTCTTGTTTTGGCCCAATGGACCCCAGGACTCTACCTTGGTGCCGTGTACGCGGCCTGCGTCAATGTCCTTCCAGCGTGCGAAGTAAGGGTGCAGCTCAATCTGGTTGACTGCAGGGGAGACGGCAGCGGTCATTGCGAGGTCTTCCATGTTCTTCACGGTGAAGTTAGCTACGCCGATGGACTTGGTCAGACCCTGCTTCTGCAGTGCTTCCAGGGACTTCCACGCGGCTTTGAAATTGCCGGTGCGGGTGGATGGCCAGTGAATCAGGTACAGGTCTACGTAATCAAGACCTAGCTTGTCCAAAGACTCTTGCAGAGCTGCTTCGGCGTCTTCGTGGCGGTCATTCCACAGTTTGGTGGTGATGAAGAGTTCTTCACGTGGGATACCGGACTTGGCGATGGCTGCGCCAACGCCTTCTTCGTTGCCGTAGATTGCTGCGGTATCAATGTGGCGGTAGCCCACCTTGAGAGCCTCAGCAACATTCTTCTCAGTTTCTTCTGGGTCTACTTTAAAGACACCATAGCCCAGCTGAGGGATGGTATTTCCGTCATTGAGCGTGACGGTAGGAACCACTGCTGGATCAAATTCTGACGTTGAGTTCTGTTCAGTCATGGGAACGAGGATACGCCTGTTAAGAAAACTTGGCCCTAATAAATCAACGGGCCTTTCACGCTAGCTGCAACAGTGACGTTGCGTGCGCGAAAGGCCCGGTTAATGAAGGGGAGTGGAGGGCTAGAAATCGAAGCCGAAGTCAAAGATTCCGCCGCCGTCGCCTCCGAAGAGGCCACCGCCGTCACCCATGTCACCTCCCATATCGCCGCCCATGTCTCCACCAGCGTCACCACCGGCATCACCCATGTCACCGCCAGCGTCGCCCATATCTCCACCGGCGTCTCCGACCTCACCAGCCGCTGCTGCTTCACCGGAGTAGCCAACGCCCGCCATGCCCATGAACATGGCGTTGAACATCATGGAATAACCCATCATCCAGACGCCCGTTGCCATGGCATCTGCCCACCATGGGCGGGAGTACCAACCGGCTGGAACTGGGCGTCCGGCGACGGTGCCGCCTGGGTAGTAATTCGGGGTTTCTTCTGAGGCATATGGTGATGCAGTCAAAGTCTGACCATCTTCACCTTCAATGGTGCGCTTTTCGGTAACCTTGCCCGCGCTGCGCTGGCCTTCCAGTGGCGGCAGGTCGGGTCCTGCATTCATACCCATGATTTCGCGCGCTGCGGAAACATAGTGCATGCCTTCCAACGCGGATTCGCGCGCTAGCTTGGCCTGCTTAGCGGTGGTGGCCTGGGAAAGCGCAGAATTAGCTGCGGTAAAGCGCTCAGAGGCATCAGCCATAGCCTGGGTGGATGCGGTATCAGTACCTGAAATCTGCATCACCTGGCCGCCGAGACGCTCAGTCCAGCGCTGGGCATCTGCCATCGCGTCCTGGAATTCAATGCGCTCACGTTCTTCTTGGTTCTTCTTAGAATTCTTCGAAGACAGATACCAAGCACCGCCACCAAGGACGGCAAGAACTAATAAGATCTCCATAATTTGGCGTTCACTTCCCACATTTGTTGATTGTCTACTTAGAACAACGTTTACAACCAGCATAAAGTTCCATGCGGAACTTTGAAACCTGTTGACCGAGACGGTTTCTTCCAGTGTGCGTCAATTTGCGGTTAGCGAGGGGCGATTTTGGTTAGCGTTGGGATAGTGGGCTAAGATAGCTAACGCACGTCACGCAGACGCGCTGTGGGAATGTCGTATAGTGGCTAATACCTCAGCCTTCCAAGCTGAAGACGCGGGTTCGATTCCCGTCATTCCCTCCAATTACAACCCATCTACCAGTAGAAATGGCGGATGGGTTTTCTGCTTCTCCCGTTTATTCCAATGGGGTGGCTTAGAACGTAACGGCGACCGTTTCATCGGGGATCGCGGATGCAGAAACCGATGATAGACCGTATTCAGTGCAGGTATCGAGGGGGAATCCTGCGTGCCGGCTTATTAAGTTCGGTTTGGAAGTCTGTTTGAATCACAATATTTCTAGCCGCGAGTGTCCAGTATTTATGGAATAGTCATGAAGCATGACACTGAAATCGCACGCGCTTGGATTCAAAAGGTTCAAGAATGATGCACTTGAGTTGTCGCTGCTAAGAAGCGATAACTTTCCAGTGGTTTTGGCTGTGGTGAAGGAGTACTTCCCTAATGGTGCAGTAGCTCTTCCCGCAGCGGAGCTGTATCAGGAGCTCAATGAAGATTTTCGCGAGCTTCGCAGTCAAGGATTTGAACTGCCTAAAGCCCCTGCCGAGTACATTTCCGACTGGGTAAAATCCCAATGGTTCGTGCGCCGACCAGGAAGCTCTCAGACCGGCGAAACGATTGAACCTAGTGAAGAAGTCCTAGCAGTGCTCGATTCAGTGCAGCGCTGGGATAGCCCACATCGAAGCATCTCTGCTTCACGCATAGAGTCACTAACTCAAGCGCTTCAGTCCTTGGCAGTTGAGTCAGATCCAAATACAGCTAAACGCTTGGATGCGCTGGAACGCGAACGTGAACGCATTGAAAAACAGGTTGAAGCTGTACACAAGGGCGACTTTAAAGTGCTGACCGGAACCCAAATCAGTGAGAGAGTAGCGGACATCATGGACATGGCCGCACTGATTCCCGCAGACTTTGCTCGCGTCCGACACGAGATTAGCGACCTGAATCGAAAGCTTCGTCGGCAGCTATTGGATCCCGAAGAATCACGCGGTGAAGTTCTAGAAGAAATCTTCCGCGGCGTAGATTTAATCAGCAATTCAGATGCGGGGCGAAGCTTTAATAGCTTTTTTGAAGTGCTGCTTGACCAAGAACGTTCAAGCCTGGTTGAAGGCTGGATTCGGGAAGTTCTGAGCAGAGAAGAGGCTGGGTCAATCGGCGTGCACCTACGCCATGGTTTGTCCCATGTATTTCATGACATGGAGGAGTCCAGTTACAAAGTCAACAGTGAAATGACCGGTTTAGCGCGGAGTTTGCGCCACTATGTCACAACCGACGAATTTGCTGAAAATCGCAGGATGGTCCAGCTTCTACGTGAAACACGACATGCGGCGGCCACAGCAGCACAAGCAGGCGAAATTACTTCGTTGAACCAGATGGAAACACCCCTTGTGCGAATCGGCATGGATGTGCGCTCAATTGCTGGCCTTCGCTTAAAGAACCCAGGTGAGGAAAGAGTTCAAGAAGAACCAACAATCGTGGAAGAACGTGAGTTGGATACTGAAGCATTAATCGCACAGATTCGTGTCAGCGAAATTGACTTTGATGAGCTTGAAACCGCAATTGATGACATTTTGGCAGAGCAAACCAGCGCGACTATCGCAGAAGTCTTACATAACACACCTGCATCCCAAGGCTTGGCTAGCGTTGTTGGATTGCTATACATCGCTATGCGTGAGGGCGCGCCGACTGGCGACCCGCAGGTTGTTGAGTGGGAAACCAACGGGACAGTACACAAAGGCAGGATTACCGGCTGGCAGTTCATCCGGTCACTGCGCCAACATAAGGGGAGCGAGCTGTAATGAGTGAAGGATTATGGCCAGGCGATTCAGGGACATTGACCTTCGAATCACGGAAAGCATTAGTGCAACTGCTTAAAGGACCTATGGTCAATGCCCTGCAGCATGTGGAAGTGTGGAGGGCGATTACAAGTGATCAAGAAGCGCTGAATGCGGAGCTCAACAATCTCTTCTTGGAACTCATCGTTGATGAGGATGCCGGAATTGCGTTTACTCGTCCAGCAAATGGTGGTCATGACGTTACATTCTCCGATGGCAAGACTGAGAATATGCCGAAAGTACTGCGTACCGAAACCCTGTCGCACTTCGATACCTTGATCATCCTTATACTCCGCCAGGAGCTGACGATGGCACCGCCGGAAGATCGGGTCATCATTGATAAACAGGAGCTTCGTGACCAAGTCTTGCTGTACCGTGTCGACGAGGAACGTGATGAGTCCAAGCTGGCTAGGCGATTCGACGCGGCATTCAAAAGAATCACTAATTATGCGTTGCTGAAAGCGACGGAGACCCCCGAAAGGTTTGAGGTATCTCCGGCGCTGCGGCAAATCTTTAACGCAGACGTTGTGGCAGGCGTCCGAGCGGAATACGAAAAGTTCAATACTGCTGATAAATACGATGGAGAGATTTCAGACGATGCTCCGCTCACGGGGGAGGGAGAGGGAAATGAGTAATGAAGTCATTTATCCTGGTCAATTCAGGTTGTCTCGGATTCAGTTAATCAATTGGGGAACATTCCATGGAACTGTCGATATACCGGTGGCTCGTGAAGGTTTTCTGATTACTGGTGGATCTGGCTCAGGTAAGTCCACAATGATCGATGCGATTACCGCGGTGCTACTTCCGCCGGGCAAATTGCGATTTAACTCAGCAGCTCAGGCAAATACCCCACGAAGCAAGGGACGAAACCTGGTTTCTTATATTCGGGGCGCCTGGCGTGCGGAAGAAGATCCACAGCAGGACAAAATCGTGTCTACTTATCTTCGTCCGAATGCAACCTACTCGCTGGTTGGCTTGACCTATTCAAACGGTGAGGGAGTAGAACACACTCTCGTCGCAATTTTCTACCTAAAATCCGGACACAACTCAACGGCGGATATTTCTTCTTTCTATGGAGTTATTCCGAATGACCAAGACCTCAGCGAGATTCTCCAGTTCTTAAAGGAAGGCGTGGATAAGCGTCGTATCAAGGCGCATTTCAAGGAAGCGACATTCAGTGATAAACACTCGGTCTTTTCCTCACGTTTTCGTAGTCGCTTAGGGATTTCGAGTGAGGAAGCACTCCTCCTACTGCACCGTGCCCAGTCCGCCAAGGATTTGCAGAGCCTAGATGATCTCTTCCGCAACTATATGCTTGAAGTTCCAGAGACATTTGACCTTGCTTCTACTGCTGTCGAACAGTTCCGCGACTTGGAAGTCGCCTATGAGCAGGTCGAAGACATTAAGAGACAAATTGAGACGCTCGAGCCGTTGATAAAGCTCCAGGAGCGAAGCGAAAAAGCGCAAAAGGACAAAGAGCATGCGAAGATCCTCAGAACTGCTCTGCCTTCTGTCCGAGATCGCATTAAGAGGATTGAGCAGGAAGATTTGGTGAGACGCTATAGCGTCGAACATACCCAGACCAAATCAATTCTGGAATCGGCGGATAGTGAGCTTAAACGTGCCGAGGAGATTGAATCCGCTGCCCATGATCAAGTCAAGCGCATTGGTGGTCAGCATGAAACCTTGCGGGCTAAGCGCGAAGCCGCAGTTGAGCGCC
The DNA here is from genome assembly GCF_043673995.1 of Corynebacterium sp. L4757. Classification (NCBI taxonomy): domain Bacteria; kingdom Bacillati; phylum Actinomycetota; class Actinomycetes; order Mycobacteriales; family Corynebacteriaceae; genus Corynebacterium; species Corynebacterium sp. L4757. Next base: position 104,395 of record NZ_JBIMEN010000006.1, on the reverse strand, counting down.
AGAAGACTATTTCAGATGCGCGTGCATCTTTTGAGAAAGCAGTAGTGGCCGTTGGGGGTGTGAAACCGTCATCGCCTGAAGACTTGTTTGAATTGATTAATTCAGCTCAGGAAATTGTTGAGGAATACCCTGCAGAACGCGAGAAAGTTGAATCTCAAGGTCAGCAAGATATTGCTGATCGAACACGTGTTGGCGACAAGCTCGATAAAGCACAGCAAGAGTTGTCCTCACTGAGCAAGAGCAGTAGTAATTTGGAACATCGTTTGTTGAGCGTTCGAGACCGCATTGCTCAAGAGTTAGGTATTCGGCCCCGAGATCTACCTTTTGCTGGAGAGCTTATAGACCCACTTGATGAGCATAAAGAGTGGGAGCCTGTCATTCAGCGTATTTTAGGTGGCTTCGCTGCGACGCTTCTGGTGCCGCAAGAGTTGCTGCCACGGGTCCGCGACTGGGTAAACCACGAAAAGCTCAACGCATTGCTGAAGTTCAATGGCATTCACACAACTGGTTCCTACTCATCGCCAAGGTTGCCGTTCGATTCGCTTGTTCGCAAAGTAGCTGTTGTGGATTCGCCTTTCAAGGAGTGGATGAACCAGGAATTGGGCAAGAAATTTAATATCCGTTGTGTTGAAACGCCAAAGGAACTTTCCGAATTGGGAAAGAATGAAGAGGGCGTCACCATAACCGGTGTTCGTCGATTTGCTCAGCGAACCGGTGATCCCACGACTAGGTGGGAAAAAGATGATCGACGAAAGCTGGGAGACCGTTCAGCTTATCGCCTGGGATCCAATAATGACGCCAAAGTCGAAGTTATGAAGGACGATGTCAAGAGGCTGAAAGAGCTCAAAGCCGCTGCAAATAATCGAATTAGCGCCAGCGTTGCATTACAGAAAAGGCTCGATAGTCAATTCCAACATGCCCAGGCAATTTTGAAAGTTACGTGGAGTCAGATCGACGTCGAGTCAGCTAATCAAGCAGTTTCAGATTTTGATCGGATGCTAGAGGAGCTCAACAACACACCAGAAGCTCGTGAGCTTGCCCAACGGCATGACGCAGCATTGAAAACATTGAACCTTGCAAAGTCGGCGCGAGAACGAGCTTCTCGAGCCGAAGCAGCCAAGGAGTCACAACTTGAGGCGGCCAAAAAGGAGTTAGATCGTCTCAAAAACCTCGTTGTTCAGGAAGTACCAGAAGATATCGAGCGTGAAGTACAGCAACGGTTGAACAAGAACACACGCCGCGTTCATTCAGGAAACGTTGACGAACAGACGAATCTCCTGCAAAAGGAGCTCGACAGCCAGATCGATAGAAAGAATGATTTACTACGCCAGCTTGAAGGCCAGATCGTCGGGGTCTTACGCAGCTACATTGAAAATTGGAGAAGCAATGAGGCTGATTTGATGCCGGAAGCCAGCTTCGTGGGGGAGGCTTTGAACCGGCTTGGTGAACTACGCAGCAACAGATTGGCAGAGTTCACCGATAAGTTCTTGGACTTAATGAACCGGATGTCCACAAACATCCTGAGCCTAATTTCGAGCAGATTACGTAATGCGCGCCGGGAAATTGAAGACCGAATCAACCCCATTAACGATTCGCTGTCTAAGTCGGAGTACAACACTGGACGCTATTTGCATATTGATGTGCGTGATCAGCGTGGGGACGTAGTTAAGGAATTTCAGCGAATGTTGGATCAAGCTGTCAGCGGCAGTTTGAATTTTCAAGATGAAAAGCAAGCTCGTGCGCGGTACCTAAAAATCGCCGAAATTATCTCTAAATTGTCTTCGCAGCATGCAGGTGATGCACGCTGGCGAAATACTGTTTTGGATACGCGCCGGCACGTGCGTTTTATTGGGCTCGAGAAGGATGCAGACGGAGTTAATGTCAACTCTTATGCTGACTCCGCATCCCTATCGGGCGGGCAGGCGCAGAAACTGGTGTTCTTCTGTTTAGCGGCGGCATTACGCTATCAGCTTGCGAAGCCCGGGGAGACCATACCTACGTATGCCACGGTAATTCTGGATGAAGCATTTGATCGGGCAGACCCTGAATTCACACGGCAGACAATGAATGTGTTCCAAAGCTTCGGATTTCATATGCTCTTAGCAACACCGTTGAAACTCATTCAGACTCTGGGGGAATATGTCGGTTCCACCATCGTTGTCTCTTACTCGGAAGCATATGGTGAAGACGGAAACATGCGTGGCACCTCAGGGTTTTCAAAAATAGAGAAAGTATAGAATGCCATTAACTGTCGCCGAAGCTCGAGCCAAAATCCACCGCTACTACATATCGCATCTTAAAGAATTCCTGCGTGGAGAGTTTGACGGTTATAGAGTCGGCTTACAACCGCCGACCGCCGTGAAGGCAGCTCAAAAGTATGAAGAAACACAGGCGTTCATTCGACAGTGGGAGCACCAGGAGAACGTTGAATTCGTTGCAAGGAACTGGTCCTCCGCCGGTCTCGGACGTGTAGAAGTGCCTATCCGATTGGTGTTTGACTCAATGGAGGCGCTTATTAAATTTGCAGAAGCAGATCGGGATTGGGACGAACTGCTGAACCGATTTGATGCTCTTGCAGCGTTCAGTGTGGACGCACGAACAAGCACCATCAAATTGTGGAATGAGCTTCCGATGGAGGACATTGAGAAAATTGCTCCCGTGGTGCAGTGGTTTGTAGAGAATCCTGATTCTGGTCTGCTTAAAAGGGCGGTGGCTGTTGAAGGAGTGCATACCAAATGGTTGGAGAGGCACAAAGAGCTCGTGGAAACCTTCTTAGCGGATAAGCGCGGGGAGCAAGGGCGAGCAGAATTGGGGTTGAGTACACCGGAAACCCGGGTACGGCTGCGATTTCACGAATCAGAGGGACCCGGTGGACTGAGTGATATCGAAACTACCCTGAGCAATCTGTCAGCTTTAGAAGCTGCGCGGGCAGTCTTGATGGTGGAAAACCTTGAGTCCTTCCTTGCTCTGCCCACCTGGCCGGGCGTTATCCTGGCTTGGGGAGCAGGTTATCGAGTACTAGACATCGTGACTGCCGAATTTTTTCAGAAGCAGGCGCTCTTCTATTGGAGTGACCTGGATATCGATGGTTTTAAGATACTAGACCAAGTTCGTGCCCGAGTTCCGGGAACTAGGTCGGTTCTTATGGATCCGGAAACGGTTACCCGTTGGGCCTATCTCGGGGTTGCGGATCGGAGCTTTGTTGCTGAAAGTCTTAAATCACTGACAGCACAAGAATCCGAGGCCCTAGAACAGTTGATCATGGCGGGGCACTTAAGAATTGAGCAAGAGCGAATCAGGCTCGACATAGCCGTGACGGAGATTGAAGCCGCTCTGGGGAAGTGAGCATTAACTGGCGGCACTGGAAGCTCCCCGGGGATTGTCGATGATGATTAGAACGATAACTCTGAGTGCTTTAAAGTCGTGGAAATGCGAAAACCAATATGGCAGACGACTTTTCTTGATTGCTCTTGACCTGCGGAAATAGTGCGCGTCTTCTTAAAAGTGGGGTCGGATTTGTAGCTTTAAAACTTCCTAGGCTAGAGTATTCAAACGTACGCAGCACGGAGTTGAACTCCGGTGGCTTACATACGGGGCGTGGCGCAGTTTGGTAGCGCACCTGCTTTGGGAGCAGGGGGTCGCAGGTTCAAATCCTGTCGCCCCGACGTATGGGGTCTGGGAAGCCTGATAAAGGATTTTCCCAGACCCCTTTACTGTTTCAAAATGGTGTTTGGTAAATTTAACACTTGACAATTTCTAAACACTGCAGCAGTAAGTTAATGCAGACAACTAATCAGGAGAAATACTCGTGAAGACTACCGTGGACAAGCTGAGCGACACCCGCGTCAAGCTCACCGTCAACGTTCCGTTCGCTGAGCTCGACAAGGAAATCGACCAGGCTTACTCTGCGATTGCGCAGCAGGTACAGATTCCGGGTTTCCGTAAGGGCAAGGCACCACGCCAGCTGATCGATGCACGCTTCGGCCGTGGCGCAATGCTGGAGCAGGTCGTCAACGACATGCTTCCATCCCGTTACGAACAGGCTGTCAACGAAAACGAACTCAAGGTTATCGGCCAGCCAGACATCGACATCCCAAAGGTAGAAGACAACGACTTCGTTGAATTCACCGCTGAAGTTGATGTTCGCCCAGAGATTGAGGTTCCTGACTTCTCAAAGATCTCCGTCACCGTTCCAGCCCTTGCTGTAACCGACGAAGACGTTGAGAATGAGCTCAACCAGCTCGCAGAGCGCTTCGGTGAGCTCAAGGACACCAAGCGCAAGTTGAAGACCGGTGACTACGCAATCATCGACATCGACGCTGAAGTAGATGGTGAGAAGGTCTCTGACATCTCCACCGAAGGCCTGTCCTACCGCGTTGGCGATGACGACCTCATCAAGGGCCTGGACACTGCACTGCGTGGCCTGAAGACCGATGAAGACAATGAGTTCACCGCGACCATCGAGTCCGGCGAGCACAAGGACAAGGAAGCAACCATCAAGGTTCGCGTTCAGCAGACCAAGGAGCGCAAGCTGCCTGAGCTGAATGATGACTTTGCACAGGAAGCATCCGAGTTCGACACCATCGACGAGCTGCGTGAATCCACCAAGTCTGGCCTGGAAGAGTCCAAGAAGAACGACCAGGCAGTGGCAATCCGCGACGAGGTTTTGAAGGCTGCTCTCGCAGAGGTTTCCTTCGAGCTTCCTAAGTCCGTTGTTGATGAGCAGGTTCACGCACAGCTGCACCAGATCCTTGGCGAGATGGCGCATGATGACGCTGCTCTGACCCGTCTGCTCGAAGCACAGGGCACCACCCGCGAGAAGTTCGACCAGGAATCCCGCGAGTCCGCTGAAGAGTCTGTACGTACCCAGCTGTTCCTGGATACCCTGGCTGACATCGAAGAGCCTGAGGTTTCCCAGCAGGAGCTGAGCGACCACATCCTGTTCACCGCTCAGTCCTACGGCATGGACCCTAACCAGTTCATCCAGCAGATTTCCTCCAACGGCCAGATCGGCAACCTGTTCGCTGACGTTCGTCGCGGCAAGGCACTGGCAGCAGCTATCTGCCGTGTTGAGGCTAAGGACGATGAAGGCAATGCTGTTGACGTTGAGCAGTACTTCGGCGAGGAAGACTCTGCAGCAGCTGAAGAAGCGTCCAACGACGAGGCATAAAGCTGCCTGAGGATTTAGTTCCTCCTTCGTGCTCTACTTAAATGAGCTCATCAGCAAAGGACCTAGCATTGTGCTAGGTCCTTTGCTGATCCTTAAGGCATTCTTAGGCTTTGCGCCAGCTTGTTGTGGAACTATTGACTGGCGATGGTGACATCGGTGTAAGTATGGCGCTGCGTGCGGGATGTGACCTGATAGACCTTGGGGCGATGTTTCCCAAGGAGAGTTAACGCTATCAGCGAACAAGGACATATTTTGTCGCATAGGGAGGGCCAATTTAAGTAGGGTAGGTGCCATTGACAATGAAGAGGACTCTCTTCAGGGCCAACAATAAACATTAGAACTGACAAGGAGCATTAACCATGTCTGACAAGCTTCAGATGTCCTCCCAGAGCGTCGGAATGAACCTGGGCGACAGCGTCTATGAGCGTCTTCTTAGTGAGCGCATTATCTTCCTGGGTACCCAGGTGGATGATGAGATTGCCAATAAGCTGTGTGCGCAGATTCTGCTGCTTTCCGCTGAGGACCCAAACCGCGATATCTCGCTGTACATTAACTCCCCAGGCGGCTCTGTCACCGCAGGTATGGCTATCTACGACACGATGAAGTACTCACCATGTGATATCCGTACTTACGGCATGGGCTTGGCTGCATCGATGGGCCAGTTCCTGCTCTCCGGTGGCACCAAGGGCAAGCGCTTTGCACTGCCTCACGCACGCATCATGATGCACCAGCCTTCCGCAGGCGTTGGCGGTACCGCATCCGATATTGCTATTCAGGCTGAGCAGTTCGCTGCAACCAAGCGTGAGATGGCAGAGCTGATTGCAGAGCACACCGGTCAGACCTTTGAGCAGATTACCAAGGACTCTGACCGTGACCGCTGGTTCACTGCTCAGGAAGCTAAGGAATATGGCCATGTTGACCACGTTATTTCAGCCGCACACGGTTCCATTAGCAACTAAGGGATAAAGGAGAATAACTATTATGTCTAACTTCCAGATGCCTTCATCCCGTTACGTACTGCCATCCTTTATTGAGCAGTCGGCACAGGGCACGAAGGAAACCAACCCATACTCCAAGCTCTTCGAAGAGCGCATCATCTTCCTAGGCACCCAGGTTGATGACACCTCCGCCAATGACATCATGGCGCAGCTGCTCGTTCTTGAGGGCATGGACCCAGATCGCGACATCACCATGTACATCAACTCCCCAGGTGGTTCTTTCACCGCGTTGATGGCAATTTATGACACCATGCGTTATGTTCGCCCAGACGTGCAGACGGTCTGCTTGGGCCAGGCTGCATCCGCAGCTGCTGTCCTTCTGGCAGCAGGCGCGCCAGGCAAGCGTGCAGCGCTTCCTAACTCCCGCGTGTTGATTCACCAGCCAGCAACCCAGGGCACCCAAGGCCAGGTTTCTGACCTGGAAATCCAGGCTGCTGAAATCGAGCGTATGCGTCGCCTGATGGAGCACACCTTGGCTGAGCACACCGGTAAGACCGCTGAGCAGGTCCGTGCAGATACTGACCGCGATAAGATTTTGACCGCTGAAGAAGCAGTAGAGTACGGCATCATCGATCAGGTCTTTGATTACCGCAAGCTCAACTCCTAAATGATTCTTTAGCCTGTCAGGCAAAGCTCTTCATTGCAGTGGGGATGGATTCATTATTGAGTCCATCCCCACTTTGGCTTTTGTGTAGGGGCCGATTTTATTCGTTGATGTGTCCAGGAAAGCATAGCGTCGCAGGGCAAAATCACGGTGAATTTCCCATATGGTGGGAAATTAGACACTAGGCCTCGATTGTTCTTTAATTCACTAAATTGAGCATTGTGTAGATTGAGTAATTTCATGCATGGAGATTGCGCTGAGATGTCAAGATTGCGCCCTTTTAGGATCTGATAGTGGTGAATCCAATGCCGATCTTGCTGCGTTTACAAGATGAAAGCAGCGATACTACAACATGCTTAGAATTGCTTAATCGAGGCAATTCGTGCCCTAGGATTGGCCCTAACCAAAGTGGTTGCAGAATTCGAGTTATGGCGTTGACCTGCTTAAACTAAGGTTAATTGATTTTGTTTGGGGGTTGAGCATGTGGTGAAATTTAATCCATGTCTTCTACTCAAACATCAGTTGGCGCAGGTGATTCACATCGCGCGCCAGAGCAGGAGGAGAAGCAATTCTTCGGCCATCCTTGGGGACTGGCTAACCTCTTTGGCGTTGAAATGTGGGAGCGTTTCAGCTTCTACGGCATGCAAGCCATCGTCCTGCTCTACATGTACTATTCCGTTACCGACGGCGGCCTGGGCATCCCTCAGGCAGCAGCGGCTTCCATCGTGGGCGCCTACGGCGGCTTGGTCTACATGGCCTGCCTCTTGGCCTCTCTGGTCGCAGATAAAGCCCTTGGCTCAGAGCGCACTCTGTTCTACTCGGCCATCATGGTCATGCTCGGCCACATCGCACTCGCGATCATCCCCGGCATTACTGGTCTGGGCATCGGCCTAGTCCTGATTGCAATCGGCTCCGGTGGTGTGAAGACCACCGCGCAGGTTGTTCTGGGCTCGCTGTATTCCCGTGATGATCCACGCCGTGATGGTGGTTTCTCCATCTTCTACATGGGCATCAACATCGGCGGTCTGCTCGGCCCACTGATCACCACCGCGATGTGGGGTTGGAAAGGCTTCCACTGGGGCTTCGGTATCGCCGCAGTGGGTATGGCGCTGGGTCTTATCCAGTACATGGCTATGCGCGGTCACACCATCAAAGAAGCCGGCCACGAGGTTCCAAACCCGGCAACCAAGAGCCAGCTCATCTGGGCTGGTGTAGTCATTATCGCAATCGTTGCTATCTTCACGGTCTTGCTGTCCACCGGCATTCTAGAGATGCACTGGTTGGCGAATATCGTGACCATCGTCGCGCTGATCGCAGCCATCGTGCTGTGGCTGCAGATGTACCGCTCTGATTTGACCACCGACTTGGAACGCAAGCGTCTTATCGGTTTCATCCCGATGTTCATCTCTGGCGTGCTGTTCTTCGCTATCTTCCAGCAGCAGTTCACCGTGTTGACCATCTACTCTGATGTCCGCCTGGATCGCGAAATTTTGGGCTGGGAAATCCCGCCATCACTGGTTCAGTCCTTCAACCCAATCTTCATCATTATCTTCTCTGGTGTCTTTGCAGCTGCGTGGACCAAGCTGGGTAAGCGCCAGTGGTCCACACCGGTGAAGTTCGGTATTGCCAACATCATCATTGGTGTTTCCTTGTTCTTCTTCCTGCCTTTCTCCGGCGGTGCAGCGAACTCCACCCCAATGATTGCGATTGTCTGGATTCTCTTCCTCTTCACCATGGGTGAGCTGATGCTGTCTCCAGTCGGCAACTCTTTGGCCACCAAGGTTGCGCCAGAAGCCTTCCCATCCCGCATGATGGCGGTATGGATGATGGCTGTGTCCGTCGGTACTTCTCTCGCGGGCTCTTTGGCTTCCTTCTACCACCCAGAAGATGCTTCCGCTGAGAACACCTTCTTCATCTCCCTAGGTGTCGCCTCAGTCATCTTGGGTATCATTTTGCTATTCATCTCCAAGTGGGTAGTCAAGCAATTCGCTACCTTCCGCTAGTCGTGATGCCCGTTGGCACCATGAGGCCATGGCGCCGCTAGTCATGGATAGACTTTGGCCGGTCGTTTCACTAAATGTGAGCGACCGGCTCTTGCATTTCAAAGGGGCTACGTTTCTGTGGAAGTGGTTGGGGATGTGTTCGCTAAGGGCTGAAAAGGCTTTGAAGGTGTACTAGCTGCGAGGATGGGGAAGGACGACGCTGGGAATGACTGGGGTGAATGTCGCGTTGGTGGGAAGTAGGCACCATTTACTAAGGTGGAGTAAATACGCCTGCGGCGGTGAGAAGTTAACGTCGCACACATGGGTCGTTTATAGCGATAGAATTTGGCTGTAAGCGAGAAAACTTCACGCACTCATTTCTCCAAGTAGAAAGATCTTCATGGCACGTATGCAAGAAAGCGCTGACCTGCTTAAGTGTTCCTTCTGTGGCAAGAGCCAGAAGCAAGTTAAGAAGCTGATCGCCGGCGGTGGCGTCTACATCTGTGATGAGTGCATTGAGCTGTGCAATGAGATTCTGGAAGAGGAGCTCGGTGCGGCTCAAACACAGGCGGCAGAGAATGAAGAAAAGAAGCTTCCACGTCCTTCGGAAATCTCTTCATTCCTGGATAAGTACGTCATCGGTCAGGATGCCGCTAAGCGGGTATTGTCCGTAGCGGTTTATAACCACTACAAGCGCATCAAGGCAGAAGAGCAGCAGGCAGCAGCCGCGTCTAATAGCCGTCGTGCGCCAAAAGAGGATGAGATTGAGATTTCCAAGTCCAATATCCTCATGCTTGGCCCAACCGGTTCCGGTAAGACCTACCTGGCGCAGACATTGGCACGCATGCTGGATGTCCCATTCGCTATTGCTGATGCCACGTCGTTAACTGAGGCAGGCTACGTCGGCGAAGACGTAGAGAATATCTTGCTCAAGCTGCTTCAGGCTGCAGACTTTGATGTGGACCGCGCAAGCCGCGGCATCATCTATGTTGATGAGGTAGATAAGATTTCACGCAAGTCGGATAATCCTTCGATTACGCGTGATGTCTCCGGTGAGGGTGTTCAGCAGGCACTGCTGAAGATTCTTGAAGGCACGGTTGCTTCCATCCCACCACAGGGCGGACGTAAGCACCCGAACCAGGAATTCATCCAGCTGGATACTTCCAACATTCTGTTCATCGTCGCTGGTGCCTTTGCTGGCTTGGAAAAGGTCATCGCAGAACGCGTTGGTAAGAAGGGCGTTGGCTTCGGTTCCAAGTTGGACACTGCCCAAGAGCGTGAGCGTGTTGACCTCTTTGAAAAGGTTCGCCCAGAAGACTTGGTCAAGTTCGGACTCATCCCAGAGTTCATTGGCCGTCTTCCAGTTGTTGCTACCGTAGATAACCTAGACCGTGAGTCGCTTGTGCAGGTTCTGACTGAGCCAAAGAACTCTTTGGTCAAGCAGTACCAGCGTCTCTTTGAGATGGACGGTGCGCACTTGGAGTTTGAGCCAGGTGCGCTGGGTGAAATCGCTGAGCTCGCGCTTGAGCGTAAGACCGGTGCGCGTGGTCTGCGCGCCATCCTGGAGGAGCTCCTTGTTCCCGTGATGTATGACTTGCCAGACCGTGAAGACATTGACACCGTGCGCATTAGCGCAGAGGTTGTTCGCGGTGAGGCAGAACCAGAATTCGTCTACTCTGATTCTGAAGAAAGAGCATCCTAGTCCCACCTCCTCAAGGAGAAGGGTGGATAGCAGCAAAAGGAAGTTCCTTATCCCCACGTTTGGTTCGGGGATAAGGAACTTCCTTTATTTTCTTGGTTTAAGAGAAGATGTCGCCGTCTTCGCCGTCGTAGATACTGGAAGGAGAATCAGCCTTGGTCTCTGAGATGTCTTCCTCCAAATAGCTTTGGTGGCCGCTATCGGGGATATTCGAGGTCAAGAAAGCTAGGACCATGTCCACAATCAGGCGGTGCATGCCACGGGCATTCTCAGGCGAAGACAGATCCACGTTAAAGAGATTTTGTGTGGTGCTTTGCATGGACACCGGCAGCAAGATCATCGAAGTGATCAGCAGATAAATATCATTAGCTGAAATGCCTGGGCGGAATGCGCCGGAGTCTTGGCCGAGCATGAGCAGACGGTTGAGGTGCAACATGACTGGGGAGACATCACCAATAGCGGGCTGGTCGGAGCCATCCATGACGGGATGCGTGTTTTCCTGCACCAACAGGCGTAACGCATTCTGTTCCTTCATGAACAGATCAAAGATGGAATCCACCAGTTTGCGCATACCTTCAACCGGGACGGCAGAGTCAATAACCAACTGGTCTGCAGGAGGCTGCAAAACTGCCACGGCTTGGTTCAGGGCTTGCATGTACAGCCCCTTCTTGTCACCGAAATGGTAGTGAATCATGCGCTTAGACATTCCTGATTCACGGGAAATATCGTCTAACTTAGTTCCGTCATAACCATCGGTGGCAAAGAGAGAAATGGCAATGCCAATGACATCCTCAATAGTCACATTGGCCGAAGCGTCAACGTGGTCATTGGTTGTCATCCTGTGCAAGTCTCCCTGTCTTGTATTATTCGGTTTCGCGTCTCAGACGCTGCGCTTTATGTGGATAGGGCCGAATGAACCGATTCAGATTGTTGAAAAAATGAGAAAGTCAATCCTAGCCTTTGCCCTCTATCGTGCCCCAAACCAGCCAAAGGTGTTGCGTGAACGGTAATTAACCAAGAAAATGCTGCATAAGCGCAGGAATAGTGGGGGTAATTCGGGTCAAAAATGTGAGTTTGTCAACCACATTTGGGGTTGGCGGATGTCGGTATGGGATTCAGACTAGGCTGGGGCCACGCGCGCACCACGGTGGTGTGCCAATGGAAGTGCAGCTTTGGTCCGTAAATTCTAGGAAGGTCTCAAAACATGTCCGATACGTTGAATTCTGGTGAATCATTCGCAGACGTCACCGCCGCCGAGCCTGTCAAGATAGCGGTGACGGGGGCTGCCGGAAATATCGCCTACTCACTTCTTTGGCGCTTAGCTGCCGGTGAGGTCTATGGTGCAGACCAGCCGGTGCAGTTGAATCTGCTGGAGATTGAACCAGCGCTGCAGGCAGCCCAAGGTGTGGCCATGGAATTGCTGGACTCGGCGTTTCCATTGGTGACAGACATCCAGGTGACAACCGATCCCCGTGAGGCATTTCGGGATGTCTCTGCAGCATTCCTGATCGGCGCAAAGCCACGTTCCAAGGGGATGGAACGCGCAGACCTTTTGGAAGCCAATGGCGCGATTTTTAGTGAACAGGGCGCAGCGCTCAATGAGGTAGCGCGCCGGGACGTCCGCGTGCTCATTGTTGGAAACCCAGCAAATACCAATGCTCTGATTGCCTCGTCGCACGCACCAGATTTGATGCCGGAGCAATTCAATGCGCTTATGCGTCTAGACCACAATCGCACGGTGTCGCAGCTATCTTCGAAGCTGGATATCCCAGTGGCAGATTTTGCTCAGATTGCGGTGTGGGGCAATCACTCAGCGACCCAGTTCCCGGATATCACCTATGCCACCGCGCAGGGCAAGCAGGTCACAGACCTGGTGGATGCAACATGGGTGGAGGATTATCTCATCCCGACCGTTGCCAAGCGTGGCGCTGAGATTATTGAGGTGCGCGGCAGTTCCTCAGCAGCATCGGCGGCATCGGCTTCCATTGACCATATGCGTGACTGGATCCACGGTGTTGAAGACCCACAGGCCTGGCGAACGGCAGCCATTTACTCCGATGGCTCATACGGTATCGAGGAAGGTCTTTTTGTTGGTTTGCCTACCCGTGCGGTGGCAGGAGGCTGGGAGGTTGTAGAAGGCTTAGAGCTTTCCGATGCCCAGTTGGCCCGCATTCAAGCTTCCGTCGACGAGCTGAAGGCAGAGCGTGACATGGTGGCTGACCTGCTGAAGTAAGCAGGTTGGCTGCAGTGTAGAATTGTCTGCGTGACTGAGCAGAATAAGACTATTGGTACTAACCGCGCAGACGCTTTGCCTAAGTCCTGGGATCCCCAGGCAGTAGAAGCGAAGCTTTATGAAAGCTGGGTGGAAAAGGGCTACTTCCAACCGGATGAAGATCCGAAGAAGGAGCCTTTCTCCATTGTGCTGCCGCCACCGAATGTGACGGGCCAGCTTCATATGGGCCACGCGCTGGACCATACGCTTATGGACTCAATTATTCGCCGCAAGCGCATGCAGGGCTATTCCACTCTGTGGCTGCCTGGCTTTGACCACGCGGGCATTGCTACTCAGACCAAGGTTGAGGGTCGCCTGAAAGAACTTGAGGGCAAGTCCCGTTGGGATTATGAACGCGAAGAATTCATCGCCAAGGTGTGGGAGTGGAAGGAAGAATTCGGCTCCACTATTACCTCTCAGATGAAGGCCATTGGCGACTCCGTTGACTGGACCCGTGAGCGTTTCACCTTGGATGACGGGCTCTCACGTGCGGTTCAGACCATCTTTAAGAAGCTTTATGATCAGGGCATGATTTACCAGGCCAACCGCCTGGTTAACTGGTCGCCAGTGCTGGAAACTGCGGTTTCTGACATTGAGGTGGTGTACCAAGACGTTGAAGGAGAGCTGGTCTCTCTACGTTATGGCTCTCTGGATGATTCTGAGCCACACATGGTGGTGGCTACTACCCGTGTGGAAACCATGCTCGGTGACGTTGCTATTGCTGTTCACCCAGAAGATGAGCGCTACGCTCACCTGATTGGTCATGAGTTTGACCACCCCTTCCGTGATGACCTGAAGCTGAAGGTCATCGCTGATGATTATGTCGATCCAGAATTCGGTACCGGTGCGGTGAAAATTACGCCAGCGCATGACCCGAACGACTACGCCATGGGCAAGCGTCATGATCTGGATATGCCAACGATCATGGACACCACCGGCCACATTGCTAATACCGGTACGCAGTTTGATGGCTTGTCGCGTGAAGAAGCCCGCGTGAAGGTCCGTGCGGCACTGGCGGAGCAAGGACGAATCGTTAAGGAAATCCGTCCTTATGTTCACTCCGTGGGCCACTCGGAGCGCTCCGGTGAGGCGATTGAACCACGACTGTCCCTGCAGTGGTTCGTGGCAGTGGAGAAGATGGCAAAGATGTCAGCGGAAGCCGTTCGCGCTGGTGATACCAAGATTCACCCAGAAGCACAGGAAGCCCGCTACTTTGAGTGGGTAGATAACATGCATGACTGGACTATTTCCCGTCAGCTGTGGTGGGGTCACCGCATCCCAATCTGGTACGGACCAGAAGATGAAAACGGTGAGCGCGACATTGTCTGCGTCGGCCCTGATGAGACCGCACCGGAAGGCTATGTCCAGGACCCAGATGTCTTGGATACGTGGTTTTCCTCCGCTCTGTGGCCATTTTCCACCATGGGTTGGCCTGAAAAGACTCCAGATTTGGAGAAGTTCTACCCAACCAATGTGCTGGTCACCGGCTATGACATCATCTTCTTCTGGGTTGCCCGCATGATGATGTTCGGTACTTTTGCTGCCACCGAAACCCCTGAACTCTTGGGAACAGGGGAGGATGATCGCCCGCAGATTCCTTTCAAGGACCTGTACCTGCACGGTCTGGTGCGTGATGAACATGGCCGCAAGATGTCCAAGTCTTTGGGCAATGGCATTGACCCGATGGATTGGGTTCGTGACTATGGCGCGGATGCATTGCGCTTTACCCTGGCCCGTAACGCCAACCCAGGCACGGACTTGCCGCTGGGACAGGATGCGGCAGCATCAGCGCGTAACTTTGCCACCAAGCTGTTTAACGCCACCAAGTTTGCGCTGATGAATGGTGCTGGCGTGGGTGAGCTTCCGAACCGCGATGAGCTGACCGATGCCGATCGCTGGATCCTCGACCGCGCCGAAGATGTTCGCGGGCGTGTGGATGCTTACTTGGATGAGTACCAGTTCGCACGCGCTAATGAGCTTCTGTACCACTTCGCGTGGGATGAGCTGTGTGACTGGTACCTGGAAATTGCCAAGACCCAGATCCCACGTGATGGTGAATCGGCAACCGGACGTAATACCCAAATCGTGCTGGGCCGCGTGCTGGATGTTGTGCTGCGCCTGCTGCACCCAACCATGCCATTTGTGACTGAGGTTCTCTGGCAGGCATTGACCAATGGTGAGAAGGAAGAATCCATCATGATCGCGCCGTGGCCAACGGCTGCGGATACCAATGGTGGGGCAAGCACCGATGAGGTTGCGCTGCGCCGCATCCAGGATTCGGAAAAGCTCATTACTGAGCTGCGTCGTTTCCGCGCGGATCAGGGCGTGAAGCCTTCCCAGAAGGTACCGGGCCGTCTGGACTTTGCTGCATGTGATTTGCAGGGTCAAGAAGACTTGGTGCGCAATCTGGCGAATATCACCGCACCGGATGATTCCTTCACTGCGTCCGCAACTCTAGAGATTCGTCTATCTCAGGCGACCGTCGAGGTAGCACTGGATACTTCCGATGCCATAGACGTCAAAGCTGAACGCAAGCGGCTGGAGAAAGACCTGGCGAAGGCTCAGAAGGAGCTCGAGCAGACTACAGCGAAGCTGGGCAATGAAGCATTCCTGTCCAAGGCACCTGACCACGTCGTAGAAAAGATCCGCGATCGTCAGTCCATTGCGAAGGAAGAAGTAGAACGCATTAATACCCGTTTGGAGGGTCTGAAGTAGTGACTAACCCAGGTGAGGGCCACACCGATAGCCATGGCGAGGGCCATGATGAGCACGTCGACAGCGTTGAAAAGCGTCAGCAAGCAGCTAAAGGCATGCTGGATGATTTGATTGCTGAGTCTGGCGCGGAATCAACCGGCGAAGAGTATGAACTCGTGGATGCTCTTGCTGAGGGCACCGAGGATAGCCCGGTGGAAATCACTGAGTCGGGTCTGAAACTCAACCTGGGATTCGGTGAGGAGGATGAATATTCCCAGGCTGCACCTGAAGAAGTCACTGAGGAAGAACTCGCTGCTTTGGCCGTGGTGGAAGCTGAGCTCAATACCCGGTGGCCGGAAACGAAGCTAGAGCCATCCCTCGACCGCATTGAGATGCTCATGGATCTGCTGGGCAATCCGGAGAAGTCATTTGATGTCATCCAGGTTGCTGGCACCAATGGTAAGTCGTCGACTGCGCGCATGATTGATGGACTGCTGCGCGGTTTCCACCGCCGAGTGGGTCTCGTGACCAGCCCGCACCTGCAGCGCGTGACTGAGCGCATCGGGATTGATGGAAAGCCCATCCACCCGCGTGATTATGTGCGCATCTGGGAAGAGATCAAGCCTTATGTAGAGATGGTGGATAAGGTCTCTCTCGAAAAGGGCGGTCCAGCAATGAGTAAGTTCGAAGTGCTCATAGGCTTGTCCTACGCCGCTTTCGCCGATGCCCCAGTTGATGTCGCAGTCATCGAGGTCGGCATGGGCGGCACATGGGATGCCACCAATGTGGTCAATGCGGATGTCGCTGTGGTGATGCCGATCGGCTATGACCACACTGACTACCTTGGGGATACCCTGACGGAGATTGCTGGTGAGAAGGCCGGCATCATCAAACAGCGTCCGGAGTCTGATGACTTCGCGGAGCCGAAGGAAAATATCGCCATCATTGCTGAGCAGGAGCAAGAAGCGATGGACGTAATTTTGAAGCGCACCATCGATGTTGATGCTGGTGTGGCTCGTGCCGGTAGTGAGTTCGCTGCCGTGGAATCACGTATCGCCGTTGGTGGCCAGCAGGTCAATCTCCAAGGCCTGGGCGGCATGTATGAGGATATCTTCATTCCGTTGCACGGGGAGCACCAAGCCAAGAATGCCGCTGTGGCGCTCGCCGCGGTGGAAGCCTTCTTCGGCGCATCCTCGGGTCACCCGCTGGATATCGCGAATGTGCGCAATAGCTTCTCCCATGTCATTAGTCCAGGCCGCTTGGAGCGAGTGCGTACCTCACCAACCACGTTCATTGATGCCGCCCACAACCCACATGGCGCACAAGCGTTGGGCAAGGCACTAGATCGCGACTTCGACTTCGCGCGTCTCGTTGGCGTCGTTGGCGTGCTGGGGGATAAAGATGCCTTGGGCATCTTGCAGGCTCTGGAGCCTTTCCTGTCAGAGATCGTGATTACGCAGAATACATCCCCACGCGCCTTGGACGCTTATGAGCTGGCCGAGTCCGCTCGCGACGTCTTCGGTGAAGAACGCGTGTACGTCTCCGATGATTTGCCGGGCGCATATGCGCAGGCAGTGGAATTGGCTGAGGATGCTGAAATCCAATCCGGCTCGGGTATCGTCATTACTGGATCTGTAGTCACCGCTGGCGAAGCACGAAGCATGTTTGGAAAGGAACCGGCATGACAGACAATCACGCACAACACCCGGAGCAAATAAGTCCCCTGGGCATGGGCCGTGAACCCACCAAGGATCCGTTGAAGGGTTTCAATGGCATGGTCTCTGCCACGTTGCTGCTGGAAGCCATCTCTATCTTCCTTGGACTGCTGGTCGTGTTGAAGATTGATGGCGGTAGCTACTGGACCACGTTTAACTGGCTGTTCATCACCATCTTGGGCGCGTTCCACCTGGTGATGCTGGGATTCGCGCGCAAGCCTTGGGCTATTACCGCGATTATGGTCGTGCAATTTGCGGGTGCTATCGGCGGTATCCTCGTTCACTGGTCGATTACCGCGATCATGATTTTGTACATAGCTGTGTGGGGCTTTGGTCTCTATCTGCGTTCTATCATTCTGGAGCGCATGAAGCGCGGTTACCTGACCACTCAGCACCTGGAAGCTAAGAAGTAGCCCATGCGTTATACCTACTCCGGTATTGCTGCCTTATTTTGTCTGGCTGCGCTATTGGCGAATCTCGCCGATATGCCGGTGTTCGTGCCGCTATTGTGCCTGGTGGCTGCCGCTGTGTTCCTCGTTTTGGCGTTGCGTACTAATCAAGCGCCGCAGCCGGGTCGTGAGCGTGAATTGACCCGTGATGATCTATCCAATGACCAAGTGGACAAGATTAAAGCCTTGCTTGCCGATGGCCAATTCGGCACCGCCGTCAAACAAATCCAGTTGTGGTTCAAGTACGTTTCCTATGCTGAGGCCGAAGCCTTCGTGAAACGCTTCGTCTAAAACGCCACCGCAATTAAACAATAATGGTGCGCCCGCTTGAATTAACGGCTGCACCATTATTTATATCCTTCGCTTCTATGGCAGCATTCTGCGCGTATCAGCATTGGAGACAACCCATTCCGCACCAATTGCCATGAGGAGTGCGAAAATCGCTCCAAACGTCGTGGAAATGGAGGACCCACTAGGCAGGCTGGAGCCTGCGAGGATGTTCTCAATGTCCTGCTCCTCGTCGTCGCCGGGTGCTTCCGGTGTTTCCGGTTCTTCCGGCGTGCCAGGCTCCTCTGGTGTACCCGGCTCTTCCGAATGGGCCGGGTCACCCTTGGACAAAGTCACTTCATCGACGACGGAGCCATCTGCCACGTTATAGGTAGTGACGGTGAGCTCTTCTGGGCTGACTTGAATGTTGGAATAGTCCGGGGTGTAGTCCTGGTTCCACAACGCGGTCCAATCTTGGGTGAGACCTTGTGCCCGGGATTCTTCCAGCGTCATGTCCTCATAGGTCGTACCGTCGTTCCAGAAAGAGTAGTACTTGGAGCCGGAAGAAGAATTTCCAGTAAGGTACAGGACTTCATTGTCTTTCGGATACAGCACATCGCCTTGGGCAGGTAACGCGTCAGGAACGACCGGGGTATTGCCATCCATCAAGTGTGTACGCGTGTAGATGTGGTCGTGGCCGTTGAGCACCAGATCCACGCCTGCTTCAGAAAGCGCGGGGGTCAACGATTCGCGGAGACGCACTGCACCTGGATCAGACATGTGATAGGCCTGCGAGAATGGCGGCTGGTGGAAGGTAGTGATGATCCAATCCTTATCGCCGCCGTGCTGCGCCACCACATCCTTGACGTAATCGGCATGACGATCAATCTGGGACGGCAAGTGCTGGTTTCCATCAAGGGAGATAATCAGCGCATTATTGTGCTCAAAGAAGTAGTTACGCTCAGCGTGCTCATTGGTGGCATTCGGCCAAGAATAGTTCTGGCGGTAGAGCTGATAGTCAATCACGTCATGGTTGCCATTATTGACCGCCGTTGGATAGGAGCGCAGCTGGGATGGTGATTTGAAACCGCGGTGTTCTGCCTGCAGCACGGATTCCACTTGGTCACCAGCAGAGAGCAAGAAAGATGCGTCGGGGAATTGCGCGGTGGAGACATCCGTGGTGTTGTGCCAACCCGTGATGTCAGCAGGCCTATCACCGGCACCGATTTGTGGGTCGCCATAGAAGAAGAAATTCCAATTATCACCGGAATGACCAGTCTTGAAGGTCTCATTGGTGGACCAACCATGGGAATCAGAGCCAACCTTGTAGGTGTATTCAGTATCAGGTTCTAGGTCAGAAACTTTCACGTCATTGGCATAGCGTGCAACGCGCGTCAGCTCTTGCTGAGCTTTAATTTTCTGTGCGGACTGCGGAAATTTATCTCCATCCATGTCCGCTGTTGGCGCAAGAATCGCATATTCATCGCGGACCTCGAGCGTGCTCATCCAGGTGAACATGACATCGGTTTCAGTGGCACCAACGCCCAAAATGACGCTGTCCACGGCATCGGTTTGTGCATTCGCTGGGGCAGGGGCAGTCAGCACGCTGGCGCTGAGGCTGAAAGAAGTTAATGCTGCCAATGCAATCGTGGAATGAGTCTTGGTGAGCCGAGGGCAAGTGAGGGAAGTATTCATGACACAGCAAAGTCCTTGATTTATGAAGCTAAATAATTCTGTAGCCTGGGTGCCCTCGTGCTCAACCACATCACCCATGAACCAACTATGATTTGTTTTCCGCATCCTTGCGAAAACGCGGTGAAATGTTGTGAGCGCAGGGCCCAAAGCACCCACACCCTAACGCAGGTTCTGATGGTTCGCAGTGCAAGATTTTGCTTTAAATACCCCTGGTAGACCCATGTAATCCCACCGGAGGTTAACTAGGATGTGGCACCCGGGTGTATCAAGGTGTGCAATTTCATTCCCCCGAAACTGCGATGTGATTAGTGCTCGTCTACGATGTTTAGCATGACTGAACGTACACTCATTCTTATTAAGCCAGACGGCGTTGCAAATGGCCACGTCGGCGAGATCATCGCACGCATTGAGCGCAAGGGTCTCAAGCTCGTCGAGTTGGACCTGCGCACCGCAGACCGCGAAACCGCTGAGAAGCACTACGAAGAGCATGCTGATAAGCCATTCTTCGGCGAACTCGTTGAGTTCATCACCTCAGCACCTCTGATTGCTGGCATCGTTGAAGGCGAGCGCGCAATCGACGCTTGGCGTCAGCTGGCTGGCGGCACTGACCCAGTCTCCAAGGCAACCCCAGGCACCATCCGTGGTGACTTCGCTCTGACCGTTGGTGAGAACGTTGTTCACGGCTCTGACTCACCTGAGTCCGCAGAGCGCGAAATCGGCATCTGGTTCCCAAACAAGTAAACCTCATGCGAATCTGAGATTGTGCCAAACGCATAGTCTCAAAGATTTAAAGCCCAAGAAGAGTATTCTTCCTGGGCTTTATGCATTAGTGCATGCATATACACGGCGATGGGCTTAGCGTTTCCCTAGCTGCGCGATGTTGCGAATGCCATCGGGGGTAACAGTGAATTGCCAATGCTTAGGATCCTTATACAATGCCATGCCGGTGACTTTGAGTAGTCCAAGCTGCTCCAAGTCTTTAACTCTGGTTTGCAGGATCCACGTATCTTTTTTATCCCACTCTAGTACCTGGCGCAGATTAGCTACAGAAGTTTCATTCCCATCAACTGCGCCGACGGCAATCATTGCCCCTAAGATATCGGGATTTTCTTCCACTGCATTCATGCGTGCTTCAGTTACGCCCTCAAGGCTTTCTTTCTCTGTGATTTTCTTGATGCGGCGTTTGCCAACGCGGTAAGCCTGACTCCAAGCAGCCCATAAGCCAATGGCGCCACTGATACCGAAAAACACGCCGCTAAAAAGTGAACTGATGACTGGTGGCGTAGACAGCGGCTCAACGCCCAAAAGATCCAAGGGGAAAGCAATGACCCAAGTAAGGGCGGGTAAGAAGGGTGCCCAGTATGTTATCGCCGAATAGTCGCCAGATTTGTACTCCGTATTCGCTGCCCCGATACCCTTTGGACGTTGGGCAATCATCTTGATGCCATAGATAACCGCAATGACAAAAAGCGGGATGGACATGAAACCGAGTGCTAAAGAACCAGAGCCAATGAGCCCAAGCCCAATACCGGTTGAAAGCCCGGTGCGAAGCGCCAGGTTTAAGTCGATTTCATTCTTGGCGCGGTTGTGTTTGATATGCGCGGATACAGGTGCAGCGGGGGCAAGTTCGGTGGACTGCTTGTGGGTGACCTTTTGACCCGTGCGATTTTCTTCTTGATAGTCCTTAGAAGTCACTTGTTGGGACTCGGGCTGTGCACCTGTTTCATCGTCCATATGAACCACCCTAATCAAGCAGCGGGAATATTGCATCCACTTTTATGCATGGCAGGATCTCAGCCTTGGTATTTCTGTGGAAGAATGGAACCCATAATTTCATAGAAGTGACGAGTTTTCATTTTCAATTTCTGAGAAATTGCACCTTGTGTGGCAGCAGCGCTGAGGGATTCATGCCAGCGCCTGCGCCCGAGGATGCTTTTCCTAACCGACGACAGGAGCGTGGCCGATGGCTACAGCAGACGAACAATTAAACGCACAACTTTCTGGCGCAGCCGCACTGGCTGCCAAACTAGACAAAGAGCAACTAGGCAATAAAGTCCGGGTTTATTCTTTGGCCAAGCAGCTGGGGATTTCTTCCAAGGTCTTGCTTGGCCAGCTTCACACCATTGGATTGGACAAGAAAGCGCAGTCTGCTCTCAATACCGAAGAAGTAACCAAACTTTTTGACTCATTGCAGGCTTCTACGAGCGAATCAGCTGCAGAAGAGGAAACCGAGAAGCCAGCAAAGACCTCTAAGCCTGCAAAGAAGGCCACGAAGGCAGCGAAGAAGACGTCCAAGTCCCCACGTAAACGAGCGGTGAAAGCAACCTCCGCCAAGAAAGAGTCCAAGGAATCGGCGTCGGATGCTGCTCCATCCGCTAACACCGAAACGGCTAATACCGAACCAGCTAACACTGAGTCAGCTAATGCTGAACAGTCAGCTGAAGTGGAAACACAGGCTCAGGCACAGCAGACTGAAGAAGCTCCAGCAGCCAAAAAGACCCGTAAGCGTGCGGTGAAGAAGTCATCACGCACGAAGCCAAAGATGAATGCGCAGAAGGCAGACGGGCCAGCGGATGAGCCGGTTGCACAAGAAGTCCTCAAGCAGGATGAGCCACAGGCAGAGGTAATTGACACCACGCCAGAGGCCGAGTCTGAGACTGAATCACCAGCACGCAAGCGCGGCCGCACCCGCCGCGTGGTGAAGCGTTCTGCTCCTGCGAAAGACGCAGACAATAAGGCTGATTCCGGGCAGGAGCCAGCTGCGGAGGGCTCTGCAGTTGGTGCTCAGGAGCAGGCTCCAGAGACCACTGTGAACGAGGCCACTACATCAGTCCCTTCTGAACCAGCTTCCGCTGAATCAGCAGGACAGGATGAGGAGTCTGAAGCAGGGGAGAAGCTGCGCTACCGCGTTCAAAAGAATGTCGAGAATGAGATTCTGCAGATTGAAGGCAAGGTTGAAACCGAGCTTGCCCAGGCAGCGCTTGAAGCATTGAGCGAGCATGGGCATACTACGGAAGACACCGCAGATAGTGACTCTGAAGAGCACGACATCGATATCGATGATTCCTTCGTGGAGTCCTTGCTGACTCCACCTGCGAAGCCTGCACCAGAAGATGACGTAGCCGCGGCATACGCACCCATCTTCATGCCGCCGCGCGAGACCACCAAGCCAGAGGCCTCTTCGACGAAGAGCGATGCTGATGGTGATGAGCAGGAAGGCTCATCGCGTCGACGTCGCGGCAGCCGGGGTACCTCCCGCGGTCGTGGCAAAGAAACGGAGAACACTGAGAAGAACAGTGTTGATGAGCATGGCGTAGAAATCATTGAGGAACCACGCGGTATCAAGGGTTCCACGCGTATTGAATCCCAGCGTCGTCGTCGCGCGGAGATGCGCTCGAAGGATAAAGAAAACCGCCACGTCGTTACTCAAGCCGAGTTCTTGGCGCGCCGGGAAGCTGTTGAGCGCACCATGGTCGTTCGTGAACGCGAACGCCATGACCACCATGGCTCGATTACACAGGTAGGCGTGTTGGAAGACGGCATGCTGGTGGAGCACTTCGTTACCGATGAGACCAACACCTCTGCCATCGGCAACATCTACCTGGGACGTGTACAAAACGTTCTGCCTTCCATGGAAGCAGCGTTCATTGACATCGGAACCGGGCGCAATGGCGTTTTGTACGCTGGTGAAGTTAATTGGCGCCAGGCGGGACTCGGCGGGCGTTCCCGCAAGATTGAGCATGCTTTAAAGTCTGGTGACCAAGTATTGGTTCAGGTTGCCAAGGATCCAATGGGTCATAAGGGCCCACGCTTGACCACGCAGATTTCTCTGCCAGGTCGCTTCTTGGTTTATGTTCCAGGTGGCCGAAATGCAGGTATCTCCCGCAAGCTGCCGGCACCGGAGCGCAAGCGTCTGCGCGAAATCCTGGAGAGAGTCGTACCAGACCAGGGCGGCGCAATTATTCGCACTGCAGCGGAAAACGTTTCCGAAGAAGCCATTGCTGCGGACGTAAACCGTCTTCATGACCGCTGGAATGACATTCAGGCCAGCGCGGAGAAGGAAAAGAAGTCCAAGGGCACAGACCCGGTTGCGCTCTATGAAGAACCAGCGATGCTGGTCAAGGTTGTTCGTGACCTCTTCAATGAAGACTTCGACCGCCTCGTGGTCGATGGTGAATACCCGTATGAGGTAGTAAGCAACTACGTCAACATGGTTGCTCCCGACCTGGCTGATCGCGTGAAGAAGTATGACCGCAGCCAAAATGGCGGCGTGGATGCGTTTGAGACCTACCGCATTGATGAACAGCTCCAGAAGGCGCTCTCGCGAAAGGTCTGGCTGCCATCGGGTGGCACCTTGGTCATTGACCGCACTGAAGCCATGACCGTGGTGGATGTCAACACCGGTAAATTCACGGGTACCGGCGGAAACCTGGAAGAAACCGTTACCAAAAATAACTTGGAGGCGGCAGAAGAAATTGTTCGCCAGATGCGT
This sequence comes from Corynebacterium sp. L4757, assembly GCF_043673995.1. NCBI lineage: Bacteria > Bacillati > Actinomycetota > Actinomycetes > Mycobacteriales > Corynebacteriaceae > Corynebacterium > Corynebacterium sp. L4757. The sequence goes on along the minus strand of NZ_JBIMEN010000006.1, from coordinate 80,358 downwards.
CTGCGCGATTTGGGCGGCATGATCGTTGTCGACTTCATCGACATGGTTCTGCCTGAAAACCAGGAACTGGTCCTGCGCCGACTTAAAGAGGCACTAGGCCGTGACCGCACCCGACACCAGGTCTCTGAGGTGACCTCATTGGGTCTGGTTCAGATGACCCGTAAGCGCCTGGGGTCAGGGCTATTGGAGACCTTCTCCACCGAGTGTGAAGTTTGTCAGGGTCGTGGCCTGATTCTGCATGAAGATCCAGTGGATGAAAGCCTCCACGAGTCACACGCAGATGATAAGCATGAACACCGCCACGATAAGCGTCGCGGCAAGAAGCACTCTCACAATGACCATCGCGACGATCATCGTGAGGACCGCAAAGGCGATAACAAGAACGAACACCAGGATGAGCAGCATGATTCTTTTGATGAAGAATCGAAGTCTTCCGCTCGTCATAGCAAGGGCCGCCGCAACCAGCGGGGCAATACTGACCCGAAGCGGTCATCACAGCGTGAGCATTCCCCTAAGAATGAACGCCGCCGCGATGATAGCGATTTGGAGAAGCTGATTGCGGGCGTCGTTGTTGAAAGCTCTGGTGCCGAACCAGAAGAGTCTGTTAGCGATATCGAGTCCATTGCTTATGCTGCATCTGAACGTGCTGAAGCACTCGATGAGGTAGGGGAGTTCTCTTCCTATGTGTCTGATGCTGACAAGTCGCATGATGACGGCGAACCTCATGATGAGTCTCGCACTAATTCCGGTAATGAATCCTATGAACAGGTGTTGAAGGAATTCGAGGAGTCACCCCGCCGCAAGCGCAAAACTCGTGGCAACTCCCGCAGTGACTATAAGCCACGCCCAGAGGACTTCGGTGCAGCTGCACAAAAGGAATCAAATGCAGCAGACCGAGCATCTCAGGATGAGGAGCAGGGTCTAAAGCAGGACAGCGGTCTGCAGGTCAAGCGTGACCCCAAGCGTCGCCGTGTCCGCGCGCTTAAGAAGAAGCCTGCGCAGCAGCAGACTCAGGTCGAAGCACAGCCTCAGCCAGTAGCTGAGACAGCGGATGAACAAGCTACGAAGAATGCAGATGCGAAGGCGAAGTCCGAGCATCGTGAATCGCAGCGGGCACAAGTCAAGGCGGTCACCCGCGGACGTCGTCGTGCCGTACGCCGAGTAACGCAGCCACAGCAGGCATCCTCGAAGGCGACGGCTAAGGAGGCATCGGCAAGCAAAGCTTCGGCGCCTGAGGCAACAAGCAACGCTGATACTGGCACTGCGACGCGGCGTGTGCGTACCGACAATGGGGTAGAAGTTACTACCGTTCGTCGTGGGCGCAAACGTGCGGTTCGTCGAATCAAGCAGCCCACGGCTGGGACAAACCAGACTCCAAAGGCTCAGAAGGCACAACCACAGCAGTCTGTGGAAGAAAAGACCTCTGTGGCGAAAGACGGTGGAAATGGGCGTAAAAACACAGCTGGGCGCACTCGTCGCCGTGTGGCACGACGCACCACATAATTAGGTATTTCCTAGTTCGCGGGTGAGTGCAGTCAGGTGGGGTTTTAGAATCTGCCCCATCTGGCTGTATCCTAGTTTTCTAGGCAGGTTGAGCGCATTCGCGAGTCGTGCCTGCGCAACAGTCAAAGCGAAACGAAGCCGTGTCGATAACGCGGTTTGTATTTTAGACCTTTCTCGGGGTATTCTTTGACGGTTGCTGTTTGGGCGAAGATTTCGCCGGCCCATAGGGACGGTGCGCCGCCTAAACGCTGTTTTGAAGTAATTGTCCATTCGAGGACTTGCCTTTTACTACACCCGGGCAGGTTCTTGAGCCGAGTTTAGATAAGGGGTAACCCTCTATGTACGCGATCGTCAAGACCGGCGGAAAGCAGTACAAGGTTGCCGAAGGTGACCTCGTCAAGATCGAGAAGATCGAGGGTGAGCCGGGTTCGTCCGTAGCTCTTACCCCGATTCTGCTCGTTGATGGCGCAGATGTTAAGTCCAAGGCTGATGACCTGTCCAAGGTTGAAGTTGCGGCTGAAATCGTTGAGCACGCACGTGGCCCAAAGATTGACATCCTGAAGTACAAGAACAAGACTGGCTACAAGAAGCGCATGGGCCACCGCCAGCCGCTTACCGTAGTCAAGATCACTGGAATTAAGTAAATAACCACCGAATACCTTTAGAAGGAGGGAAACCACATGGCACACAAGAAGGGTGCATCCAGCACTTCCAACGGTCGCGATTCTGAGGCAAAGCGCCTCGGCGTCAAGCGTTTCGGTGGTCAGCAGGTTAAGGCCGGCGAGATCATCGTCCGTCAGCGCGGCACCAAGTTCCACCCAGGTGAGAACGTTGGCCGTGGCGGCGACGACACCTTGTTCGCTCTCGAAGCAGGTGCAGTTGAGTTCGCTATCAAGCGCAACCGTCGCACCGTGAACATCGTTCCAGCCACCGAGCAGGTTGTTGAAGCAACTGCTTAAGGTATAAGCGCTTAGCGCTATAAAGAGTCTGGCTCCCTGGTGGGGTCAGGCTCTTTTACTTTTGTTGCTCGTTTACAGGTAAACTGGCAAGCCACTATCTATTTTTGTCTCGGGGAGTTATCGAGTTGGCACGATTTATTGACCGCGTTGTACTACACCTGCAAGCCGGTGACGGCGGGCACGGCTGTGTTTCCGTACACCGTGAAAAGTTTAAGCCACTCGGCGGCCCCGACGGTGGCAACGGTGGACACGGTGGAGACATCATCTTGGAAGTCTCCACGCAGATTCACACCCTGATGGACTTCCACTACCGTCCCCACATTAAGGCCGGTCGCGGCGGCAATGGCGCCGGTGACCACCGCAATGGTGCGCGTGGTGAAGACCTGATCATGGAAGTTCCGGCCGGCACCGTGGTACATGATGCCAAGGGCAATATGCTTGCCGATCTCACGGTGCCCGGCACCCGTTTCATCGCCGCGGAAGGCGGTTTTGGCGGCCTTGGTAACGCAGCATTGGCCTCCGCGCAACGCAAGGCGCCAGGTTTTGCGCTCCAGGGTGAGCCTGGTCAGCAGCATGATCTGGTGCTTGAGCTGAAATCCATGGCGGATGTCGGCCTGGTTGGTTTCCCATCGGCCGGTAAGTCTTCGTTGATTTCGGTGCTTTCTGCGGCCAAGCCGAAGATTGGTGATTATCCATTTACTACCCTGCAGCCCAACCTGGGCGTGGTGGACATGGGTGATGCGTCGTTTACCATCGCGGATGTACCCGGCCTGATTCCAGGTGCAGCCGATGGCAAGGGCCTTGGCCTAGACTTCTTGCGCCACATTGAGCGCACCGCAGTACTTGCACACGTGGTGGATACTGCGTCGATTGAGCCAGGACGTGACCCGCAGTCCGACATTGAGGCGCTGGAAAAGGAGTTGGCTAATTACCAATCCGCGCTCGATGAAGACACCGGTCTGGGTGACTTGCGTGAACGTCAGCGCATCATCATTTTGAATAAAGCAGATGTGCCTGAAGCCGAAGAGCTCGCTGAGTTTGTTAAAGAAGACCTTGAGGCGCACTTTGGCTGGCCAGTCTTCATTATTTCGGCAGTAGCACGCAAGGGCCTAGAGCCATTGAAATACCGTCTGCTGGAAATGGTGACCAAGCATCGCAAGTCCCAGCCGAAGGTCAAGGTGGATAAGGAACACACCGTTATTCGCCCGAAGGCTGTGGAGAAGAAGGGCACTGGGCGTTTCGCTGACTTCACCGTTAAGCCAGACCCTGAGGTCGAAGGCGGCTTCATTGTTGAAGGCGAGAAGATTGAGCGCTGGATCATCCAGACCGACTTCGAAAATGATGAGGCAGTGGGCTACCTTTCTGACCGTTTGGCTAAGGCCGGTGTGGAAGATGAGTTGCGCAAGCAGGGTGCTGTTGAAGGCTGTCCTGTGACCATTAGCTACATCACATTTGAGTGGGAACCAATGACTGGCGGCGACCCAACATTGGCAGGACGCGGTCAAGATGCGCGATTGTTGGGAACATCACGTAGCTCCGCTGCGGAGCGTAAGCGCGCCTCCCAAGCACGTCGTGGCCTTATTGATGAATTTGATTTCGGTCAAGATGAAGAAATTACCCGCGAATCCGCGAATGAGGACCGCTGGCAGGGTTAAAATCATGGCATGAGTTCTTCGACAACTTCCGAGTCCCTGTCAGACCTGTTGCCAGAAGCTACCCTGCGTGAGCAGATTAATGCGGCGAATCGAATCGTGGTGAAAATCGGTTCCTCCTCGCTGACCGAAGAAGACTTCTCGGTCGCGAGCGACAAGATTGATCGCATTGTTGATGCAGTTGTTAAGCGAATGGAAAACACTGATGTCATCATCGTGTCTTCCGGTACTGTCGCTGCTGGTATGCGCCCCTTGGGCTTAAACCAGCGCCCGCGTGGGCTTGCTGATAAGCAGGCGACTGCCGCTGTTGGCCAGATTCACTTGGCCAATGAATGGTCCCGTTCCTTTGCACGTCATGGCCGTACCGTTGGTCAGGTGTTGTTGACCGCGTCTGATTCCGGTCAGCGTGATCGCACGCGTAATGCGAAGCGAACCATTGACAAGCTTTTGCACTGGGGCGTTGTTCCCATCGTGAATGAGAATGACACGGTGGCAACCTCCGAGATGCGCTTTGGTGATAATGACCGTCTCTCTGCGCTAGTAGCCCAGCTAACAGAATCTGAAGCCCTTTATCTGCTATCCGATGTGGATGGTCTTTATGACAAGAATCCAGCCGAACCAGATGCGAAATTCGTTTCTGAAGTTCGCTCTGGGGAAGACCTGAAAGAGGTCGCTGCCGGTGATGGCGGCAAGGTTGGTACCGGTGGAATGGCCTCGAAGGTTCAGGCGGCACGCCTGGCTACCCGCGCTGGCATTCCGGTATTGCTGACTTCTGCTGAGCGCATTCATGACGCGCTCGGTGAAACCCGCGTGGGTACGGTCTTCCATACCCGTCCGGAGCGTAAGCTCAGTGCCTGGAAGTTCTGGGCGCTGTATTCCGCTGATACCGGCGGTGTGCTGCGGATAGATGCTGGCGCGATGAAAGCAGTGACCAAAGACCGCCACTCGCTGCTATCCGTGGGTATCACTGATGTGGATGGTGAGTTCACCGCAGGTGAAATCGTGGAAATCGTTGGTCCGGAAGGCCAAATCATTGGCCGTGGTGAAGTCAGCGTTGACTCCACCGACCTGCGCCTGATGGCGGGCAAGCCGATGACTGAATTGCCCGACCGTTTGCGCCGCCCGGTAGTTCACGCGGATTACCTTTCAAATTTCGCATCTCGGGTATAAAGCGCATATCCGTGACGTAATGTGGTGCCATGAAGTATTTCATGGCACCACATTTTTGGCCGCAAATGAAGGCCGATATTGATGCAGCAGGTCATAAGCAAGTAGAAGCTATTGAAAACGCACAGGTGTATATCAACACCACCGTTGCTGCTGATGAAGTTCCTGTCATGCCGGACAATATTGAGTTTGTCCAGCATTGCTTTGCTGGCGTGAATCAGATGATTGCCGCTGGCCATCTTTCTGAGACCAGCATCCCGTGGTGCAATGCCGCGGGTGCTTTCGCGAAACCTGTCGCAGAATCAGCGCTTGGACTGCTGCTATCGCAGGCGCATCACCATAAGCGTTTTGCGCTGGAAGCATCCTGGGATGGCAAGCAAGCCATTGATGAATCTCAGGCGTGGCTGTATTCACCGGAAAGTCAGCTGAAGAAGCGCGTCGCAATTTTCGGCGCGGGTGGTATTGGGCAGGAATTAATTTCAATGCTTGCACCGTTCGGCGTGCACATCACTGCTGTAAATCGTTCCGGTCGAAAAGTTACAGGCGCAGATGAAACTTTCGCGCTAGACGATGCCGCCGAAGTTTGGTCTTCCGCCGATTTCGTCGTGCTGATTATGCCATTGACCAAGGAAACAGAAGGCCTGGTAGATGCCGAGAAATTCAAGCAAATGAAGAATACCGCCATCCTGGTCAACGTGGGCCGCGGCAAGCTGGTTAACACTGATGACCTGGTGGATGCTCTCCGTACTGGTGAGATTGCCGGCGTGGGTCTGGAAGTTATGGATCCCGAGCCGCTGCCGGATGGGCACCCGTTGTATGAATTGAAAAATTGCACCATGACTCCGCATATTGGGGCAAGCTGGCAGGTGGCCGATCTCCACATGGGCGCCATCTTTAATGCCAACGCTCAAGCTTGGTCCAAGGGCCAACCGCTTCCTACCCACGTCGATCCGAAAGCAGGTTATTAACCATGAAGTACGCAATGCACCCCGCTGTGTGGGAAGAATCCGCTGCGGCGCTCGATGCCGCGGGGCATACCCACGTTGCGCTGAGTGAGAACCCCGACCTACTGTTCTTTGCAGGTAAAACCGAAGACTTCCCGGAGGATTTGCCGGAGTCAGTCCAGCTGATTCAGGTTCCTTTTGCTGGTGTCGATGGCATTTTGGATCTGATTGCGGACACCCACAGCAAGTACGGGGTGCGCTGGTCTAATGCTGCTGGAGTCTATGATTCTACGGTCGCAGAATCCACCATCGGCCTGCTGCTGGCGCAGCTGCATGCGCACAAGCGCGTGACGTTGGCGAAGTCGTGGGATGTCCGCGATGAGGCTGAAGCGAACACCACTTTTCTTTTTGAGGACTCCACCGTTGCCATCATTGGTGCCGGCGGGATTGGCAAGAAGCTCATTTCGATGCTGAGCGGTTTTGGCCCGAAGATCATTGCTGTTAATCGCTCCGGCAAACCCGTTGAGGGCGCTGATGAGGTTTATACCTTCGACCAGATCGATGAAGTGTGGCCGGCGGCGGATTACTTCCTGATGCTCGCACCATTGACACCAGAAACCCACCACATGGTGAATGCTGATGCCCTGGCAAAGATGCCAAAGCATGCCGTCGTGGTCAACGTGGGTCGCGGACCACTGGTGGATACTGATGCTCTGACTGAGGCACTCAAAGATGGCACGATTGCCGGCGCCGGTTTGGATGTCACTGACCCAGAACCACTGCCTGATGGTCACCCGCTCTGGGATGAAGTCAATTGCATCATCACCCCACACTTGGCCAACCCGCCATATTCTGTACGCAACCGCATTGGTGCGCACACGGTTGAGGTACTCAAAGCACTAGAAGCCGGCGAGGAAATCCCCACCGAAGTTGACCCGAAACTGGGTTACTAACTTACGACCAGATAATGGAACATCAGCCCTCATCCTGTGTTTGGGCTGCTGCGTTGAGTCCCTGAATCTAGTCCATTTTCATGATGCTTGAAAATGATGTGCGTTGATAAGGCTCCAGGTATGAGTGCCCAGTCCTTCGATACGGACCCATTGCCTTCAGGCAAGGGGATAAGGATCGGGGATATCGATAGGAACCGCGCCATTGATACGCTGTCCACTCATTATGCTGGTGGTTATCTCTGCTTTGAAGAGGTTCAGGAAAGAACCGATCGTGTAGCCGATGCCCGTCATTCAGACCACTTAAATGTGTTCTTTGAGGACCTACCGTCTACTTCCCTTATTCCCACTACTGCGGTAGGAGACGGCGATGGAAATGGCCCTAGTGCTGAGATGGCAAGCGTCTCCGCGAATCAAGAACTTGAGCGCATCGCACGTTTGGTGCCCATCCGCGAAGCAGGAGCTATTGCATTAAGAATCGCCATGCTTGCCGTCCCATTCCTCGCTGGAGCGTTGAGCAGCTGGTTATACCTGCTGCTCATTCCGGTACTCATCGCACTTGCGTTGATTGTGGATCCTAGCGCTGAAGACAAAGAAATCCGCAGGCAAGTAAATGAAAAGAGACAACAAGTACGCCTGGCACAACTGCGCAACTACTGAGAATCAATGGCGATTGAAGGTGAAAAAGATTCTGAAGATTCCCAATAGCTAGGTAGATGCTGGGAAACTGTCAAAGAATGATTCATATCATTTGAGACCAGAGAAATGTCCCGAGTGGATTGGCTCTGCTCGGGCCTATCAATACTGATAGGCTTTTGGTTATGACGACGCCTCAACAACCCAGTCCTGAACCGTCGCCGGATTCTGCACATATTCGCGTAGGCGATAGAGAACGCAGCCATGTCTTGGAGCTGCTTTCAGCGCATTTCGCGGATGGCTACATTGATATCAATGAGTTTGAGGAACGGACTGGTCAAGCCGCGGTTGCGCGGACACGAGGTGACTTAGATGTCTTGCTTAAAGATCTGCCTTCAGTCAATTCTTTAGCACCAATTCCTAACTTGGCGCCTGATGCCCAGCAGCGCGAGACCGCGCAACCACCCGTCAAGCGTGACGCTGATAGGGAACTGGAATCGTTGGTGAAACGCGGCAAGCGTGTGGAGCAATTCGATTCAGCTATTTGGTCTGTGGCGATGATTTTATTCTTCGTCTTTATGATCTTTACCAGTTGGTCTTACTTCTGGGTTTTCCCAATTGTGGCTGTGGGCGGCTCTATTGCCATCCGGTCTTTTTATCAATTGGATGATGAGGAAGAAGAGATCTTCCAGGAAATCAATGAAAAAGAGACGTCGGAGCGCAATGAACGCCTTCGCCAGGCAGCCAAGCGTCGCCGTGAACTCGAGGGCTAATGCCCATAGGGCGCTAACCCGTTAGTGTGAGAATCCCAGAATGACTTCGATGTGATTGCCTGGTGAGATTTGTGCCCAAGGGGTGGGCACTTTACGTAGACTGGTAGCCATGACTGATCAATCAACTCTTAATCGTGATCAAGAACGTAAAGAAGTATTGGACAAGGCCACCAAGGCCAAAGAAGTAACCCCTGCGGTTGCTCGTCTAGCTACTCCACAAAAGAATGAAATTCTGCTTGCTGCCGCCGATGCCTTGATTGCCCAGACGGACGATATTATCGCTGCCAATGAGGCTGACTTGGCCGCTGGGCGCGAGCGCGGAATGAGTGAGTCCTTGTTGGACCGTTTGGCATTGAGCGCTGAACGAATCGAAGGTATTGCTGGTGGCCTACGCCAGGTTGCAGGTCTGTCCGATCCAGTTGGTGAGGTGCTCCAGGGTCGCCGCATGGACAATGGCATCGAAATGAAGCAGGTTCGCGTCCCTTTGGGCGTAATGGGAATGGTGTACGAGGCACGCCCGAACGTGACCGTTGATGCTTTTGGCTTGGCGCTCAAGTCTGGCAACGTGGCACTGCTTCGCGGCTCGAAGTCTGCCCGCAACTCCAACGCGCAGCTGGTAGAAATCCTGCAGGATACCCTGGCGAAGTTTGACGTCCCACGCGAAGCAGTACAGCTGCTGCCATGTGAGACCCATGATTCCGTGCAGGACTTGATTACTGCCCGTGGTTTGGTGGACCTGGTTATCCCACGTGGTGGCGCAGGTCTGATTAACGCTGTGGTTACTGGCGCGACCGTGCCAACCATTGAAACGGGTACGGGTAACTGTCACTTCTACATTGACGCTTCTGCTGACATTGAAAAAGCGATTGACATGGCGCTTAATGGCAAGACTCGTCGCTGCTCCGTCTGCAACTCCACTGAGACGATCTTGCTGGATAATGCGCTCGGAGATGAGACCAAGCTGCGCGTTATTAAGGCATTCCAAGATGCTGGTGTCACCGTGCACGGCTACTTGGATGAGCTTAAAGCGCTGGGAGCTGAGAATGTTCATGAGGCAGAGCAGTGGACTGATGAGCACCTATCCTTTGATGCTCGTATCACCGGCGTTGACGGTATCGAAGCAGCGATCAAGCATATTGCTCAATACACCACTGGTCACACCGAAGGCATTGCTGCACAAGACGCAGATGTGCTGCTGAAGTTCGCTAATGAAGTAGACGCAGCGGCCGTCATGCTGAATGCTTCCACCGCATTTACTGATGGTGAGGTCTATGGCATGGGCGCAGAAATTGGTATCTCCACCCAGAAGCTGCATGCTCGTGGACCAATGGCGCTGCCGGAGCTGACCTCCACCAAATGGATTCTGCAGGGTACTGGTCAGACCCGCCCATAAGAATCCAGCCACTTCACAAAGTATTTAGTTCCAACATAAGAGCCGGATTTTATGTCCGGCTCTTTAACCGCGCCACAACAATAAGGGTGACGCCACAGACAGAGAAAGAGTAGAGCAACCTGACATGAAGATCGTGTTTATTGGCGCGGGCGCCATCGGCGGATACTACGGCGGACAACTGGCCAAGGCCGGCCATGACATTACCTACGTGGTGAGGGAGGAAACCCGCAAGGTCATTGACGCGGAGGGCTTGACTCTGATCAATCCTGAGGGCACAGAGACCATCACCAACATTTCAACTGTGGCAAGCCTTGATGAGGTAGAGCACGCTGACGTGGTTATCTCCGCCATCAAGATCTTCGGGGAACCTAGCTTGCCGGAAAAGCTGCCTGCAGGTGCGGTGTTCATGACCACGGAGAATTCTGTGGAATACCCCATGCTGGCTCAAGAAAAGTATGGTTCTGAAAATCTCATACCGGCAGTAGCGCGTGCGTTTATTCACCGTGAAGGACCAGCCACCGCGCACCACATGGGCGGCGTATTGGCGTTGTCTTTCGGCTCAGTGGACCCGGTCACGGAGCCGGTTGTGCAGGCATTGAAAGAAGCCCTGGACCAGACTCCGATCACGGCTAAGGTCCATCCGGCGATTCTGCATGATGTCTGGATGAAAGCCATGATGGTGACGTGTTTCGGCGTCCTGGGCGCGGTGATGGAACAGCCCATTGATATCTTGCGCACTCAGTACCGGGAGAGCCTGCGAGCTCTTATGGCAGAAGCTGCTGATACAGCACGGGCAGCCGGCATTGAGCTGAAAGAAGATGCTGTGGATAAGGTCATGCACTTCACCGACCAGCAGCCAGAAGGTGCTACAGCATCCATGCAGCGCGATATCCTAGAGGGACTTCCAAGCGAGCTGGACTCCCAGGTCGGCGGCATCGTTAGGGTTGCTCAGCGCAGCAATACGACAGCGCCACTGCACCAACTGGTGTGGGAGACCCTTCGCGTGAAGAGCGAAAAACTCCGCGGAGCCTAACCCAAGGGTTGAAATCCGCGGAGTAAAAGATGAGTGGGAAACGGCTTATGCGTCAGCCATAATCTGAGACCACTCTTCACGCTTGGAAAGCAGGGTACGTGCTGCATCCTGTGCACCTTCCAGCGAGTGGGACTCGCCCCAGCCACACTGAACTTCATTCGCTGCTGGAACTTCAGTAGCGGTGAGTACATCATTGAGTCCCTTTTCCAGGATGGAAAGGAACTCATCCATTTCCACGCCTAAGGTCAGGGCATAGAAGCCGGTCTGGCAGCCCATTGGGGAAAAATCAATCAGCTTATCGGTGTGATTGCGAAGCAGCTCTGCCAGCATGTGCTCCAAAGAGTGCACGGTAGGCATCTCTAGGTGCTCAACGTTTGGCTGTGCAAAACGAATATCGTACTTAACCAGTACGTCGCCGCCTGGTAGTTCCTTGCGGTCTGCCACACGCACGAAAGGAGCGGCGACAGCACGGTGGTCAAGGTTGAAGGATTCTACATTCATCTTCTGTGTATCAGTCATGCCTCCCAGCGTAATAGCTTTGCCAAGAATTATCTGTCGGAGTAAGGAATACGTGCACCTTCAACCCACCGATGGCGAAGCTTCCTGCAGCGCGTGGAGCTGAGCACTAAACTTAAGGCCATGACGACATTGGAACGTGAGCTTGAAACAGCGCTGAGCAAGGCCCTGAAGAAGCACGAGTTCACACCACATGGACACATTTGGATAAAGCCTGTTGCCGGAATGGCCAACACGTATATCGCGATTGAACTGCCCACCGCTTCGGCCACGTTGTCTGGCGAAACTGAGGTTGCTTACTTCACACCTATCTTCCGCCTAGTTGTTGATGTCAACCAGATTGAGCCATATCTGCCGGGAGAAATTACAGACTCATTGTTGAGTTTTGCCTCCCGCTCTTGGAGTGAATTATGGGTGCAGCGTCCGTATGATTTCAGTGATCGTATTCCCACCACAATCGGCGTGCAGGCAACAGCTGATATCAATACGGTGATTGAACGGCAAGTGTTGGGGCGCCTGAAAATCTTTGAAGACCACATTGACCTGCACGCGTGGTCGATTTCGGGCTTGCTCAACCTAGCGCTTGAGCTAATCGATGGATACGTCCTAAGCCCTCTGCATTGGAAATCAGTAATGATGGTCCTGGCAGCCAATGGGCGTGATGCACGCGAAGGTCTCGAGCATGCTGCTGGGATCATCGATAACTATTACGGCGCGGAAATCGGCACTGCTTTCGTGGCCCTGCTGGATACCCTTCCCATGGATAGGTGGAAGCTGTGGTACCTAGTGGGCGCCGATGAAGATATTGAAGAATTCCGAATGCCTGCGGTGCCGCGCCCCGGCCAGATAGTGCCAAGTCGCGCCGGGTGGCGCCACCAGGGGATGCCATCGCGTGCGCCAAGCGGAAAGCGCGTGGAAGCAATCGATTTGAACTGGCCCGCGGATGATATCGAAGGCTGGGTAAACCACAGCGGCGGATTCTTAGAGGACTTTTTGACCCGCGATATTTTCTTTGACGTTGATGCGCGTGCACTGAATTTTGCGGATGCGATGAAGTTGGAATGCCAGCTGCTGGATACATTCGCGGATTATGCGGAATTCTCCCAGCCGCGCAACTTCTATTTGCAGACCATGTATATCCGTATCTTCGGTGAGTTCTACTGTCACCGCGTGCCTGATGCACGGTGGATGCAGCACCCGATGGATGAGTGGCTGCACCCAGGCATTGAACTTGCCGATGGCGGAGTCATTGACCTTTTCGCCATCTGTGAGCAAATCTTTGATAAGCGCAATGGCATGGTCTTAGGCGAAGCCCTGCCATTAGGCCAGTACTGAGCGGCATCTATGGTGACACAAAGTCCTGCGGTTAGAGCGGGACTTAGTCAGCGACGTAGAAGAGCTGCTTGTTGACGAATTCATCCATGCCATAAGGGCCCAGCTCGCGGCCGTAGCCGGAGCGCTGCACGCCGCCGAATGGCATCTCTGCACCAGCAGTGCCGGTGGCGTTGACTGCGATCATGCCGGTATGAATCTGAGCTGCGACGTTTTGTGCGCGCTGAGTATCAGTGGAGTGCACCGAGCCGCCAAGACCGAAGAGAGAATCATTGGCAATCGCTACAGCTTCCTCGTCGGTAGAGAATTTATAGACTGATGCGACTGGTCCGAAGAATTCCTGGTGGAAGGACTCAGAATCCATCGGGATATCGGTCAAGACGGTTGGGGAGTAGTACGCGCCGACATCGGCGAGCACGCCACCCGCGCGCACCGTTGCACCATTAGCGGAGGCGGTTTCAATCTGCTTGGCCAGGCGTTCTGCTGCATCGCGGGAAGACAACGGGCAGTACTTGGCATTATCACGATCATCAGGTGAACCTGGAGCCATAGAATTAGCAAGGGTGACTAGTTCTTCAACGAACTCGTCATAGATGTCTTCATGAACAATCAGGCGCTTATTAGAGGTACAGGACTGACCGGTGTTCGACATACGTGTCCACCACGCAGTAGAGGCTGCCTCGGCGACATTATCGGTATCGAGCACGATATAAGGATCATTGCCGCCGAGCTCTAACAGGGACTTCTTCAAGTTCTTGCCGGCGTGCGCCGCAACAATCTCGCCAGCGCGCTCGGAACCGGTGAGGGATACGCCCTTTACACGGGAATCCGCGATGATATCCGCGACCTGGTCATGGGTAGCAAAGAGATTGATGTACACGCCCTTTGGAACACCAGCGTCATTGAGCAGCGTCTGGATCGCGAGTGCGGAACCGGCGCAAATTTCAGCGTGCTTGAGCAGGGCAGTATTACCCAGCATCAGGTTAGGCGCGATAAAGCGTGCTACCTGGTAGTAAGGGAAATTCCATGGCATGACACCCAGCAGGGTACCCAGCGGCAGGCGACGGATGACAGCCTTGCCGGGGGAGTTGGTGGGGATTTCTTCATCGGCAGCAAACTGCTCACCGTTGTCGGCGTAGTACTTGATAATCGAAGCACAGTACTTGACCTCGCCCACCGCTTCGCCCATGCGCTTGCCCATTTCTTGGGATGAAATCTGGGCTAGTTCAACGCGGCGCTCCAGCATCAAATCTGCCACGCGGTGCATTACCTCGGCGCGTTCGGCGAAAGAACGTGCCGACCATTCTTTAAATGCAGAGGCGGAGTCATCGAGCGCTATCTGGATGTCAGCATCAGAAGCGAAATCATAAGTTGCAATGATTTCATCATTGACGGGGTTTTGGGTGCGGTACTGTTGCATTCTTATCCTCACTTCATTCTTAGTTTTCTAGGAACTAGATCCCACTGTAGGTAAGAATGTGACCTACGGCCATAAATGCGTGAGTCAGGGGGAGGGGAACGCTACTTTTGCACAACGTCCTCAACGTTTAGCGTGACAGATGCTGCATCTTCATCGACGATAAACGCAGGAATGCCGAGATAACCTTCGGCCTTAGCGTCATCAAAGGCTGGATTAGTATCGCGCAGGCGCGTGAATTCTTTGAGCGCTGGAACTGAGCCGGTGATGTCAACGAATTCATAGGAGGTCTGGGAATCTTCCAGCACCTTATGTGCATCAACGCAATCTGGGCACATCATCGTGCCGTAGAACTTCAAAGCCATGTTGGTCTCCTTTGGGCTATTTAACGTCATCAACAGATAGTGTGATTTCACCGGAGTCGGTCACAAACGCTGGAATCCCAATGCGGCCTTCGTTGCGTGGGAGATCGAAGAGCGCGCTGGAATCACGTAGCTGCAAGAACTCTTTGAGGTTGTCTTTGGAGCCGATGACATCAATGAATTCATAGGCTGTCCCAGCTTCATCAAGAGTTGCTTTTGCTGCCCGGCAGCGGCTGCATTCGGTGGAACCATAAAACTTCACGCTACGCTCCTTAACATTTCGCGTCGAGATTAAAAGTCATCGATGATGAGCTTCTTCATCTTCATCATGTTTTCAAACCCCTGGGGACGGGCGAGCAGCTCTTCAAGGTTTTCAGGCGCAATCTGCCAACTGACCCCGTACTTATCTTCGAGCCAGCCACAGACTTCTTTTTCAGGAACTGCAGACAATGCATCCCAGTAACGGTCAAGCTCTTCCTGATCTTTGACAATGATCATGAATGAAGTCGCCATGCTGAATGTGAATGGTTGTTCCACGCCAGAGTCCATTGCGCTAAACCATTGATCCATAAGCTGAAAGTCGGAGAACACCACGTGGTGTTGCTGTGGAATGGTGTCAGGCGAATCGGTTCCTGCCGCGCCCATCGCGCCATAAGTAACGCGATTACCGAGCTGGGCATCATCAAAAATCGCGATATAGTCATCTGTTGCTTCAGCTGCTTTGCCCTGAGCGGGGCCACAAAACATCAAATTTGGGACGATGAATGGGCGCGGATCGCCCTCAGGGTTGGTCAACATGAGCTGCCAGTTATAGCCATAGCGGTCAGCAACCCAACCATAGAATTCACTGAACGCGTACTCACCCAAGTCCATGAGTACGGTACCATCCTGGGTGAGCTTGTCCCACAACAATTGGAGCTCCTCACGTGGATTCTCCATTTTGGAAGGGTCATAGTTGACGAAAAAGCTCATAGCCGGAGTCGGCTTGGCATCCGGGCCGCCATTGATGAGCGCTATCTTATAGCCATCAATCTCAAGTTCAGCGGTAATGGGATCCCCAGTTTCTGGGTGGGCAACGCCAGTAGATGCTTGGGAATTAGGAAATGCGGAGGTATAGAATTCGGCGGCTTCACGAATATTTTGGTCAAACCAAAGGTGGGGCACGATCTTCTGCATGCCGCCGATTGTACGCTACATCACATTATTCTAGAGCAGGCTTATTTGCCCTTGTTCTTCTGGATGAGAACCTCAATGCCATCAAGTGCGCGCTCAATCGCGAAATCCAGCTGGGTATCATCAGTGGTTCGAGCGGAAGACTTAGGTACCTGGCTCAAGGTTGGGTACGCGTCTTCGCCTTCTTTTTCCAGGGATTCGGTCAACAGCTCATGACGCTGGGCCGCAATGGCGTTTCGCGCATTGACTACATCGCGAGTGTAAGCAGCGCAGGTATTGGTGATGACGGCGGAACAACGGATGGCCTGGTCAATGTCCAGACCAGCTTCGGTCATTGAACGCATGAGCTGCTCGGAAGCATCCAGGAAGCGAGCGGCGTTATTGGACCCAGTCTGCAGGTAGTCCGACAATAGCCCAGCCGCGAGCATGCCATTTGCCGTGCTGTGTGCGAATGCTGATGCAACGGTGCGCCAGTCGGCGTCCTGTGGCACGTTGAGTTCATCGAATGCCTCAGAAAATTCAATGCCAGCAACGATGCTGAGTAGGTTCTCGCGATCGTGGACATAGTGATTAAGCGCCTTGCGGTCTACACCGAGGGTGTTGGCGACAGCTTGCATGCTTAATTGGGTCTGCGGCAATGAACGCGCAGCATCTACGATTTTCTCAATGCTCAAACCGGCGCGGTGTCCACGCGGACGGCGGAACCCTTCTGGTGGTTTGGTTGGGGACGCAGATTGTCCGACATTGCCCTTTGTGGTTGCAGTGGCGTCGGCGGAATTTTGGGGATCGCTATTTGTGTCAGGCACGACTCTCACAATACAAAAAGTCTTAACTCCTAGTGCAGGAATTTGGGGCAGGGGTGTGGGGAAAGTGCTTAGCCTGCAACTTTAAAATTCTACCGGGGGTGATTGGAGTTTGGGGGTGTATGTGTCATGACAGTAAAGGTGTCGTTTCTGTTTCGGATGCGGTAGCAATTTTCCCGTAATGGAAAGGTGTTAACCTTGTCTAATTCATAACTGAAAGTTAAAGCGTTAATTAAACGGTTTGAAGTGATAGTGAATGAAACCGATAGGCGCGGATCGAGCTACGGGGGTACTCTTTTGGACATTCGGTCATATTCTTTGCGAAATGAAAGCGAACTTCTGCGAAAGATTTAGGTGCATATGATACAGAATCTCGGGCTGGGAAGTGTGGATGTGAGATGCCTTTCTCGATTCCGAATCCCAGAAATGACTTAGGTAAGCTATAGCTAATGGAATTTCAAGGGTGCCAATAACGTTGATTGATAAGTAGGACGTTAGGTACAGCGTGTTGCGAAACCGCTACGAGAATAAGTGGAGCGAGTGCTGAGTTGAATGAGATGATTGCAGACTTCCCATTCTGGGGTGCCTGGGTTTTTATGTTCATACTCGGAACGCTTCGCGGACAAGGCACTTATTGGATTGGTCGCGGTGCATCGAGGGCTGCGACTCATATCGGAAGCGACAACGATTCTCAGAGCAAATGGGCGAAGATCAAAGCCTGGCTCAATAGCGATAAGACCAAAACCGGCCGAACCTTGATTCATAAGGTCGGTGTCGTTGCTGTCCCGTTGAGCTATCTCACCGTTGGTTTGCAGACTGCGGTACTCGCTGGTGCTGGCCTGGTGCGCATTCAATGGTGGAAATTCACCCTCGCCCAGATTCCGGGCGCGATGGCATGGGCAACAATCTATAGTGGCGTCGGGCTTGCCGGCTGGAGCGCGATAATGGCTCTGTTTACCGGTAATGGTGCCGTAACAGCGTTCGTACTCGTGATTATTGCCGCAGTAGTGATCGCAGCAATCTGGTTTATCTCCAAATCTATTCGAAACAAATCCTCTCACCAGACTTCCGCTGCCTCGGCAGATATGGATGGGGCAATAGATTCCAAGGAAATATACGCCGCTGAAGATCGTTCCGAATTGCGTCACTAATCCACAGTAGGTGGGCACAGAAAAGTCACCGTCTCCATTCCGTCTTGATGACTGGAGGAGACGGTGACTTTTAAGTAGTTAAAGCGCTGCTTTACTTACTGGTATAAGGGTTGCGAATACCGATGTACTGCACGGAGGTGTATTCCTCAATGCCTTCGGCGCCGCCCTCGCGGCCCATGCCGGACTGCTTCATGCCACCGAATGGAGCGGCTGCGTTGGAGATGACCCCAGCGTTTGCGCCCATCAGTCCAAACTCCAGGCCATCAGCAACACGGAACATACGGTCCATGTTCTCGGTATACACATAAGATGCCAGGCCGAACTCAGTATCGTTGGCAATCTTCAACGCTTCATCTTCATCGGAGAAAGTGATGATTGGAGCGACTGGGCCGAAGATCTCCTCCTGAGCCACGCGTGCATCAGCTGAGACGTTGGTCAGAACGGTTGGCTTGTAGAAGAAGCCCGGGCCGTCTACCTTTTCGCCACCGACCAGAACCTTAGCGCCCTTCTCCACGGCGTCATCAACGAAGGAAGCAATGGATTCCTGCGCCTTCTTCTCAACGAGTGGGCCGCAGGTAACGGATTCATCCATGCCATTGCCCAGGTTCAGTGCGCCGATCTTCTCAGCGAACTTCTTGGAGAATTCATCTGCTACGGACTCGTGGACGATGAAGCGGTTAGCAGCGGTGCAGGCCTCGCCAATGTTGCGCATCTTCGCGCCCATAGCGCCTTCAACAGCCTGGTCGATATCAGCGTCTTCAAAGACAATGAATGGTGCGTTGCCGCCGAGCTCCATGGAGGTGCGCAGAACATTGTCAGCAGCAGCCTTCAGCAGGGTCTTGCCCACTGGGGTAGAGCCAGTGAAAGAGACCTTGCGGAGGCGGGAATCCGCCATCAAAGGACCAGAGATAGCAGAAGCGGAATTACCGCAGACTACGTTGAGAACACCTGCTGGAAGACCGGCATCAATCATGGTCTGAGCGAAGTACTGGGAAGTCAGTGGAGTCAGCTTCGCTGCCTTCAAGACCATGGTGCAGCCTGCCGCAACAGCTGGAGCAACCTTTCGGGTTGCCATAGCCAGTGGGAAGTTCCATGGGGTGATGAGCAAGCATGGACCGACAGGCTTGCGGCGGGTGATCATGTTCAGAGTGCCTTCAGGCGCTGGGAACGAACGGCCGTAGTCACGGACTGCTTCTTCAGAGAACCAGCGCAGGAACTCACCACCGTAGGTGACCTCACCGCGGGCTTCAGCCAAAGGCTTGCCCATCTCCAAGGTCATCAGGGTTGCAAAGATTTCCGAACGCTCATGCACGAGGTCGAAAGCGCGGCGCAAAATGTTGGAGCGCTCACGTGGAGAGGTCGCAGCCCACTCATCCTGAACTGCGCATGCTGCATCCAAAGCAGCCTTGGCATCTTCTTCACCAGCAGAAGCGAGGGTTGCAATTACTTCACCGGTCGCCGGATTTTCCACATCAAAGGTCGCGCCGTCTTTGGCATCTACCCACTGCCCACCGATGAGAAGTCCGGTTGGCACCTGGGACAAAACCTCTGAAATGTTCGCGGTCATGTAAATCTCCTTAAAATTGTTTCTTGACCTTACCCACACTAGTCCTAAACGGGCATTGTGGGGTCAAAAAATGTTGGTGATCTTTATCCATCCGTATGGATGGTTAGGGCAGGAGTGCCTGAATGATCAGAACGATCGATGCACTAATGGATACGATGATGACAATCCGGTTGAGTACTACTCGGTCAACGAAACGATTGAAGTAATTAGCGGCGAATAGTCCGATGATCGCGAGTGGCAGATATAGGGCTGCGACCTTGAGCTGATAGGTACTAATTTGCCCACCGATGCCCAAGCTTGCCATCGATACGAGACTGCCCACCACAAATGTCGCAGACAACGTGCCGCGTGCTTTAGTGGGGTTAAACGACTTCATGAGCAGCGCCATCGGGGGTCCTCCAATGGAGGTGGAAGTGCCCAGGAAACCAGATGTTGCGCCCGCAATTACTGTGTTAGCCACATTGATTTTTGGGGTCCAGCCCAATGAACTCAAGACCATGGTGAAAATAACGGCGCAGCCGATGAAAATCTGAAGAGAATTAGTGGACAATACCGCGAGCGCCCAAACTGCGAGAGCTGTGCCTGGAAGACGAGCAATGCATGAATAAAGGACCATTTTCCAGTCAGTTTCAGCCCATGAACGGTGCAAGGTTGTGCACGCAATGACAAAAGCGAGGCAGAGTACGACAACTGGAACCAGTTCTGGCTTTAATAAAGCGATAATCGGGGTCGCAATGGTGCCGAGACCAAATCCGATGACGCCCTGGACCGTAGAACCGATCAGGATGATGATTCCAAGAAATATATAGGGCAATGCGTCATTGAATGAGGTGATGTCCACCGAAAAGTGCCTTTCGCCGGCGATTGAAGATCCAGATGACTAGGTTACGCTCTTTGTAATTGCATAGCGCAATTGCACGAAATGGTCACACGACCTTCCCTTAGCCCCTAGTCCATGCAGAGGACTAAGGCTTGGAATATGAAGAGGTGAACCCTGGTCTCGGGTGGATGACCAGGGTTCACCTTCGTCGGGGCGGGGCTGCCGGACAATCATCGGGGGGATTACGTCGGGCGCCGCTCAACCTCGCAATAATTATGCTATCGATTGTCGCTTGTGTATGCATCATCAAAAAGATTGATACTGCATTCTAGCTCTATCCTGGGTATATAGATCTGTTTAAGATTGTGGCATGACAGTATTTGATGCAATCCCTGGCGTTGGCAGTCCTGCTCGTAGAGCATTAGAAGGAGAAGGTTTCTCTGATTTGGAATCGCTCGACGGGCAAGATTACAAGAAATTGCTCGCCATCCATGGGGTCGGTAGGCGTGGCTTGGAGCGTCTACAGAAAGCTTTAGTCGAGCGCGGGTTGAGTCTTTCGGGAGATATTCCACAGCCTGAGGAGCGCAAGAATGAGTGGAGTATCGGGCACACCGGAGTGCAGTCAGAAGATATTAAAACTAATGCTGGCAGTGACTCTGACCTAGAGGAGTACCTAGAAACACTCGAGGCTCGGCGTTTGGGGCATGCGGAGATTCTTTTTGAGATCTTCAATCGGGCTACCGGCGATTCCCCGAGGCTGTGGGGCCCTTCCATGATTGGCTACGGTGAAGCGCATTATAAATATGCCACCGGTCGTGAAGGTGATACTTTCCGCGTGGGCTTTTCCCCACGCAAAGCCAAACTGTCACTGTATGGGCTCCAGGAAAGCCTTCGGTGGGAGGAGCTAAGTCACAAGCTTGGGAAGCACACCACTGGTGCATCGTGTGTCTATGTCAATAAACCAGAAGACGTTGATCTTGATGTTTTGGAAACTCTGGTGCGAGAGACATGGGAGCACGGCCCAGCTGATTGCTAAAGAGCGCTCAGCTGTTTAGAGCCATAGCTAGAGCCGAGCGGTGGTGTTTTCGTTGTTGGCAATGTGCTCGAGTCTTTCAGCGGTGCTGAGACCAGCGACGATAACTGCGGAACCACCAGCGGCAAGTGGATGTATGACTGACTGGGTGAAGGTGTCATTATCGTGCCAGCCGGTGGAAAGCAGCCGTTCTGGATTACCTGCATCGGGATAAAGCTCTGGTAGTGGGGTGGTGTGGCCGAAGTAGTCATCGCCGTAGAAGCGAACGGTCGGGCCGAAGTCAACGGCGCCGGCAGGCAAACTTCTGCCGGATTCTACGACCCCGCGGCCGAAAGGATCATCGGTGACCAGCACGATATCCGGGGAAGAACCATCAGATGCGACCGCAATATTGCCCGCGCTATAAAGCTCAAACTTGTCAGTTGACGTAAACACAGCATCAGCTGTCAAAGCTTCCTCGCCGGAATCGGTGAGGTTGGCATCCACGGTTGCGGAATTAATGAATTCAAAAGACGAACCCGCGGCGAGCGAACTAAGAGCGATGACGGCGGCTTGCCACGTGACAGGCAAGTCAATGAGCAAAGTGGAATCTTCATCCAATTCCAGTTCTTCGCCGAGCATATTCGCAATCTTTGAGACCCAGTTCTCCAGCGTTTGGGCTGAGAAATCCATGCGTGCGCCGGTGGATTCGTTATAGACCGTCAAACGAGGGGTGGCGGCATCAGAAGTCAACAAATGATTAAGCAAGTCCATACTCGCCCATCGTAAACAAAACCCGTGAATCTCGGCGAAGCGAGATTCACGGGTTTTAGATTAAACGAGACTCAGACTATGTGAGCGGTGCTAGTTGACGCAGCGTGGGCCGTCTCCACCCGCGTCGATTTCAGGGCTAACCTCAGCAGCGCCGAAATCTTCACCAGGGGTGCCCACTGCATCCTCAGCGCTTGGCTGGTTGGTGGAAGTTTCAGGCTCAGTGGAAGATTCATCCAAAGGACCGGAGTAATCATCGGCGGTCACAATCACCATGGAAGAAGCATCCAGACCAGCGTTAGCGGTCACTGGCAGGCCACCCAACTGCTCAGCTAAGGCGAGCGCGCGTGGGTCTTGTGGGTCAGCGGCAACAATCTGGGATTCGCCATAGATGCCCGGCATGGCATTGGAGGTTTCCACCACGGTGTAGCCAGTCTGCTCCAGCCATGCGGTCAGACCGCTAGCCATGCCTGTCACGGAACCCGCATTGAGAACGTGCAGGGAGATGTCTTCAGCGACTGGTTCTTCACCGGTGTCTTCGGTTTCCTCTTCAGTTTCCTCCGGTGCAGGTGCAGCGGTAGAGGTTTCCTGGACCGCCAAGTCGTCAAAGAACTGCTGGACCTGGTTTGGGTCAACGGTGACAACAGACTCGCCGTAGTCACCAACACCGTCCACGGAGGTAACCGGGATGGTGTTGAACGTAACGTTGCCACCCGCGAGATTCGCCAGCTGTGTGGCAAAGCCCATGATGTCCCAGTCCTCATCAATCACGACGGAGCGCTCAACTGCCTCAGAAATTCCACTGAGCGTGCCAGGGGAGGTCAATGTACCAGTCGATAGAACCTTATTGACCAAAGAAGCCATGAAAGCCTGTTGGCGCACGATACGGTCCAAGTCATTACGTGGCAGCCCATAGCGCTGACGCACAAACGACAATGCTTCTGCGCCATTCAACGTCTGCTCACCAGCAGGGAACTTTGCGCCTGACATTGGGTCATCGACGGCATTATTCAGGCAGACATCTACGCCGTTGACGGCATCGGTCAGCAGCACAAAACCCAAAAGGCCGACTTCAGCGTAGTGGTCAATTTCAATATCGGTAAGGCTGCGGACAGTCTCCAGCAGAGCCGCACGGCCGGCATCCACACCAGCCTGCTCAATTTCCTTGTCCGTCATTAACTCTGAATCTTCAGCGCCTTCTGCACGCTTAGCTTCATTTTCCGTCACCAACTTATCGACGGCGTCAGACTTATGAGCAGCATAGACACCATTAATCTTCATGTTGCCATATTCTTCATCGTGAACATACGTATCACGTGGAATAGAAACAGCAGTGGCACGGGAGCCATCATCAGGCACGCGAATGACCATCAAAGTATCGGTGTTTTCCTCGCCATCATCGACGCCGGCATGAAGAGCCGCCAACTCTTCATCGGAAAGCCTATTGCCGTGGGCATCGGTACGGGAGTCGGAGCCGACCAGCAAGATATCAACGGCGCCGTCAATATTGTTTTTGAAACCCTGGCCGCCGCCGTCTTCACCGCCCAAGTTGAGGTTCGACGCAGAAGACATGCCGCCGCCGAGCCTGCCGACGGTGAAATAACCAATGCCGGAAATAATCAAGATGATCACAGACAGTAGGGCAATAACGGTCTTTAATGCCACGGAACCTGTCTGAGAAGTCGCCGGAGCTTGCGTAGGCGCAGGTTGAATATCACGCGCTTTCCGGAAATTTTCAGAGCTCACTTAAATTTTCGCTTCCCTATTTGATTAGGCGGGCTGGTCTAGTGGGTACTCATTCTAGGACATGCAGCGATGAATCCCGCATCAATACCAAAGCGTTGGCGCAATGATCGGCCAAATCTGGCGAAAATATCTCAAACTTCTCCTTATAATATATGGACCATTTCACGGGGTTGTGGTGCGTCGGAGTAGCAAAGGCAAAATAGTTTCACGCCAATTGTGAGTTAGCGGTCACAGGTCGTGGCCCCGGCAGTGTCAAAGGCTGCTTGGGGACGTAGGTTTGGGTACGCTAAGTGCCATCGTGAACGACTTAACTACATCTCAACCAACTGCGGAAGCGCTTCCCCTAGGCATTGTCACGGTGACTTTTTCACCGGGTGACTACCTCGGACGCTTCATCGACTCGATTTCGCATGCTCTAAATCAAAACGTGCGAATCGTGTTGGCAGATAATGGCTCCACCGATGGGGTCCCGCAGGCTGCTGCCGCCAGCCACGAGTGCGTGGAATTTCTAGATACCGGGGGAAACCTCGGTTATGGCGGCGGTATGAATGCTGGCGTTGAGTCTTTGCGCGCCGCGCGTGCGGCAGGGGAGATCGACCCGGATTTTGTCCTTTTGGCAAACCCAGACGTGGAATTTAGCGAAGGCAGTATCGATAAGCTCATTGCTGCGGCTAGGCGCTGGGGGAATGCCGGCGCTATTGGCCCGCGCATTGTGGAACCCGATGGCACGAACTATCCATCAGCTCGTGCGGTGCCCACGATTATCAGCGGGGTTGGGCATGCTCTTCTGGGGAAGATTTGGCCTAATAACCCATGGTCGCGGGCATACCGTGATGATGAGGACATGACCACTGAAAGGTCAGCCGGCTGGCTTTCTGGTTCCTGCGTGCTGGTGCGATGGGATGCTTTTGAAGCCATTGGCGGCTTCGATGAGCGCTATTTCATGTACTTGGAAGATATTGATTTAGGTGACCGCCTTGCGCGGGCCGGGTATGTCAATGTCTTTTGCCCCTCAGCGGTGATTACGCATGCTAAAGGGCATTCCACTTCGGCGCATTCACGCAAGATGCTGCGTGCCCACCATGAATCTGCCTATCGGTTCATTGCGGACCGCCACCCGCAGCCTTATCAAGCACCGCTGCGGTGGGCAGTGAAACTGGGGCTTTCTGTGCGCTCACTCCTAGTGAGTTCTTAGGATTTAATCCCGCGCCGCAGCAATGAAAAGCCCTTATGGCGACATACAATCTGGGCAAGAATTCAATTAGCTTTTATTTTAGAAAACTGAAAGGTTGCCGTTCATGGCGAATAGCCTTCACAGCGATGCGGGTGAACAGAGTCCACAGCGAGATGTTGATGCGGTGATTTTGGTCGGCGGACGCGGTACGCGTCTGCGCCCTTTGACCATTGGTACACCAAAGCCAATGTTGCCTACGGCGAATCACCCTTTTCTTCAGCACCTATTGGCGCGGATTCAAGCGGCGGGCATCAAGCACGTGGTGATGTCCACGTCTTTCAAGGCGGAAGTTTTTGAAGAGTACTTCGGCGACGGCTCCGAGATGGGCCTGGAGATTGAGTACGTAGTTGAAGAAACCGCGCTGGGAACCGGTGGCGGCATCCGCAACGTTTATGATCGCCTGCGTCATGACACGGTCATGGTGTTTAACGGTGATGTTCTCTCCGGCATGGATCTTGGTGGCATTGTGGACGCGCATCATGAAAAGGATGCGGATCTGACCATGCACTTGCTTAATGTCCGCGATCCGCGCGCGTTTGGCTGCGTACCCACCGATTCCGATGGACGTGTACTGGAGTTTTTGGA
The DNA here is from genome assembly GCF_043673995.1 of Corynebacterium sp. L4757. Lineage (NCBI taxonomy): Bacteria > Bacillati > Actinomycetota > Actinomycetes > Mycobacteriales > Corynebacteriaceae > Corynebacterium > Corynebacterium sp. L4757. The sequence goes on along the minus strand of NZ_JBIMEN010000006.1, from coordinate 54,859 downwards.
AAAGACCGAAGACCCACCAACGAATCAGATCAATGCTGGTTGCTACGTCTTTAAGAAGTCTTTGATTGAGACTATTCCAGAAAACCGCGTGGTTTCTGTAGAGCGTGAGACCTTCCCTGGAGTGCTGGAAGCCGGCTATGACGTTTTTGGCCATGTGGATAATTCCTATTGGCGCGATATGGGTCGCCCCGATGACTTCGTCCGTGGCTCCTCTGACCTGGTTCGCGGCATCGCGCATTCGCCGCTGCTAGCTGGTCAGACCGGCGAGTCCTTGGTGGACCCATCGGCAGGTATTGCTGGCGGGGTACTGCTGCTCTCCGGCACGTCCGTGGGCCGCGGCAGTGAGATTGGCGCGGGCAGCCGCATTGATGGCACCGTCATCTTTGATGGGGTGAAGATCGAACCAGGCGCGATTATCTCCAATTCCATCATTGCTTCCGGCGCGCGTATTGGCGCGAATGCCCATATTGAAGATTGCGTCATCGGTGAAGGTGCCTCTATCGGTGCTCGCTGCGAGCTGCAGTCTGGTATTCGCATCTTCCCGGGCGTCGACATTCCAGACGCAGGCATTCGGTTTAGCTCCGACGCCTAAGCTTGACTCCGCACAGCGAGTTGCCTCATTCATTGCTTCGGTCCGCGTCCTGCGGATTGAAGCCCATCATCGATTGATGCGGGCGCCTAGTGCATCTGTCTATTGCGGAAGCTTTCTCATGTCCGCTGCATCCTAGCTGCGCTTTGCAGTGAAACCCTGCGTGGAGTCTGCTTCCCTCCCTAAGTGAAATCCGCGTGATGCACGCTTTTCTTTCCGTGGTGAAATCCGCGTGAGGCGGGTTTCATCCTCACAGGTGGATCCCAGAAAACTAGGGTTTTGTGGCGACACGCCGTAGTTTTCTGAAAATAGTTAACAGGATTAAATGGCGCTACTACATGTAGTACCCCCGATCGCTAACCCCTCTCGTGAACTTCTGTGACTGGTGTGACTGGTGGGGATCGTGACGTGCGCTTTCGGGGTGAAAGGGAAATATTCCCGCAAATCGGGTTGACGATATTTAGTGTTTCGGTGTGTAATCACATCAGTGTTATTCGCGCTTCCACACCAGTGTGTTGCGCAATATCAAACCATTATTTAACCCAACTACGGAGGAAGGAATCGGCGTGGATAAACCAAATAACAACGCCATTCTCCGTGGCGGTGCTGCTGCAGAGATGACGCTCGATGAACTCTTTGGTGCCGTCGAGCAGGAGTGGCAAGACCAAGCTTTGTGTGCGCAAACTGACCCGGAGGCGTTCTTTCCCGAAAAGGGTGGCTCGACTCGTGAAGCGAAGCGCATCTGCCAGGCTTGTGCCGTCCGAGATGAGTGTCTGGAATACGCATTAGAGCATGATGAGCGATTTGGCATTTGGGGAGGGCTCTCAGACCGTGAGCGTCGCCGCCTGAAGCGTCAGATTGGCTAGGACTGCCAATGCCAGCGAACAACTTTAACCTCACCATTACCGGTGGGGTTGTTGTTGTTTTCTACCAGTTGAAACGAGGGTCAATGACCTCCGGGTCGATGTTGAGGTAGTTCGCCACGAGCGCGGTGAGTACTGCGCTGATGAGTTCTTCGCGCTCTTGGCGGTTGGCGCAACGAGACTCGATGGGCTTTCGGAAGACCACCAGGCGCGCACGCGTGGGTCGGCCGTGGGAGTCAACGCCTGCGGGTACCACGCGTCCCAGTGGGACGGGGCCATCGGCCACGATGTCATCGGGAAGCACTGCCATGTCTGCCCGCAGGCGCATGCGTGGCACGGTGTCAACGGCGATGTCTAGGCCCATAAGTTCATTCAAATATGCATTGTGGATGGGGGAGTAGGCTTCAAGCACTTCCATGTCGAAGCGCTGGCCGCGGGTACGGAAGCGCGGGGTTTGTTGCGGCAACAAGGGCCCACGGGGGCCACGGCCATGGCGGTCGCGTCCGGGGCGGATGTGGTTGCGCGCGGTATTCATGGCTCACATTGTAGGACGCAGTCACGGATATTTCGGCCGCGCCACGAGCTCAAGGTGGGGTGAGATTGCGCTCAAGACTATCTAAATCTCAACTTAGGGTTTAGACTTGTTCGCGTGACTGAGATTCGTCGTTGTTCCCGCCCTGGCTGCGGCCGCCCGGCCGTAGCGACGTTGACCTATGCCTATAGCGAGCAAACAGCCGTTGTTGGCCCGCTCGTGGAGGAAGAGGACCCACACTCCTGGGATTTGTGCTCTGACCATGCGGATAAAATCACCGCTCCTCAAGGCTGGGAGTTGGTGCGCGTGGATCATATTGAGCTCTTTGATGATGAAGAACTCATGGCGCTGGCTGAAGCTGTGCGCGAAGCGGGCCGCGTAACCACGGGATTGGTTGATGATGACACCACGGGTGGTGGCCATGATCCGATTGACTATAAGGCCAACTTTGATGGCGCTGACCCGCACCGCTCAAACCACCCCGTCTTTCGCACCCGCCGCGTGGCTGATGCGCATCAGCGTCGCCGCGCACATCTATCGGTCGTACCTGACTCATCACCTGAGTCTGAGCTATGAATTCGCTAACAGCATCTCGTTCTTAGCCCCTCAATTGCCTATTTTGCGTGCTCCTGCGGTTAAACTTGGCCATTATGCGTAACCGTGAAGCACTGGATGCAGTGATTAAAGCCTATGACGTCCGTGGCGTCGTGGGAGAAGATATTGATGAGGCCTTTGTTGCTGAGGTGGGAGCGGCTTTTGCCACCATCTTGCGCGAGGAGGGTGAAAAGACCGTAGCCATCGGTCATGACATGCGCCCTTCATCGCCGCAGCTTGCCGATGCCTTCGCTCAAGGCGTAACTTCCCAAGGTCTCGATGTCATCCAGCTGGGATTGTGTGCCACCGATGAGCTTTACTTTGCGGCCGGCACGCTTAATTGTGCGGGCGCGATGTTTACCGCTTCCCATAATCCTGCGCAATATAACGGCATCAAGCTCTGCCGCGCCGGTGCTACCCCAGTGGGTGAGGAAACTGGACTGCGCGAGATTAAAGACCTCATGGCAGCAGGAACCGTTGCCATTGATGGTGTCCATGGCAGCATTTCACGCCGCGATATCCTGACTGATTACGCGGAGTTTCTCAATAACCTGGTGCCGCTGAGTCAATCACGTCCGCTGATTGTTGCTGTGGACGCTGCCAATGGCATGGGTGGACACACCGTTCCGGCGGTCTTTGAGTCTTTGCCTTTCGATGTCCGCCCGCTCTACTTCGAACTGGACGGCACCTTCCCCAACCATGAGGCGAATCCGCTGGACCCGAAGAACCTGGTGGACTTGCAGGCATTCGTGAAAGAGCAAGGCGCTGACATTGGCCTGGCTTTCGATGGCGATGCCGACCGCTGCTTCGTTGTTGATGAAAAGGGCGAACCGGTCTCCCCATCGGCTATCTGTGCGTTGGTGGCCGAGCGCTACCTGGATAACCATCCAGGCGCGACCATTATTCATAACCTGATTACGTCCAAAACCGTGCCAGAGCTGGTTGCGGAAAAGGGCGGCACCGCCGTGCGCACCCGCGTGGGCCACTCTTTCATTAAGGCGAAGATGGCTGAGCATAAGGCAGTCTTCGGCGGTGAGCACTCAGCGCACTACTACTTCCAGGAATTCTGGAATGCAGACTCGGGCATGCTGGCCGCACTGCACGTGCTCGCAGCACTGGGACAAAGCGATAAGCCACTTTCTGAGCTCATGGCGGAATACTCCCGCTATGAAGCCTCCGGTGAAATCAACTCCACCGTTGCTGACCAGTCCGCGAGCCAGCAAGCCATCCTGGACCAGCTCGCCGAAGAGATTGAATCCACCGATGACATGGACGGAATCACCGTAGAACTCAAGGGCACCGATGCCTGGTTCAACGTCCGCGCATCCAATACTGAGCCGCTGCTGCGCCTCAACGTGGAGGCGAAGACCCGCGAAGAAGTCGACGCCATTGTCGAGCGCGTCCTAGGCATTATTCGGGCCTAAAACCCCAGGATAAGAATAGACTCGTCTGTCTGGTTAGGGCCAGGTAGGCGAGTTCTTCATTGTTTATATTCTCTCCAATGCCTTGGCGTTGCTACAGGTCATGATGGTTATATTCTCACAATCTCAAATAGACCGCATTGTCTGTATTGTTTGAACTGAGCTGTTTGGTAGGTTAGTCATATCCGATTAAAGCCCCAATGTGAGGACCAAACATGACCACTGCAACTAACCAAAAGCCACGTGCGAAGCGTGCGCCAAAGCCGGAGGGCCAGTGGAAAATTGACGGCACCACTCCGCTTAATGATGACGAGCGCATCAAGCAGGAAGACCCCGGTCTATCCGCTAAACAGCGCGTTATCGATATTTACTCGAAGCAGGGCTTTTCCTCTATTCCACCAGAGGATTTAGCACCACGCTTTAAGTGGTTGGGAATTTATACCCAGCGTAAGCAGAACCTTGGCGGTGAGCTGACCGGCCAGGTTCCTAACTCTGAGCTGCAAGACGAATACTTCATGCTCCGCATCCGTTTCGATGGTGGCCGCGCCACCCCGGAACAGCTGCGTACCGTGGGACAGATTTCTCAGGACTTCGCGCGATCCACCGCGGACTTTACTGACCGTCAGAATATTCAGCTGCACTGGATTCGTATTGAGGATATGCCTGAAATCTGGGACCGCCTCGAAGCAGTCGGTCTATCTACCATGATGGGCTGTGGCGATGTTCCTCGCGTTATCTTAGGTTCCCCCGTTGCAGGCGTGGCAGAAGATGAAATTATTGACGCCACCCCAGCCATTGACATCATCGTCAATGAATACATTAACCGCGATGACGTGCAGAATTTGCCTCGTAAGTTTAAGACCGCGATTTCCGGCAACGCCCGCCAGGACGTAACCCATGAAATCCAGGACGTATCTTTCGTCGGCACCAACCACCCGGAGTACGGCCCCGGTTTTGATTGCTTCGTCGGTGGCGGCCTGTCCACGAACCCAATGCTCGCACAGTCCTTGGGCGCATTCGTTCCGCTGGAGCGCGTCCCTGAGGTATGGCACGGCGTGGTTGGCATCTTCCGTGATTATGGCTTCCGCCGCCTGCGCAACCGTGCGCGCCTGAAGTTTCTGGTTGCACAGTGGGGCATTGAGAAATTCCGCCAGGTCCTCGAAGACGAGTACCTAGAATCCCCGCTGCAGGATGGCATTCCTACCGTTCCACACATGGGCAACCGCGACCACGTTGGTGTGCACAAGCAGCAAGACGGCAACTACTACATCGGTGTGAAGCCAACCGTGGGTCACACCACCGGTGAGCAGTTGGTTGCGATTGCTGAAGTAGCAGAATCCTTCGGCATTGAGCGCATCCGCACCACTCCGATGAAGGAATTGCTTTTCCTGGATGTTCCGAAAGACAAGATTGAACCGCTTTCCGCAGCGCTCGACGAGACCGGCTTGTACTCCAAGCCATCGGAGTTCCGCCGCGGCGTCATGAGCTGCACCGGCCTGGAATTTTGCAAGCTGGCGCACACCACCACTAAGTCCCGCGCGATTGAGCTGGTGGACTCCCTGGAAGAATCCATCGGTGACCTTGATGTTCCTGTGTCCATTACTCTCAATGGTTGCCCGAACTCGTGCGCTCGCACCCAGGTCGCTGATATCGGCTTCAAGGGCCAGACGCTGACCGATGAAGATGGCAACCGCATTGAGGGTTTCCAGGTTCACTTGGGTGGCGCGATGGGTCTGAATGCTGACTTTGGCAAGAAATTGCGCGGCCACAAGGTCAAGGCTGATGAAGTGCATGATTACGTCACCCGCGTGGTCACCAACTTCAAGGATAAGCGTGAGCCGGGTGAGCAATTCCGCGATTGGATCCTGCGCGCTGATGATGAGGACCTTTCATGAGTTTTCGCCGCAAGCCGAATCCGAATCGCAATCATCCGCTGCATTGCCCGTATTGCGCCAGCGAATTGCTCTTTCCGGATGAGGAAACAGAGTTCGCCTGGGCTTGCCAGGACTGTTTGCGCGTATTCTCTGTCCAATTTCATGGCCAAGATGATCCGCCATCTACCCCGCAGCCGGCCCCTTCCTCACAGGAGGCGCTGCAAAACTCCCTGAAGAGGAAGGGACATGAGCTATGAAACGTGCATTCATCGCGCTCTCGCATGGCTCGCGCCATCCCCAGGCCGCACGTGGTGTTGATGAGCTAGTCGCCGCCACCGCACGGGCCACAGGGGCATATGGCGTGGCAGCCCACTTGGAGTTCAACCAGCCAACGCTTGCCGATGCCACCTTGGCTCTACAGCGCCGTGGCTTTGAACAGGCAACGGTCATGCCGCTGCTTTTTACCAATGGCTTCCACATGCGCCATGACGTTCCCAATGTCATTTCACATACCAGGGGAGTGGATTTACACCTCACTTCCGGTATGGGCACTGGCGAGGGCGTGTTATCAGCCTTACAGCAGCGGCTGGCGCGCGATATCGCGCCCGGAGAGAACCCGCACGTGATTTTATATGCGGTTGGCTCTTCAAATGTCCCAGCCAATGAGGCGGTCATGCGCCTGAGCGTGCGGCTGGCGGATGCCACCGGCTTTTCCACCAGCGCGCTCTTTGCCACATCCGGTGCCGGTAAAGCCGGCTATCTCTGGGGTAATGAGGGCTTGCGCTTGCAAGCCACCGCGCATCCTCGAGTGCATGTCCTGCCACTCTTTGTCACTCAGGGCCTGCTTTTGGACCATCTGAATGCAGAACTGCCGGGGCTGATGGACACAACACGCTCCCATATCACCAGTTCAGCGCCCTTAGGAACGCTTTTATCTGATGTCTTAGCTCACCGATTCACCCAATCCCTGCGTATCACCTCTGCATCTGCTGCAGGCGCGCACCAAACTACTTAGGATAATGACATGCCAACGCTCATTTTTATTGCTATAGCCGGCTTTGCGGCGCAACTTGTTGATGGCGGAATTGGCATGGGCTTCGGTGTCACCTCGACCACGCTGCTGCTTTTTCTCGCGGGCCTCGGCCCTGCCCAAGCTTCAGCAGTCGTGCACGCTGCGGAGCTCGGAACCACCTTGGTTTCTGGTTTTAGTCACTGGCGCTTTGGCAACGTGGACTGGAAGATTGTCTTCTCACTCGCGATTCCTGGCAGTATCGCCGCATTCATCGGCGCCACTCTGCTGTCGAATTTGTCGCTCGAGGCAGCATCGCCGATTACGTCAACAATCTTGTTCATCATTGCGTTGAACCTGATCTGGCGCTTTAGCCGCGGTCGCGTGCGCCGCAAGGTCAGTGCCAAACCGCACCGCGCATCATTCCTCATTGGTTTGGGTTCTCTCGGCGGTATCGTCGACGCCACCGGTGGCGGCGGCTGGGGACCAGTTACCACCTCCACGCTGCTGGCCGTTGGTAAGGAAAAGCCCCGCCGCGTGGTCGGTACCGTCTCTGCCGCGGAATTCCTTGTGACCCTAGGCGCAACCCTAGGCTTTGTTATCGGGCTGTGGGAAGACATGGTCACCCACTTGGGCGCGATTGTTGCACTACTCATCGGTGGCGCCATCGCTGCACCGATCGCCGCGTGGTTGGTCTCGCACCTGAACCCAATCGTGCTCGGCGGCTTGGTTGGTACGGCTATCGCAGCGCTGAATATCTCCAATATCTACGAAGGCCTGGGCTTTAATCCATCCTCCTTCTGGGCGTGGACCATTCACCTGGTTATCATCGCTTTCGGTATTGCAGCGACCACCCGCGGCCATTTCAAGGCGCGCGAACAAAAAGAGGAGCGGACTCCCGAATACAGCGAAACGGAGCCAACTCCCAAGCAGGAAGAAATCCCTGCGCGCTAAGCTTCAAGCCCTGCTACAGCACCAATGACGAACACCGCCGGTGGCACAATCTTTGCCTCGGCGGTGACGTCTCCCATAGACGCCAGCGCGGTCTTTATCACGCGCTCCTCAGCCAGCGTGCCATTTTCAATAACAGCTACCGGGGTGGCGGAATCGAGCCCGCCTGCCATCAACGCATTCGCAATCGCCCGCGCATTGCGCACGCCCATAATCACGCACAAAGTCGCACCTGATTGCGCCAGAGCTTCCCAATTAACCAAGCTCTTCTCATGCCCCGGCGCCAGATGCCCGGAGACGACCGTGAACCCGTGCACCATCCCGCGTTGAGTCACGGGGATACCAGCGCTCGCAGGAACTGAGACTGCTGATGTCACTCCCGGAATCACGTCAGTAGGGATGCCCTCCTGCGCCAAGGCTTGCACCTCTTCAAAGCCGCGGCCGAACACAAATGGGTCGCCGCCTTTCAAACGCACAACCTTCTTACCCGCGCGCGCGTGCGTAATCAGTAATTCATTGATTTTCTCTTGAGATACCGACTTCTTATACGGCAGCTTCGAGACATCAATAATCTCCTTAGATTCGACATCGCACAGCTTGTCCAGCTCGCCGGCAGGGCCTAAATGGTCAGCCAGGATGACATCTGCTGCCTGCAATGCGTGCATGCCGCGCACAGTAATTAAATCCCAGGCACCCGGGCCACCGCCGATTAGTACAACTGGCTGCGGTGAAAGCGTGGAATTTGCTGAAAAAGTCATGCCAACAGATTACAGGGTGAACACCTAACAATCGCTTTTTACTAGGCTTGAAGCCATGACTGACGATGGCTATTTTTCTGGCGCGAACTATGACCCAGAAACCGTGCGCTTTTTCGATGTCGCCCATGCCGGCGCCCACATTCGCACCATTGCCGCTCACACGCAGTACCTCAGTACCCTCCGCGGTACGGAGTTCCGTGCGGTGGCTATCTTGCCCACGGACCAAATTGCCCATGCGACTGCAGAATTAACGGTTGAATTAATTTCCCCGCTCACAGTACCCATCACCATTGCAGACCGCCTTCCGCTATACGTTGGCCCGCTTGACTTAGTGGTGGTAGTCGGGGAGCGTGCTGATGCCGATTGGGCATCGCTGGCACTTATTGAAGCCGCCCGCCGTGGAGCAACCACCGTGCTCATTGGCCCCAGCCGTGGTCCCATTCATGAGGATGCCCCAGAAGACACCATCACCTTTCCCGTTCCGCCCACCGCAGGTGGGGCTGCACCTAGCCGCTACCTCGCAGGGCTAGTGGCATTGCAGTGGTCTGTCACCCAGGATGAAATTATGGTGGCAGATAAGTTGCATGAGCTTGCCGATGCCGCCGATGCCGAACTTGAACAGCTCTCCCCAGAACGTGACGTCACCGTCAATCCGGGCCGCGAGCTGCGCGATTTCGTCGAAGGAGCACGCGTGGTGCACACCGGGTCTCGCTCCTTGGCATCACCCGATTTCCCTCACCGCGTTGAGGTTGGTCTGAGTATTGCACGCTGCGCTGCCACACTCTTTTCCGCCCATGGCCTAGCGGGAGAATTCTTAGAACCGGAACTTATCCCCGTAGTATTGGACCGTCAGCCTAGCTCACCTGCATCAGATGACATCTTCCATGACCCGTTCCTCGACGGGGAAAAGTCTCAAGTACCCTTGAAAATAATCGTGTGGGGGCAAGCTGAGTCTCATTTGCCAGGCTCGCTTGCTGTGGCCTGCACCGACACGGACACCAGCGATCTGGTGTGCGCCGTCCAATTGCTGACGCGAGCATTTGCCGCGACAGCCTACGATATTTCAAAGGAAGATTAATGCAGCTGCTCAAAAGTGCCACCCGAACCTATTCATGGGGTTCTCGGACACTCATACCGCATTTGCAACAACGCGCAGAGTCTACTCATCCCATCGCCGAGCTATGGTACGGCGCGCACCCAGGTGCACCTGCGAGCGTTGAAGGCACGCCACTCAATGAGGTTATTGCCGCAGACCCACAGGGCTCGCTCGGGGAGCACGTCGCATCGACCTATGACAATCAGTTGCCGTTTTTGCTGAAACTCTTGTCTGCTGATGAACCACTCTCGCTCCAGGCACACCCTTCCAAGGCTCAGGCCGAGGAAGGCTTCGCGCGCGAGAATGCCATGGGGGTTGCCCTTGATGCGCCTAATCGCAATTACAAGGATGACAATCACAAACCTGAGCTCATTGTCGCGCTGACGGATTTCTACGCCATGGCTGGTTTCCGTCCGCTCATGCACACCCGTGAGCTCTTTCATGCGCTCAACTGCGATGAGCTCGACCGGTACGTCAATATGCACATTGCTGATGGCCGTCTCACTAGCGATGATGAAGCAGATAGCCTGCGGGCGTTGTTTACCACCTGGATTACCATTCCCGCTCCTACCCGCCGCACGCTCATCAAGGCACTCATTGAGTCGGCACAACAGCTAGTACCGACGCTTGCCTCCGGCAATTGGATGCGCCAGGTACTCACCACCATCATCGAGCTTGACGAGCTGTACCCGGGCGATGTCGGCGTGCTGGGTGCACTGCTGCTCAACCATGTGCAGCTGGCCCCCGGTGAAGCCATTTATCTCGATGCAGGCCAGCTACACGCTTATGTGCGCGGCATGGGTGTGGAAATCATGGCGAATTCCGATAACGTCCTGCGCGGCGGTTTGACCCCGAAGCACGTGGACGTCCCCGAATTGGTCAAGGTACTCAGCTTCAACTCCGTCTCTGATCCCCGCGTGCTGCCCAACGAAGGACACTATCCGGTACCCGTTGAGGAATACTCACTGAGCTGTCATAACTTAAGCTCAGGCGATCCAGCGACCATTAGTCATGATGGCCCCGCTGTCATTTTGTGCACTGGCGGAGTATTAGTGCTTTCCTCCGAAGACGGTAAGACACTTCAGCTTGAGCCTTCTGAGGCCGCCTGGATTCCTGCCTCCGACGGCGCCATCACCGTCGCTGCGGAAGATAAAGCAGCGCAGTTATTTATCGCGCGCGTTTAATTAGTGCTTGGCTCGGGCGAAACCGAGCCACTGGCACCATCATTAAAGGTGGGGCCTGGGTTCTCTGATTCCTCTGGCTCTTCTGATGGCTGCGGCTCATCCGTGGGCTCAGTTGGTTCCGTTGGTTCGGAAGGCTCGCCTGGTTCACCTGGTTCGGTTGGCTCTAGTGGCTCCGTTGGCTCAGATGGGCTTGGTAGGCCGCCAGCATTATCCTCGTCACGGTCATTGTCTCCGTCCGTGTAATTCGGACGGGTAGAGGTAGGCGCGTCGTCATCCGATGTCGGAGGCTGTGGGCTCGTCGCGGTCTCCGAACCTGGCGTGGTGCCGGATGGGTCGGATTCAGTCGGAGTCTCTGATTCAGGCGTCACTACAGGAGCAGCTGGTTCCTCATACTGAGGTTGCTGCTGTTCCCCAAAGATGGGTTCCGGGCGGTACACATTCGTCGGGGTAGTGGTGGTCGCTTGACCCTGTGGGTTAATAACAGAATTAGGCGCCAAGAATGGGTCATTAGAATAATCCGGCACTGGAGCAGCATCTGCATCATCATCGGATGAGCCACCGCGCGGAGGCCTATTCGTGGTGGTGTTTTCCGTGTCCTCACTATGTGAGGTTGTCCGCGGGGTCGTCTCTGCCGTTGACTGTGTTGTCATGGTCGGATTAGCAGTCACGGCCGAAGGAGCGCCCATTCGCCACACACCAATACCCACAGCGACCGCAACCAGCAGGCCAACCGTGAAGAAAACGGTGACGCGACGAATGTCTGAATTCACAGGCGCCCTTTCTGTTGGTAACAAATTAATAACAAGATTACCACGTCGTCGTAATATTGAAAATAGCTAACACGATCTTTTTCCCGATTGGAGATCGCCAGCTCATGAGCCCTTCGTCTGAGGAACTCACGTTGCTGTGTTGAAACTCACGTGCATTCGCCACGTATGGATTGTTATTAAGAAGTCGCGATTCCGGCGGGTTTTACAACGCTGGGCACATCACTTGGCTAGTGTCGTTTGTGCAGTACTGTCATGGCATTAAGATTCGTTTAACAATGTGACGATTACTAATAAGGAGCAACGCCCCATGAGCACTTGGGATGAGCATATTTTCACCGAAGACGTGAACGTTGAGTTCCTCGAAGACCTCAACAACTTGGAAGAAGATGACATCATTGAAGCCGTCCGTGATGCCGTCGTCCTCGCCACTGATGACTCTTCCGCAAGCGAGGATGAAGAACTCAACGCACTGGCGGCAGCAACCATCGCCGCAATTTGGGCCGGCGCGCCGTTTACGGCCGGTGAGGTTGTCTCCAATTACCCCTATATCCGCGACCTTGTCGGCTACTCTTCTGAAGCATTGAATGAGAAAGCGACCGAATTGCTGGAAGGCGTGGAGGAAGAATATGACCTCGAAGCTTTTCTCGAAGCGCTTGCCTAAATGATTATCGCCATCGAAGGAATTGACGGCGCGGGCAAAAACACTCTGGTCACAGAACTTCGCCAAGCGCTCGACGTAGAGGTCGATGTACTGGCTTTTCCACGCTATGAAACCTCCATTCACGCTCAGCTCGCGCGTGAAGCGCTCTATGGGCGCATGGGGGATTTAACCTCGTCGCCTTATGCCATGGCAACGCTTTTTGCCCTGGATCGACATGGTGCGAAAGGCCAGCTGGATGCGGCATCGGAAAGCGAAAGCTTATTAATCCTGGACCGCTACGTGGCGTCCAATGCGGCTTATTCTGCCGCACGGCTTGCCGATGACTCCGTGATTGACTGGGTCTTCGACCTCGAATACGGCCAGCTGGAGCTACCGAAGCCTGACTTACAGATTTATTTAGCCACAGATGTGGATGTGGCTGCCCAACGCGCGTTACAGCGCGCGGATGCAGACGCCACGCGTGCTAAAGATGAATATGAAAAAGATGGGGACCTTCAATCCGCAACCGCTGCGGCCTATGGCCGACTCGCCGAGCGCAATTGGGCAGGCCAGTGGATTGCAACTAGTGATAAGGGTATTATCATCGACAATGTCCGAGACCTTGTAGGAGAGTAAAACGTGGCGCCAAAAATCCTGGTGGTAGATGATGATCCAGCCATCTCGGAGATGTTGACTATTGTTCTGGAATCTGAAGGGCTCACGCCGATTCCGATTATGGACGGCAATGATGCGGTTGAGGCTTTCGAGCAGAATAATCCGGATCTCATCCTGCTGGACTTGATGCTGCCGGGCATGAATGGCGTGGATATTTGCCGCGCCATCCGCCGTGATTCCAATGTGCCGATTGTCATGCTGACCGCCAAGACCGACACCGTCGATGTTGTGCTGGGCTTGGAATCTGGTGCGGATGATTACATCACCAAGCCTTTTAAACCGAAGGAATTGGTCGCGCGTATTCGTGCGCGCCTGCGCCGTACCGATAACACCGATGCAGAGCTGATTGAGGTCGGCGACCTGCTGGTGGATGTTTCCGAGCACACCGTGACCCGCCGTTTCGCCAACGGTGCTGCCGATGAAGAGATTTCATTGACCCCGCTGGAATTTGAACTTCTGGTGGAAATGGCACGCAAGCCGGGCCAGGTGCATACCCGTGAAGAGCTGCTGGAAAAAGTCTGGGGCTACCGTCACGCGTCTGATACTCGCTTGGTGAATGTTCACGTGCAGCGCCTGCGCGCAAAGATCGAGCATGATCCGGAAGATCCGCAGATTGTGCTGACTGTGCGCGGTGTGGGCTATAAGACCGGCAAGAACGACTAAGTTCTTCGTTTTCTGGAGGCGCTGAGTTATTAGGGACCGGCTGCGTCGATTACGTGACGCGTTAAGTGAGCTGTGGCGTACCTCTTTGCAGGTACGCGTCATTGGCATGATTTTGGTGGCTTCCACCGTGGTCATGATCATTTTGGCGTACGCTCTGGTCTCCGTACTGACCCAGCGTTTGGTGGATCAAAAGATTGATATCGCTGACCAGGAAATTGAGCGCGCCCGGATTGCGGTGGAGCAGCAGATTAATGCGACCGGCTCAGCTAATTCAGTCCAGGTGCGCATCAACTCAGCGCGTGCTTCATTGACTCAGCTGACTGCTGAGAGCGGGGAGTCCAACGCGGTATATGAGCCGGTTATCGTGGTGGAAAATAATAATGGTGAGCTCACGACCTCACCGGAGGGCTACCGGATTTCGGAACCTTTGCGTAATTCTGTGGCCAATGACCAGGTGATGTACCAATTCACCACCATTGAACAGCCCGGCGGCTCTTCCTACCGCGCGCTGGTGGTGGGCACGCCGACGATGGCGGATATCCCAGATCTGCAGTTGTATTTGGTGATGTCCATGGAAAGCGAAGAGTCCACGATGGCGCTCATGCGTGGTCTGCTGTCCGCAGCCGGCGTGGTGGTCGTGGTACTGCTGGTAGGTATTGCGTGGCTGGCTATCCAGCAGGTGATTACTCCGATTCGTTCGGCCTCACGCATTGCACAACGCTTGGCGGCAGGGCATCTGCGTGAGCGCATGGTGGTTGACGGCGAAGATGAAATGGGCCGTTTGGCGGCCTCTTTCAATGACATGGCCGATAAACTGTCTAAGCAGATTACGCAGCTGGAAGAATACGGTGACCTGCAACGGCAGTTCACCTCTGACGTCTCGCATGAGCTGCGCACACCGTTGACCACGGTGCGCATGGCGGCCGACTTGATTGCGGATGATGCAGAAAGTTTGGAGCCGCACACCCGCCGTGCCAGTGAGCTGATGATTCGTGAGCTTGACCGATTTGAGGAATTGCTCGCGGACCTGCTGGAAATTTCCCGCCATGACGCTGGCGTGGCTGATTTGCAATCGGCGAATATTGATATCCGCTCCTGCATTGAATCCGCCATGCAGCAAACGGAGCATCTGGCCAAGGAACTCAACGTAGAGATTCGATGCAATACGCCGGAAACGCCCGTCAGCGTGCAAGCGGATTCCCGCCGCGTCGAACGCGTGCTGCGTAATCTTTTGGCTAATGCGATTGACCACTCTGAGGGAAACCCGGTCAGCATCGATGTGGGCCAGACCGAAACTGCGGTCGCGATTGCCGTCACTGATGAGGGCGTGGGCTTGAAACAGGGCCAAGAAGAGCTGGTGTTCAACCGCTTCTGGCGTGCCGATGCCTCCCGCAAGCGCCATTCCGGTGGCACTGGCCTGGGGCTAGCGATTGCCCGCGAAGACGCAGCGCTGCATGGTGGCACCTTGGATGCCACCGGTGTCCCTGGCTATGGTTCACGTTTCCGTCTGATCATTCCACGCACCCCAGGTGCCGCATTCGGCGATGAGCCTTTGCCATTGATTGTTCCCAATGCGCCCGTGGAAGAAGATGAGGAGGTAGAGACCTCATGAAACGTGTGATTGCTGCAGTGGCCGCGGCGTCGTTGGTGTTGGTTGGTTGTTCCACCTTGCCCAGTGCTTCCGACCCACAGGTTCTGCGGTCTTTTGCGCCTGAGCCCGAAGTAGACCCGGCCGTTGGCCCCACCCCTGGCCAAGAAGCTGACCTTTTGGTCCGCGAATTCTACTCAGCCTCAGCTATTCCTTCCTCGGATTACAGCGCCGCCCGGTCTTTCCTGGCTCCAGAAGCAGCAGAGAATTGGAACCCGGAAGAATCCATGCGCATCGTGGATGTCATTGAATTGACCTCTCAAAATACTCAATCTTCCGACCAGCGCGCATTTACGGTCCGCGGCACGGTTATTGGTTCGCTCGCATCAGGCGGCAGCTATGTGCCAGAGAACTCCGGTTATGAAACCACCATCCGCATGGAACAAGTCGATGGCGAATGGCGCATCACGGACTTGCCTGATGGTGTGGTCTTTGAGCGCACGGAGCTGCGCAACCGTTACCAGCCGCTGCCGGTTTATTTCTACCGGCAGACCGGAAGCGTGCTGGTGACCGACCGCCGCTGGCTGTTTGGTAATCAATCCTCGCTGGATGCGCAGCTGATTACGTTGTTGCTGGAGGGGCCATCGGAACGCCTTGCTCCCGCCACGACCACCGTGGTGCCGGAAGATGCAACGTTCGTGGGCATTGAAGACGGCGATTATAACTTCGCCGGCATGCAAAGCATGTCAGCTGATGACCGTGTCCGGTTTGCCGCCGAGCTAGTTTGGACGCTGTCGCACGCGGGCATCCAAGAGCCTTATTCCGTTTCCGCTGATGGTGCACCGCTGGTGGAGGGCATGGAGACCATGACCACCGATGACTTTGCCGAATATAACCCGCGGGTTGCTTCCAACACGGTGGCGCCGCTCTATGCTCTCAATGAAGGCAGTATCTTGCAGGTTTCCGGCAATACTGCCGAGCCGATTGAAGGCCCGCTCGGTGATTCTGGCAACCTCGAATCAGCAGATATTTCTGCAGATGGCGTGATCGCGGCCGTGCGCCGCAATGGCGAAGATGAATCGGAACTGCTCTTTGGCGACATCGACGGTGCCATCGAAACGCCTCTGAGCGCTGACACTATCTCCCGCCCGACCTTTGAAAATGCCGGCCAAGCCGCATGGGCCGTGGTCGGGGGAGACGCCGTGATGCGCATGGTGCGCTCCCCACAGACCGGGGAAGTGACCACCGCGCGCGTGGATACCTCGGAGCTAGAAGATTATGGCGATGAAATTTCGGTGATTCGCCTATCCAACTCGGGCGCGCAGGCTGCCATGATCATCGGCGGCGATGTCTATGTCGGCGTGGTGGAGCGCCTGCAAACGGGTGATTTCCGCTTGACTAATGTTTATAACCCCGCCACGGAACTCAATGGCACAGCGCTCAGCTTGGACTGGCAGGCCGATGGTTCACTCGCGGTAGGCACGTCCATGCAAGAAACTCCGGTCTGGCGCGTGGAACAAGATGGCTCGGCGGTGTCCGCGCTGCCTTCGGGCAATATTTCCATCCCCGTGGTGTCTATCGCAGCGTCACCGTCGACGCTGTACATCACCGATTATCACGCGACCTTGCAGCTGCCGGTGGAAGGCGAATCTACTTATTGGCGTGAAGTGCCAGGGCTGCAGGGGATGCGCTCAGCGCCGATTGTGGCGAATTAAATGGAGTTGCTGCTGCCCAAGCATTGCGCTGGGTGTAAAAGCCCCGGTGCGGTGTTGTGCGCCGCGTGCCAAGAAGCGTTGCGGCAGGCACCGGTTCGCGTGCATCGGCAAATGCTTGCCGATGCCCCCTTTTATTCCTTAGGCGCCTATTCCGAACTGCGGCGCAACGTCATCATTGCGATGAAGGAATATAACAACCGTGCTGTCCGGCCTTATGTGGGTGCCGTGGTGGCAGCGGGGCTGCGTCATGTCATCGCGCGCGGGGACATCCCCGATGAGGTGGTGTTAGTACCGGCGCCCACCCGGAAGAAATCTGCTGCATTGCGCGGCGGCGACCCAGTGCTGCAGATATGTCAACAAGCCGGAAAGCAAGTGCAGATGCCCGTGATCAATTGCGTGCGGATTAAAGCGGGGGCATTAGACCAATCGGGGTTGAATGCGCAGAGGCGGCGGGAAAATATGCGGCGTAGCGTGGCAGTAATTTCACGGGTACCTAAGCTGCCGGTCATGCTGGTTGATGACGTGATGACCACGGGTTCTACGCTTATGGCCACCGCAGAAGCCCTGCGGGGAGCGGGGGCAGAAATAGCCGGCGGAATTGTTTTTGCTCACGTCTAGGACATAAAGGTTATGACCACTGGTAGGATAAGAGGTGTCACACACAGTAGATGTTAGAAGCTTTCGTCACACCTACTGATTGTGAGTACATCCGGCCCCAGGGGTCAACAATGTTAAGGCCCCGCGAATACAGGGAGGCAGTCATGACCGACACCACCACCGCAGCACAGGTCACAATCACCGGACGAAATGTGGAGGTGCCAGAGCACTTCTCCGACCGGGTTAAAGCAAAACTCGCGAAGATTGAACGCCTCGATCCGACGCTGACCTTCTTCCACGTAGAGCTGCAGCATGAGCCAAACCCTCGCCGAGATTCTGAAGCAGAACGAATCCAGATCACCGCAACTGGCAAGGGACACATTGCACGTGCGGAAGCCAAGGAAGACTCCTTCTACGCAGCACTAGAAACTGCAGTAGCCAAGATGGAGCGCTCGCTGCGCAAGGTTAAGGTCCGCCGCGAAGCCACCAAGTCTGGTCACCGTGCACGCAAGGGCACTGGTGAGCTGGCTGCGGAAATCGTGGCAGATGCTGAGGCAGCACGTCAGGAACAGCGTGAGGAACGCTACGTTGATCCATACGCAGAGACCATTGAAGACACCCGCCCGGGTCAGGTTGTTCGTTCCAAGGAGCACCCAGCAACCCCAATGAGCGTGGATGAAGCGCTCAGTGAGATGGAATTGGTGGGACATGACTTCTACCTCTTCATCAATGAAGAAACCCAGCGTCCATCGGTGGTCTACCGCCGTCACGCCTTTGACTACGGTCTGATTTCTTTGACTGAGGATCCAGAAGAGTAAATCTTTTCTCCGCTTAAGTTCTATGCCCAGCCGCACTCAGAAAGTGCGGCTGGGTTTTCTTTGTGATTGAGGGAGCTGAAGGCAGGTAAGTTGTATTCCTTGCGTACAATAGCGGGGAGCTAGTCAACAATGTCGTGGAAGTAAAGGAATAATTTAAAGTGTTTGGACTTTCCAAGCTGCTACGTGCGGGTGAGGGACGCACTGTTAAGCGGCTCGACAAGATGGCTGACCAAGTCATTGCCCTTGAAAGCGAGTACGAAGCTTTATCGGATAATGAGCTCAAGGCAAAGACCGATGAGTTCAAGTCCCGCTTAGAAAAAGGGGAGGACTTAAACGACATCCTCCTTGAAGCATTCGCGACCGTCCGTGAGGCAGCGTGGCGCGTACTAAACCAGAAGCACTACAAGGTGCAGATTATGGGTGGTGCAGCGCTGCACTTCGGCAATGTTGCCGAGATGCGCACCGGTGAGGGCAAGACCCTGACGTCGCTGCTGGCGGCATACCTGAACGCCTTGGAGGGTAAAGGCGTACACATCGTTACCGTTAATGACTACCTGGCGCGTCGTGACGCGGAGATGATGGGCCGTGTTCACCGCTGGTTGGGTCTGTCTGTCGGCGTGATTTTGAATGAGATGCGCCCGCCGGAGCGGAAGGAAGCCTACGCGGCGGATATTACTTACGGCACCAATAATGAGTTGGGCTTTGACTACCTGCGTGACAACATGGTTCGCAATCTTAAGGATTGTGTGCAGCGTGGGCATAATTTCTGCATCGTCGATGAGGTGGACTCCATCTTGATCGATGAGGCACGTACCCCGTTGATTATTTCTGGTCCGGTTGATGGTTCCTCGCAGTTCTATGGTGTTTTTGCGACTTTGGCGCCACGCATGCGCGCTGGAATCCACTATGAGGTGGACATTAAGAAGCGCACCGTTGGTGTCCTAGAGGAGGGCGTGGAATACGTCGAAGACCAGCTGGGCATTGATAACCTTTACGCTCCTGAGCACTCTCAGCTAGTGAGCTACCTGAATAACGCATTGAAGGCTAAAGAGCTCTTTGTGCGCGATAAGGACTACATCGTCCGCGACGGCGAAGTACTCATTGTTGACTCCTTTACCGGTCGTATTTTGGGCGGCCGCCGCTACAACGAAGGTATGCACCAGGCGATTGAGGCGAAAGAGGGTGTGGAAATCAAGAATGAAAACCAGACCCTGGCTACCGTTACCCTGCAGAACTACTTCCGTTTGTACGAGAAGATTTCAGGCATGACCGGTACCGCTGAGACTGAAGCAGCAGAGCTGAACTCCATCTACGGCCTTGACGTTGTAGCAATTCCTACCAACCGCCCTGCGCAGCGTGAAGACCACCCTGACCGCATTTACAAGACGCAGGAAGCTAAGTTCGCGGCTGTTGTCGATGACATTGCGGAGCACGTAGAAAACGGCCAGCCAGTGCTGGTGGGTACTACCTCGGTGGAGCGTTCAGAGTATCTTTCGCAACTGCTGGATAAGCGTGGCGTGAAGCACTCGGTTCTCAACGCTAAGCACCACGAAGAAGAGGGTAATATTATTGCCCGCGCTGGTCGCCCCGGAAACGTCACCGTGGCCACCGACATGGCTGGCCGTGGTACCGATATCGTGCTGGGCGGAAACCCAGAAGTCATCTTGGATATGAAGCTGCGTGAGCGCGGCTTGGACCCATTCGATGATGAAGAAAAGTACCAGGAAGCCTGGGACGCAGAGATCGAAGAAGAGCGTGAGCGCTCCAAACGCCTCGGCGATGAAGTCCGCGAAGCAGGCGGCCTGTACGTTCTGGGCACCGAACGCCACGAGTCCCGCCGTATTGATAACCAGCTGCGTGGCCGCTCTGGCCGCCAGGGTGATCCTGGTGAGTCTCGTTTCTACCTGTCCATGCGTGATGAACTGATGGTTCGCTTCGTTGGTCAGTCCATGGAAAACATGATGAACCGTCTGAATGTTCCAGATGATGTGCCAATTGACTCCAAGATGGTCTCCAACTCCGTTAAGGGTGCTCAGGCGCAGGTAGAAAACCAGAACTTTGAAATGCGTAAGAACGTCCTGAAGTACGATGAGGTTCTCAACGAGCAGCGCAAGGTCGTATATGCGACCCGTCGTTCCATCCTGGATTCTTCAGATATCAAGGACAATATTCGTTCCATGATTTCTGACACCGTCACTGCTTATGTCGCGGGTGCGACCGCAACCGGTTACGTTGAGGACTGGGATCTTGACCAGCTTTGGAACGCACTCGATGTACTGTACGGCCCAAGCGTGGACGCACAGGAACTCATTGATGGTTCCGAATATGGTGTGCCAGGTGAGCTGACTGCAGAACAGCTGACCCAAGCTTTGGTTGATGACGCTTTGGCACAGTACGACGATCTGGAGGAAAAGATTTCCGAGATCGGCGGCGAGAAGCAGATGCGTGATACGGAACGCATGGTTATCTTGCCAGTCATTGATAATAAGTGGCGTGAGCACCTGTATGAGATGGACTATCTCAAGGAGGGCATCGGCCTGCGTGCTATGGCTCAGCGTGACCCACTGGTGGAATACCAGAAAGAGGGTGGCGATATGTTTAACGCAATGAATGAGGGCGTGAAGGAAGAAACGGTGCGTCAGCTATTCATGTTGCGTAAACAGATGAACCAGCAGCAGGAAGAAACTAAACAAGCCTAAAGCAGCCGGAAAGCGCGGAGTTTTTCCTCGCTGATGATAAACCGGCCAGTGAAGGCAAATTTTCTTTCTTCAAGGATGGCAGTACCAAAGTACTCGCCATCCTTTCGCCCATGCAGGGCCTGCATCCACATTCTTTTGGGCCTGATAGCCGTGCCATTACGGCGGGTCCAGGCGCTCAAATGAGTGGTGATGGATGGATCGAAATACGTTGGCGTGAGATGTATTAAAGGGCGTAAGCCTGATGCAACATCGAGTGCGACGCCAACGAGTTGGCCAAGCAAAATCCGTTGTTCTTCATCCAAATTTTGGGTTAATGAAGAACGGACATCTGGTTCTTGAGGTTGAAAGCGCAAAAGTTGCGCACTACCTGGAATTGGTTGGTACAAAATCGGGAAACCTTTCTTAGCTTCGAAAGGTCCCAGGCGGTACATTGTGGGCTTAAGCCTTAAGATTACGCTAGTCTCGAGATAAATTCTTAAACTTTTTGGAGGAACCACACACATGCGAGGACTGATCGTTGATTATGTCGGCGTTCTAGACGGACCAGACGAAGATGTAAAGCGTTGGCAGACCCTGTTATCGGCGGCTAAGGCTAATGGCGTCGACTTGGCGATCTTGTCTAATGACCCAGGCGGCCCAGCTGCGGAACCAATCCGTGAATGGGAATACAAAGGCCTGGTAGATGCGGTAATTCTCTCTGGTGAGGTTGGTGCTGAAAAGCCGGACCGCGCAGCTTTCCAGGCAGCAGCGGACGCACTCGAGCTGCCATTGAGCGACTGCGTGATGATTGATGACAACATCCTCAACATCCGCGCGGCCGTAGAAAATGGCATGGTCGGCATGCTGTACACCGTATTTGACCGAACCAGTGTAGAAATCCAAGCGGTCTTTGATCTTGAAGGTGAGTTCTAAGTGCGCGTATACCTACCCGCAACTTTCAATATGTTGGTCGAGCTCAACCAGAATAGTGAGATTTTTGCACGCTCTGGTTGGGGTTTCGCATCAACTGCCGCGTTGAAAGAGTTCTACACCGAAGGCGATGAAGAAGAGATTGCCTACTCGGCCTTCTTGGAAGCCTCCATGGCGTCCCTGCGCCTGTTGGCCATTGGGGATGAGCCACACTTCCCGAAGCGTCGCGTGGTGATTTCTGCGGACATCGATGATTCGGTGATTACTCCGATGCCAGATATGGGTGACCCAGTGGTCAAGCTGGAGCCAGCCCGCGTCTCCCTCGATGATGTTGTGTGCATGCACGTAGACGTCGAAGAATCCGAGGAGGCTACCGCCAAGGCGATGGCGGCGATTGATACCGCCGACCTTGGTGATGAAGACGCAGAGCTTGCTGTCGGCGATGCCCTGGACAACTTCATGGCATATTACGACGTGAGCGAGCTGCCATTTCTGGTAGAACTGCTCTAATATTCGTCGTTGCTACGTAGCGCAACGAGCAAGGCACGGACAGCGTCCCGGCGACGGGCGGTGGACGTGCCTTCTTCGATCTTGTCTAAAGCACATTCTGGGTCCGCTGGGGGACCGGAGTGGGTGCAGCCACGAGGACAGTCTTCGACGATGGCATCAAGGTCGGAGAAGACATCGAGGACGGTATCAGCGTCGACGTGAGCAAGCCCGAATGAACGGATGCCCGGGGTATCAATGATCCAGCCTTCATCATCAGGTAATCGCAGCGCGACGGATTGCGTGGACGTGTGGCGGCCTTTCCCGACAGCGGATACTTCGCCGGTCTCGCGGAAGGCGTCCGGCACGAGCCGGTTGACGAGCGTTGATTTGCCGACACCCGAATGACCAATCAGTGCAGTGACATGGCCGGAAATCAGGTGTGAGACAGCATCTAGGGGGTCATCGACGCCGGCTTCGACGACGGTGACTTCTAGGTCTGAGAAAGTTTCTGCAAAAGGCGCAGCATCGGCGAGGTCGGTTTTGGTCAGGCACAAGATGGGGTGAACGTTACCGACGAAAGCAGCGATCAGTGCACGCTCGACGAAGCCTGCGCGTGGTGGAGGATCGGCGACAGCAGTCACGATCAGCATCTGGTCGGCATTAGCAACCACGATGCGCTCATACGGGTCCGTGTCATCAGCAGTGCGGCGCAGAACTGAGGTGCGTTCTTCCAGCTTCACAATCCGCGCGAGTGTGTCCTTTTTACCGGTGGTATCACCGACGACGCCGACGCGGTCACCTACTTCGACGGCGGTGCGGCCCATCTCGCGGGCACGCATGGCAACGACCACCGGGCCATCATCGAGGGCTACACCCCAGCGGCCACGGTCTTTGGTGATCACCATGCCGAATTTGGCGTCATCGTGGCGGGGGCGGTCCTTGGTACGTGGGCGAGAGCCCTTCCCAGGGCGGACGCGGACGTCTGATTCGTCGTATGTTCTAGCCATTGCGTTGAAGCATCTTCTCCCACATCTGAGCAAAACCCGGAAGGGTCTTAGCGGTGGTCTCGATGTCTTCTACTTCAACACCCTCAACGCGCAGCCCGATAATGGCACCGGCGGTGGCCATGCGGTGGTCAGCGTAGGAATGCCACAGTCCGCCGTGCAGCGGGGCAGGGATGATCTCCAGGCCGTCCTCGAGTTCAGTGACATTGCCACCGAGGCTGTTGATTTCGGTTGCGAGTGCAGCCAGACGGTCAGTCTCATGACCGCGCAGGTGCGCGATGCCGGTTAAGCGCGATGGTGAATCTGCCAATGCAGCCAAGGCAGCGACAGTCGGGGTGAGCTCACCGATATCGGACATATCAAGGTTGATTCCGGATAGGCGGCCTTCAGGATTGCCGACTGCGCGCAGGTATTCCGGGGTTTGCTCGGCGGTAGCGCCCATGTCCATGATGATCTGACGGAATGCATCACCCGGCTGGGTGGTAGTAGCTGGCCAGTCATTGATGGTCATTGTGCCGCCGGTGACCAGCGCTGCGGCAAGGAAAGGAGTGGCATTGGAAAGATCTGGCTCAATATTCCAGGTTCCGCCCTCAATGGTGCCAGGATGTACCTTCCACCAATTCTTGCCTTCCTCGACAGTAATTCCTGCCTGGCGCAGCATGGCAACAGTCATCTCAATGTGCGGCATCGACGGCAGCGTGCCACCTTCGTGGCGCACGGTGATGCCATTGTCATAGCGTGGAGCAGACAGCAGCAAGCCAGAGACAAACTGAGAAGAGCCAGAAGCGTCAATGGTGATTTCGCCGCCGGCAGGGACACCAGTGGAGGAGACCGTCATCGGCAAGCTATCGGCCGAAACTTCCACGCCGAGCTCACGCAAAGCCTGGGCCATCGTCGCCATCGGTCGCACGCGGGCTTGCTCATCACCATCAATCTCGACGGGGCCCGAAGCCAGGGCTGCTAGCGGAGGAAGGAAACGCATGACCGTACCAGCCAAGCCGCAGTCAATGGTGCCACCGGAAATCTCACCGGGGGTGATACGGACATCAGCACCGTCGACCTCAACGCCGATGCCCATCGTGCGCAGCGCCTTCGACATCAGTTCAGTATCACGGGAGGTCAAAGGGTTGCGAAGCAGTGACTGGGAGTCCGCAAGCGCGGCCAAGATGAAGGCGCGGTTTGTGATCGACTTGGATCCAGGAATCTGTTGGGTCCATTGAATGGGGCCTTGGGCCACGGGTGCAGTCCACGAATTTGTCATATCGTCCATAATAGGGGCATGTGCGGACGATTTGTATTATTCACCTCCGAGCTCCTCGACCACGTTGGCAACCTGCCCGGAGTGGAGGAAGTTCATGCCCCGGACGGGGTTCCAGGTCCTCGGTATAACATCGCGCCGACCACAATGGTGCCGGTTATCAGGGTGCAAGAGGCCTTAGCTCAGGTAGACCCTGGCCGGTGGGGGCTGGTGCCACATTGGAAGAAAGACCTGGAAGGCCCACCGCTATTTAACGCACGCGGGGAAACCGTGGCATCCAAGCCATCGTTTCGTGATGCATATAAAGGCAAGAATGGCTCCGGACGATGCCTGATTCCGATGAATGGCTACTACGAATGGCATGAAAAACAACCTCATTATGTCTCGCGCCCAGATGGAGAACTCATGTGGGTGGCGGGCCTGTGGGCGACAGGTCTGGACCGACTTTCAGCGACCATGGTGACCACAGAAGCACTAGAGCCCATGGACTGGCTGCATCATCGCTTGCCGCGATTCTTGCTCGAAGAAGAGATGCGGCCCTGGTTGGAAGGCTCCATGGATGAGGAGCTGTTGGGACCTTCGCCTAAGCAGCTGCGTGAGCTTTTTGAGGTGCGCCCGGCAGATAAGGCTGTGGGGAATATCAGGAATGATTACCCTGAGTTAATTGGGTAAAAGGGGCATCGGCAAGCATGGCAAGATCGTTAGGGGCGAGCTCGATATCTAGGCCACGACGACCGGCGGAGACGTAAATTGTTTCGTGATTAAGTGCTGAGGAATCAATGACCGTGGGAAGCTTTTTCTTTTGCCCCAACGGGCTCATGCCGCCGGGAACATAACCAGTGGAACGCTGCGCGCGAGCGGCCTCGGCCATCGCGGCCTTGGGCACACCCAGAGCTTTGGCGGCCAGCTTCAGACTGAGCTTTTCTGGCACGGGGATGATGCATACAGCAAGCGAGCCCGTGGAAAGTTCAATCACCAGCGTCTTAAATATGCGCGCCGGGTCCCCGCCAAGAGAATCCGCTGCTGCCGCGCCAAAGTCACTGGTGCCGGATTTAAACTCATGAATCTGGTGTGGGGTGCCAGCCTGAGCCACAACCTGTAGTGCCGGAGTCTTAGCCATGAGCTCAACCATATACGGCTAGAATAAGAAAAATGGCTGCCGAAACGACAAGGAGGACGCCTGTGGCTGGTTCTTTCGAGGAACAAGCGCTCCCACTACTGGATCAGCTCTATGGCGGTGCGCTGCGCATGACCAGGAATCCGCAAGACGCGGAAGACTTGGTGCAAGAAACGTACCTGAAAGCATTCAATGCTTTTGATTCCTATAAACAGGGCACGAACTTAAAAGCGTGGCTGTATAGGATCATGACCAATACCTATATCAATTCTTATAGGAAAGCTAAACGCCGGCCGACGGAATCCTCGGCAGATGAGTTGTCGGACTTCCAGCTCTACACCACGTCCGGGCATGACTCGACGGGTTTGGAATCGGCTGAGGTTGAAGCGCTCAAGGCGATGCCGAATTCGACGATCTCGGATGCGATGAATGACCTCCCGGAGGAATACCGCATGGTGGTCTACTACGCCGATGTCGTCGGTTTAGCGTATAAGGAAATCGCAGAAATTATGGACACTCCACTTGGAACGGTGATGAGCCGGCTTCATAGGGGAAGAAAATTACTGCGAAAGGCGTTGAAGGATGTAGCCCGTGAACAAGGAATTGGATTAGGACACCCGGATATGGAGGACAATTCATGACATCGGCAGATCACCAAAAGTGTAGCTCCGAGGAAATTGAGGCTCTGTGCTGCGAACTTCTGGACAATTGCACGTCTGAAACGCGCGCAGCAGAAATCCGCGCCATCATTTCGGAATGCCAATGTTGCTCTTCCCGCTTGGATTCGGAAGAGCTAGTGCGGCAGATGGTGAAAGGGTGTGACAAGTCCACGCATGCGCCAGAGACGCTGCGTGAGAAGATCAGTTACCAAATTCACATTTCGCAAACTGAAGTGCGCTGGCAGGGCTAAGCCTGGTTCGCCAGAATATCGGCAATGGTTCCGCGCCAACCGTGTCTAAAGACCGGGTTGGGGTTGTAGTGGAATACGCCATCGGGGGAGTATTTCCATGCCGGCCATCCATCTTCGTCGCGTTCAGCGCGGCCGTTTCGTGGTGGCGCGTTGGGATTGTCATCATTGAGCGAGTTATCTTCCGGGCACAGATTAGTTAAATCCTCCCAGTCACGCGGTCTGCGACTGTGTGCCCATGCTTCAATGTGGTGTGCGTGGCAGAAGATTGCCGGGGTATCGCACCGAGCACACATGAGGGTTTCGAGCATGACGCCGAGGCGGTGGGTGCCGGTGGAAAAGCGCGTATTGATGATGGGCGCGATAAATTCCAGCTTGGCTTTGCTGCCGGTTTGTGAAACACCGAGGACCCAGCCGGTGTTGCGCAGCGAGTAGTTGATGGCGTCCGCAATAGGGATGGAGGCGCCGGAGGCGGTGTTGATGATGCCGCGCTCTAAATCCACATTGGGGTCAACCGACATGACAACGGCAGGGGAGTATTCATGCTGTGGTGCGGTTGCTTGGGTGGAGTTTCCGCGCAGGATGGTGTTGACCATGAGATTAGCCATGGCAACATCGGCGGTGAGAGCCTCGTTTTCTTTAATAGCCGCGCGGATAGCAGGCTGGAACTTTTCCTGAATGCGGCGGGCATCTTCGGCACGAAGCTTGCCCAAGATGCTCACCATATTGTTGGCATCGGGTTTACGCGCGAAGTTGATGCGATTGATGCGCGCGGAACGTGTCGGGCGGATGGCTTTGGCGACGATATCGTCTAGGAGGGCCTCGGCGTGCGCCACAGATTGGTTGTGGCAGGCGCGCAGCATGTTTTCAAGAAACGCGCGGGCATCATTGAGCCGTGGGTTGACTTTATTGATCGCTGCGGAGATGAGGTTTAAGACTTCAAGGCTGTGGCTGAGTTCGCGGGCAAGTTTGCGGCAAGGCTTGATGCGGGCGAAGGTAATCTGGAAGCGTTTCGCCTGAGCTTGGCTGATGCCATCGTGGTGGGCGATGGTTGCGGCCGGCAAGGAGCCGTGGCGCGCATGGAATGCCTCAATCAGCTCCCAGCCGCGCGCTGTGGCGGCGAGGTAGCTTGCGTAGGCATCGTCTTGATTCATGACTCATACGCTATGGTGCTTGCGCAAGTGGCGGCAATAGAAGAGCGAAAAACCTGTGGATAACTATGTTGAGGCGTCACCCAAAACCGGGATTTGGGAAAAGTTATCCACAATGACGAAGCCTCCATCACGAAAGTGATGGAGGCTTCAGTGCATGTCTTATGAGTTAGGACGCTTGCCGCGGTTAGCGGACTTCTTACGGCGATCCTTACGCTTACGACCACGCTTGCTCATCGCATACTCCTTATTTTGAGGTTAAATGAACTTCTGTTTATTTTAGCGGCAAAGAACGCCGAGGCATAATTACTGACTAGGCAGAAACGCGGGTACGGCCGCGGCCACGGTTGCGACGACGCTTGAGAGCGCGACGCTCTTCTTCAGACAGGCCGCCCCAGACGCCAGCGTCCTGGCCGGATTCCAGTGCCCACTTCAGGCAAGCGGAAGAGACAGGGCAACGGTTGCAAACAAGCTTTGCCTTTGCGATCTGGGTCAGTGCTGGGCCAGAGTTTCCAACTGGGAAGAACAGTTCTGGGTCTTCATCTCGGCATACTGCTTCGTGGCGCCAATCCATGATTAATTCTCCTAACAAGTTTGTGTGAAAGACAGCGGGGTGATGCGTTGCACGGGGAGTCCAACACATACTGGGTGTTTACGGGGTGGTGCCAAGTTCGAGGCGAGTCAGTGGGAGCGGGTCTGCGCCTACTCGCGTCGCTGCCATTCGATTTACCTGGCGTTAACTTCAGGCTTTCCTGAAGTTAAGAACTGATTAATCAGTTCGTTGTTTTTGCTACCTGAAAATAATCGCATGTTTCCTTACAGTTGGCTAGGGGTAAAGGTCAAATTGTGACCAAGCTAACCAGAATTCCTGCTGGTGACGTAGGAATTTAAACGCCAAAAGACTATTTCTGACGCAGGAAACCGGACTTCACCTGCATTTTATGTGCCCGATATTTGAGTAGGGCATGCCTAACTTCGTCAAATCGCTGGGAGGGAGGGGCAGCAAGGTTAACGCCTGATGTAAATCCAAAGTATGATGTGGCGCGTGAGTGAAAAGAATTTGAAGTCGGGCCCTAAACCGCCAGCCACCGTGATCACTGCTGCAGCGATTGCGTCGCTGCAGTCTCTGATTGCTATTGGCTTCGGCATTTTTCTGATGATGCGCGATGTAGCCGGTGCGGAAAATGAGTCGATGGAAGCATCCACTGACATTGCGATGCACGTGGGTACGGGCACCGCAATCTTCATCTTTATTGTCTTTGGCTTCGTGCTGGCATCATCCTGGGCCATGATTAAGGGCCTGCGCTGGGGGCGCGGCGCGATTGTGCTGGTGCAGTTCATTTTGGCCGCCAGCTCATTCCAGATGATGAGTGGCGGCGCAATGCTGCTGGGCATCGCAACGTTGATTTCTACGTTGCTGGCTCTGTACCTGATCTTCTTCGCCCCAGCATCAAGCGAATGGTTCAAGCTTAATTATTAGCTAGCGCAACAAGCTCGCCTTCGCGGGCTTCGATGATGTTGCCATCGGCAAGCGCAAGATGCACATCCCCGTTATACCCCTCGCGGTTAACGGGGATTATTCTTTCCTGCCCACCGGTCGTCCAGTTGAAGACAGCAATGCCATCGCGGACGGGGATGAGCGCGCGGTCGCCGGCGGAAACACCGGTGCCGATGGCGGACTCGATGACGTGATCCACCCGCAGTGCTGTTGGGGTGAACAAGTAAAGGCGTTCGCCATCGAACCAAGTCATGTGGTGGGGCAGGTCCGCTGTCGCAGGGGCAAACGGTGAGGCGGAGTTATTGATGGCTGCCGATGGCGCGACATCGGTACGCGAGGTTTCATTGCCGGCGTTGTCATAAGACACAATCGCCGAGGTTTCTCCCGGGACGTAGACGGCGGCAGCAGATTGTCCGACCGCAACGAGGCGCACGCCATCGCCGGTGACGGGGACGTCCTGGCTAATTTCGGGCTGGCGGGAATCTTCAGGTGTGGTGTTTTGGAAGCGCAAGAAGTTGGTTCCGGGCTGCGTTGGGCAGGTCTCAGACACCACGAGCAACTCCGTGCGGGTGAGTGCAGAGTTGATGGTGCAGGCTTCATTGGGCTGAAAACCAGGCTCTTGCTTGGCTTCTACATCGCCATATTCGACGGTGCGCACCAAATCAGAGCGCCACAGCTCGACGCGGTCTGAGGAGACTGTGCCGACGCGGTCATTGGAGGAAATCGCATGCACGTTCTCAGAATTATTGGCGCTGCGAGTATCGGCATACGTGCCGGTGGCGGAATCGATAGATACGGCATCGCCGCAACCACGGCCATTGCGAAACGTTATGATGACCCGGTCCCAAGCGGTGGCCAAAGAACAAATCTCGACGTTATCGCGTGAATAAGTCCAGGCGGTACTGCCATCGGAATTGGTGGCTGTCACCGTGTGGTCATCATTGCTGATGACCAAGCCGCGGGAAACAACTGGCTTATACTGACCGGACACGCCCTGATTAGGCACACGGAATGCTTCGGTCAGGTTGTCAGGCGCCTGGTCCAGAATCTCTGCTTGATGCTCGGCGCCGGGGACAGCTTCTTGCTGCAATGACGCGTGCGAAAAATCGGAATTAAACCAGCTGAACCCAATGGCTACGGCGGCAATCGTCGTCAAAGCGCCGACCGCAAGCCAATCTTTCTTGGTGCGGCGCAAAATCGGTGCGCTCATCGGCGGCGGCCACCTCCGCCGGCGACCTTGCGTGCTGGGCCTACGGAATCCTGCGCATCTGCTGGGATGTTCAAAGCTTCAATGAATTCTGGAGAGGTGCTAAACCACTGTGGGGGTTCGGGCTGGCCCAGGCCAAGTTCGGAGTCAATGCCTTGCCATTTGCCGAGCTCATCGAAGCCCACCAGGGTGATAGCGGTGCCCGTATTGCCCGCGCGGCCGGTGCGGCCAATGCGGTGTACATAGGTCATGGCATCATCTGGAACCTGATAGTTGATGACATGCGTGACATCATCGACGTCAATGCCGCGGGCAGCGACGTCAGTGGCAACGAGGATGGGCACATTGCCATCACGGAAGCCCATCAACGCGCGTTCGCGCGCTTGTTGGTGCAGGTCGCCATGGACGGCACCGACAACATAGCCTAAATCGGCAAGCTCTTGCGCCACCTGCGCTGCGGTGCGCTTGGTGCGGGTAAAGACAACGGTGCGGCCGCGGCCAGGAATCTGCAAAATGCGGGAAAGCACCGGCAATTTATCCATTCGGTGTGCCTGGAATACCACCTGCTTGGTGGAAGAATGCGTGGGCTCGGCGGACTCCGCATCAGCGCGAATATGGAAGGGCCGCTGCATAAATGTCCGCGCTAAGCGGACGATGGCGCCTGGCATGGTGGCAGAAAAGAGCATGGTTTGATGCGGGGTGGAATCTAGTGCCTTCAAAATCTTTTCAATATCGGGCAAGAAGCCTAAGTCCAACATTTCATCGGCTTCATCCAGAACCAAGATGGAGACCTTATCGAGGACTAAATCTTTGCGCTGATAGAGATCAATCAGGCGCCCGGGAGTGCCCACGACGACGTCGACGCCGGAGCGCAAAATCTGCTTCTGCGCCTCAAAATCATGACCGCCCACGACGGTGGCAATCCGCACTGGGATCTGGGCTGCTGCGACCTTCAGATCACTGGCCACCTGCACCGCTAGTTCGCGGGTAGGGACAATCACCAGTCCGCGTGGGGTTCCGTCCAGCTCAGGGACATCAGCGGCATCGAAAACGCGGTCAAGCAAAGGCACGCCAAAACCATAGGTTTTGCCCATGCCGGTACGCGCCTGACCAATCAGATCAGTGCCGTTTAAAGCAATAGGTAAAGTCAGCTCTTGGATGGCAAAAGTATGGGTGATTCCACGGGCGCTGAGCGCGTCGCAGATCTCCGCTGCAACACCCATGGCCGCGAAGGTCGGCGAGGACGTGTTGTTCATAGGCACACCTCGATACTAACCGTCGGGGTTATAGTGGGGCTAGTAAGTGTAAAAGTAAAGGAGATTACTTCATGGATATTAAATTTGGATTTGCTGATACTGCACGTGAGCTTGTTATTCGCGTGACTGGTGAGCAGGATGAACAGCTCGGCCGCATCAATGAGGCATTAGCAAATAACTCCACCCTGGAATTGGAAGATGAAAAGGGTAAGAAGTACATCGTTCGTACCGAGCGTGTCGTGTACGTTGAGCTGGGTTCTTCTTCCCAGCGTCAGGTTGGTTTCGCGGGAGTATAAAATCCCGGTAATCTAAGGCACATGAATTCTTCTAGGCATAACTCTGACCAAGCGCCCGAGCGTCTAGAAGCCAACCCGATTGTGCGATTTGCTGAAGAATACGGGTGGTGGCGTGTCATCGCCATCCCCGTTTTGGCAGTTTTAACGGTGTGGGTGCTCGTGGATATTTTCATTCCGCGCAACACGGAAAGCCCAGAAACACCGCCAGCTAATACGCCCGCCTCTAGTGCTCCTGCGGAGGCTGAGCCGGACCCACTGGCAACCGGTCCTGACCCGGCTGAGGTCAGCGCAGCGGTTGCCGCGGTTACGGATTCTTTGCCGGCAGGTGGCAACTATTCTGAGGGCGGCGATGGCACATTCCGCCCGGTGGGTACACCTGGTCAGGATGTGGGTGAGGGCACGGAAACGACCATTCGCTATTCCATCGAGGTGGAAAATGGGGTCAATACCATTCCTTATGGTGGGGATAGCGCTTTTGCGCAGATGGTGGATGCCACGTTGTCTGATCCACGGGGCTGGACTGACGATGAACGCTTCAAGTTCATTCACGTGCCCAGTGACCAAAACCCAGATACCCGCATCCAACTGACCTCACTGTCCACCGCAGCTGAGCTGTGCGGTGCGGAGCTGGAGATGGAAACTTCCTGCCATACCCGCATCACGGGCGAGTCAACGGTGTTGCTTAATGAAGCACGCTGGGTGCGCGGTGCTGCTTCTTTTGAGGGGGATTTGGGCAGCTACCGCCAGTACTTGGTCAATCACGAATTTGGCCATGCCATTGGTTATGCCGACCACCAGGCATGTGGCGGGGATGGCCAGCTGGCTCCGGTGATGATGCAGCAGACGTTGTCACTGAATAACGCGCGTCTGAATTCCATTGACTCTGAAGAGGTTTATCCGGATGAGGATGTCACCTGTCAGGCCAATCCTTGGCCCTATCCGCAAGCTAATTAAGTAGGGAGATTTCATGCCGCAGATTGCTTCCCCGCAGCCCTCTGAGCAGGTGCTGAGTGCTTTTAATACGCGTATGTCCACGCCGGAAAAGATGGGTTCGGCGTGGGATTATGGTTGGCGGATTGGTGATGTAGTCTTTGCGCGTGCCACAGATTTTGCGGCATGGTCGGCAAAGCTGCGCTTGAAGCTGGATATTCCGGGCGCGCGTGTGGTGCGTCCTCTGCGCTCCACCGATGGCCGCTTTGTGGTTGGTGGGTGGAAAGCCAACCACGTGGTTACAGGTAGCTTGAGCAAGCGGGTGGATGAAACCGCGGCATTGGCTTTGCGCTGGGATGCAGAAATGCTCACCCGGGACGATTCTTTAGTGCAGCGTGACGATGTTTTCGCAGCCGCCGAAGACGCCGCCTGGGAAGAAACCGGTGAAGGTTATCAAGCGCTGCCAAAGCTGCCAGAAACCATCGGGCATGCGGATCTTTTGGCATCCACGATTTACTCCGGCAATAATCCGCCGGCCATCGTGGATGTTATCCCCACGGCGCGGCTGCGCCCGAAAGGCTATTCAGCGGCGCTGGTGATCGTGGACGGTTTGATTGCTGGCGCTGTTGATGATGGGATTTGTGACCGTTTCGCGCATGTGCCGGGTATTGACCAGCTGCTGCTGCGTGCGGTGGCTTATCGCCGCCAGGTGAATAACCTGCACCCGGAATCGAAGTCGTACACCCGTTCGCACATTGAAAGGGTGGAGGAACATCTTTTGTCCCGTGTGGGTGCGATAATGGATTCATGAGTCTTGAGGCAACCACCGATCCGCAGGTAAGGCTTGTTGAGCCCGATGATGACATCACGAAACGCACCTGGGATATTCCATTCCCCACCGACGGCAGTTATGTTATTCGCGGCCATGCGGGGTCAGGTCTGACCAGCTTTTTGGCAGATACGGTGTTAAACCACATCGAGAATGGTGCCAGCGCGGATTCGATTTTGGTGGTCGCTGCATCCAAAGAATCTGGTGCGTTGCTGCGTGAGGACCTCACCACGCGGTTGGCTGCGGGTAATGATGATTTTGTGGCTGAGGCGTCCATGGTGCGCTCGGTACACTCGCTGGCTTTTGCGCTCTTGCGGCAAGATTCTGAAGAAGATATCCGCCTGATTACCGGTGCGGAGCAAGACGCGGTAATTCGTGAGCTGCTTCAAGGACACGTGGATACCGGCGCGGGGGCGTGGCCGGCAGATATCCGTCCGGCCTTGGGCTATGTTGGTTTTGCGCGTCAGCTGCGAGATTTTTTGCTGCGCGCGATTGAACGCCAGCAAACCCCCGATAGCCTCATTGAACTGGGCAAGCAATATTCGCAGCCGATGTGGAGTGCGGCCGGTAAATTCTTGCGCGAATATGAGCGCGTCATGGCCCTTTCTGGCATCCATTCTTATTCAGCTGCTGAGCTGGTTACCCAGGTGCTGTTGCGTCCGCACCTGACGGATAATCATCCGTGGGAGACCATCGTGGTGGATGAAGCACAGCTGCTAGATCCCACCTCGGGTGAGCTGATTCGCCGGTTGGCGGCTACCGCGAAGTTGGTGGTCATCGGCGGTGACCCAGACCAGGCGGTCTTTGCCTTCCGTGGCGCGACCACGGACTTTTTAGAAACGTTTCCCGCAGAGCACCATATTGAATTACACGCTGGGCAGCGCGCGCCAGAACCGGCGTGTGTTTCGATCGTGGATTCTGAGCGCACGCAGCGTGATGTGTTGGCGGATTTCATTCGTCGCCGTCACTTGGATGATGGAGTGGCGTGGAAAGACATCGCGTGCATTGTGCGTTCGTCGGGGGATTTGGGCCCCGTGCGCCGCACCCTTTTGGCAGCCGGTGTGCCCGTACACATCAACCCAACTGATGTGGTGCTCTCTGAACAACGCCTGGTCTCCGCCATCTTATTGGCGGTCAAAGCACTGGATACGAATATTCAGCTCACGAACTCAGAAATCGAAGACCTCTTTACTGGTCCCATTGGTGGTGCGGACCCGGTGGGCCTGCGTCGACTGATTCGCGCGCTGCGACGCTGGCAGCCGGAGCTGCGCGGCATGGATATGCTGCGGGATATCATCACGCGTGGAGTGATTGAGCCAGACTTGGCGGCGGTGCTCAATGATTATGAGCTTTCTACGTTGCAGCACACCGTCGATATTCTTAACGCCGGGCGTGAGGTGCTCGGCGGCAGCCCCGAGGATGTCTTGTGGGCGATTTGGTCAAAGACCGGGCTTGCTAATCGTTTATTAAATTCCTCACTGCGCGGTGGCGCGACCGGTTCGCAGGCTGACCGTGACTTGGATGCAATGATGGCGCTTTTTGACGCCGCGGGTGACTACTCCGAGCGCCGCCCAGGGGCGAGCTTGGAGGCTTTTACGGAGCACATCGTTGAGCAGGAACTGCCCACCGGCGTGCGTGATCGCCGCACCGCGGTGCCGGATGCGGTGAGCATTTTGACCGCGCACGGAGCAGTCGGCCGTGAATTCGATACCGTCGCGGTCATCGGCGCACAGGAAGGCAGCTGGCCAGCATTAGGTGAAACCGGCACGATCTTCGCGCAAGAAGAACTCATTGACTTAATTGATGATGGGATTGACCCGAATACGCCGGTCAATAATATTTCTGAGCGCCTGGTGCAAGAACGCCGTCTTTTCCACGTTGCCACCACCCGGCATACGGCCCGCATGCTGATTGTTGCCATCGATAACCCGGACGGTGATGAAGTTGCTGAACCTTCACGTTTCATCGATGAATTCACCCCGCGCCGCAACCTCATTGACACCATTGCACGCGCTGCCCGCCAGGAAGCCTTCCGCGCTGGCCGCATGATTGAAGAAATGGGGCTCACCAAGCCCGATACGGAAGAACCTGCTGTGGAATTGGAGACGGAGCTCGATCCACTGCAAGTCTCTGTGCTGTCTATCTCCACGTTTATCGCCAAGATGCGAAAGTTTGTGGGGGACAAGGAGGCATCGGAAAGCGAAAAAGCTCAAGCCGCACGCCAACTAGCCAGGCTTGCCGATGCCGGCGTTCCCGGCGCCCATCCATCAACCTGGTGGGCCACACGCACGGTGGCTGAAGAACGCAGTTTGGCCGACAACCCCCGGCTGAGCCCATCACGCATTGAGGCCCTATTGACCTGCCCGCTCAATGCCATGTTGGCGAATGCGGCGGATAATGCCTCCGAGCAATACCACCTGATACGCGGCAACCTAGCGCACGCCTTTTTGGAAGCACTCGGCCGCGGGGTGGACAAAGACATCGCGTTGGAGGAAACCGTTGCGGCATTTGAACAGATCCAAACCTCCCCGCAGTGGAAACGCAAGCATGAACGCGAAGAATTTGAGCGGCTTTTGCAGCGCACCCATCAATGGGTGGAAGATACCCGCGGCGTCCTTGAGCTGGTGGATGTAGAAGTACGCGTGGACGTGGAGGCCGCGCCGGGCGTGCGCATCAGCGGCTATATGGACCGCTTGGAGCGCGCACTGACAGAAGACCAAGGTTTGCGCGTTATTGACCTGAAGACTGGTTCTTATAAACCCAGCGATGAAGAAACTTCTGAGCATCCGCAGCTTCTGGCCTACCAGCTCGTTCTTGCTCATGGTCTGCTTTCCACCGGTGACAATGGCACACGAGTGCTCAGCGGTAAAGGCGAAGAACGCGATGGTGCGACCTTGGTGTACCCGGGTACGAGCACAAACAAGATTGCCACCGCGGAACAAGCCCGCAAAGACGATGAACAATTAGCTGAATTCGCCGAAAAGCTGCCACCACTGCTGGATGAATTACGTGGACCGCGCGTAACAGCACAGCTGAGCAGCGAATGCGAACGCTGCCCCGTGATTTCTATCTGCCCTGTCCACACGGAAGGAAAGGTGACCACCGATGCCAACTCCTAACCTCACCCCTGAGTTCATCGCGCGGGCAGTGGGCAAGAAATTCCCACCCACCGATGAACAAGCAACCGTCATTCAAGGCGGCCTCGGGCCCAAGCTGGTTACCGCCGGTGCGGGAGCGGGCAAAACCGAAACCATGGCCTCGCGCGTGGTGTCTTTGGTGGCCAATGGCCTGGTGCGTCCCGAGCAAGTCTTGGGTCTAACCTTTACCCGCAAAGCTGCGCAACAGCTGGAACAACGCATCCGTTCTTCCCTTATCCAACTGCGTGATACCGGATTATTCGCGCCGGGCAGTGATGTGGCTAAAGCTTTAGAAACTATTGCACCGAAGGTGTCTACCTATGACTCTTTTGCCGGTGAATTGGTTCGTGAATATGGTCTCTACCTGCCCGTTGAACCCAGCGCGCGGCTGATTACGGATGCGGAACGTTTTGCCATCGCGCATGAGATTGTCAGCAACCATCAAGGTGATCTGACCACCACCAATTCGGTGGCAACTGTGGCTCAAACCGTGCTGAAACTCGCCGATAACATGGGCAATGTGCTCATGGATCCAGCAGATATCCGTGAGCACGCACGCACCATGCTCTCCGATGCTCAGGAACTGCCGAATTACCGGAAGAAAGACACGGGTTTTTCCAAAGAGCTGCAGAAGATTCTCGACGTTCAACAAGCGCGTGTGGAATACCTGGAACTGGTGGAAGCGGTCCAACGCGAGCAACATTCACGCGGTGTGGTGAGCTTCGGTGAGCAAATGTCTTTTGCTGCACGCGTGGCACATGCCAACCCAGGCATTGGTGCCATCTCTCGTAACCGTTACCGCGTGGTCATGCTGGATGAATACCAAGACACCTCGCACTCCCAGCGTGTGCTGCTGCGCAGTCTTTTCGGCGGCGCCCCGCATCCGGGTCTTTCGGTGACCGCCGTGGGTGACCCAATGCAGGCCATCTATGGATGGCGCGGTGCCACCACGGAGAACCTCAACGCGTTTATCCGGGATTTCCCTGCGGATGAGAACACCCCGGCCCCGCAAGATCAGCTGACTATTTCTTGGCGTAATCCTTCGCGCGTGTTGGATTTAGCAAACCTGGTGGCTGATGACCTTTTTGCCAACGTCAACCCGCGCCCAGTGGATAGTCTGCGCCCAGGTCCTGCCGCTGGTGAAGGCGACGTCCAGCTGGGCTATTTTGAAACCTCGGAGCAAGAATGTGACTTCGTGGCTCGCCGCATGCGGAAGGTCTACGATGACTCCATTGACAGCGGGCAGCCACTGAGTGCCGCCGTGCTGGTCCGTACCAACCGTGCATCGGCGGAAATTGGCCGCCACCTCGAGGCACATGGCGTGCCTTATGAAATCGTCGGCTTGGGTGGTCTTTTATGGGAGCCCGAAATCCAAGATTTAGTGGCCCTTGCCACCATGCTGGTGCGCCCACAAAACTCAGCGGCAGCACTGCGCATTCTTTCCGGTCCGCTGTGCGGTTTGGGCATGGCTGATATTTTGGCACTGCAAAAGCGCGTGGAAAATATGACCGGGCGCGCTGATGAGCGCGTGGTATTTGAACCAGGCACTGATCCCCTGGAGCATCTGCGTGCGCAATTACAGCAGCAGGTGGATAACGCCACCACCAAACGCCCCGAACAAGTTTTGGGTTTGGCTGATGCAGTGGCCGATATGGGTGAGCCAGAACGCTATACCCCACAGGGACGCGAGCGCATTGAGCACCTTGCATCAGGCTTGAGGCATCTGCGCAATTATTCGCTATCCAAGTCCCTGTCGGATCTCTTCTCTGATATCGAATCCAGGTTCAACCTGCGCACGGAAGTTTTAGCCCGCGGTGATGCCGGTGGAACCACGCACCTGGATAAATTTGCTGACATCGTGGCTGGCTACCAAGGCGACACCCTGACTGGTCTGCTGGATTACTTGGAGCTTGCGCGTGAGCATGAAGACGGCCTGGATCCGGGTGAGGTACCCGCTGCGACTGACCGCGTGCTGGTTCTTACCGTCCATAAATCCAAGGGCCTGGAGTGGGAGCATGTCTCAGTCCTGCATGCGGATTCCACTACTTATGGTGCCAAAGCCAATTCTTTCATTACCAAGGTGGAGCAAGTCCCCGGAGAAGATGACGTGATTGAACCGGAGCCGAAGCTGGATAAAAACGGTGATCCGAAGGAATTAACGCGCACGGACTATGCGAACGCTGCGAAGGCCGTGGATAAATACTATAAAGAAGGCAATGCCGAAGAAGCCGCGCGCTTGTTCTACGTTGCTATTACCCGCACCGAAAAGTCTCTGACCGTCACCGGTGGCGGCACCAACTCTTTTGCCGCAGGCCACGGTTCTAAGAAGGGGCCATACCGCTACTTAGGGATGCTCGCGGAGAGATTCCCAGACCTGGTGGTGGAGTGGTCCATCCCGGAAGAAGTCATCGAAGATGCAACCCCCACCGGCCCTGAGTCAGCGAGCTTCCCATTCTTGGAACCCACCGCAGAAGCCCTGCGCGGGGCAGCATTGGTGGAAGCAGCGCTGGAGAACCTGCCGGAGGCACGCTCTGGTGAAGAATTTGGCTTGTGGGAAAGCGATGCTACAGCGTTAATTGAAGAACATGATGCATTAACTACCCCGGTGATTGAAGTGGAAATGCCTAGTGAGCTCACTGCCTCTGATGTGGTGAACCTCGCCCGGGACAAGGACGAATTCGCCCGCCGCCGGCGCCGTCCGGTCCCTTTCAAACCGAATTCTTATGCCAAGCGCGGTACTGCATTCCACACTTGGCTCGAAGACCGCTTCGGCATGCCCACGCTGCTGGAAGAAGATGAACTTCCCGGTACCGGCGAAGAACCGATCGCGGATGTTGAAGCATTGAAAGATAAATTCCTGGAATCTGAATGGGCAGACCGTACCCCATTCGCCGTGGAAGCACCGTTTGAGTTCTCCGCTGGCCGCGCGGTGTTGAAGGGCCGTATGGATGCGGTCTTTAAAGAACCGGATGGCTCCTGGTTCATAGTGGACTGGAAAACTGGACGCCCTCCCCAGGGGCGCGATATGGAACATGCCGCCAGGCAGTTGGCCGTCTACCGCGAAGGCTGGCGTCGGCGCGTCGATGACGGCCAGCCAATTCGCGCAGCATTCCATTATGTTGCAGATAACTTCACCTTTGAGCCACGGAATCTTCCCACAGGTGCAGAACTTTCGCAGCTATTGAATGATGTGGTGGACTAAGAAGGTATATGCTTAGCAGTCTTATACGCGGACAGGAAGGCGTTGTAGATTATGCCCACTAGGGTGCGTCGGATGAAAAACCGGATAGCGGAGACTTTTCGGCCGGCTGTGGAGCTGTCTTCGCAGCCTGACCATGCGCTCATTGATGTCATCACGGTGCCACGCAATATTGCTGCCAGCCCGTGGCGGCAATTAGCCATGCGTTTGATGTGGGCCTTTGCCTTGCTAGTGTTCGTCACGGCTGTTGTCTATATCGACCGTGATGGCTATAACGAACACCTCACCATCATTGATGCGGCGTATTATTCCTCCGTTTCGCTCACTACAGTGGGTTATGGCGATATCGTGCCGGTCACCCAGGAAGCTCGTCTGGTGAACCTGCTGGTTATTACGCCAGCACGCCTAGTCTTCCTGGTGTTATTGGTGGGCGCGACGTTGTCTGTGCTCACTGACCGCGCCCGCCGCACATTCCAGATTTCACGTTGGAGAAAAACTTTGCGTAACCACACCGTCGTTATTGGATATGGCACCAAGGGTGCCGGCGCTGTTGCCGCCTTGCTTGCCGATGGCATTTCGCCATCCCAGATCGTTGTCATTGACCAAAACCGCCAAGCACTGGCTCATGCTGAGCACCATGGCCTGGTCACTATTTATGGCACGGGCACGAAAGCCGATGTCTTGAAGATTGCTGGTGTTTCGCACGCGCAAGCGGTCGTGGTGACCCCGTCCATGGATGATACGGCGGTGCTGTGTACGTTGGCGGTGCGTGAGCTTGCACCTTCGGCAAAGATTGTGGCGTCCGTGCGTGAATCAGCTAACCGTCATTTGCTCTTGCAATCCGGTGCGGATTCGGTGGTGACCTCCGCTGAGACTGCTGGCCGTCTGCTGGGACTGGCAACGGTGACCCCAACTGTGGTGGAGATGATGGAAGATTTGCTCTCACCCAATGAGGGCTTTTCCGTAGCAGAGCGTGCTGTGCGTGAATATGAGGTGGGCTCCAACCCGCGCCACCTGGCTGATATCGTGCTGGCCGTCCTCCGCAACAGCGAGCTACACCGCGTGGATACCGCCAGTGCTTCGGCACTGAAACCCGGCGATCGTCTGCTGTATATCAAGCATGACACCGAAGACCCCGCCGAGATTGTGGATGATGATTAAATGTTTGTCCCCGTCACTGAATTAGGCTTGGTGCCCGTTGACGAGATGGGTAAACCGGTGCTGCTGGATGAACCCGCTGGTGATATGACGGTGCGGGTGAGCAAGCATCCGGAGCTGTGGGCCTGCGCAATTTCTGAGGAGCATGCGCGCTCTTTAGGTGAGCTGGTCTCCGCCCGCGCTTTTTTCGGTGACAGGCTCATCACCCGAGCAATCGGCATGATGAAATACCGCTATCTCAACCGCTTTGATGCTGCCACCGGGCAACCACTGGAGTTTCCACACACTGGTGTCGTTGGCATCCCGGAACAGCGTACGGGGATGCTCTTTCCCCGCGTCGACCCGGCGGTGATAACTCGGGTGCACCATCCGGAAGAAGATGCCATCTTGATGGGGCGCGATATTAAACGCCCAGATTTCTTCTCACTGATTGCAGGCTATGTGGATATTGGCGAATCACTCGAGGACGCAGCTGCACGCGAGGTCAAAGAGGAAACCGGCTTCGATGTCCAAGACGTGCGCTATTTTGGATCACAGCCATGGGTTCTCTCCGGTTCGTTGATGGTGGGTTTTACGGCCATAGCCACGGAGGAGTCTCTTGCTCACCCCGGTCCGCGTGATGGTGAGCTGGTGGAAGTACGGTGGGTTAATAGGGATGAACTTGATTCTTTGAAGCGTCCGGGGGCTGGTTCGATTGCGCATAAATTATTAGAGGAGTGGTATTTCCAGTGAGTTCCTTCAAGCTTGATCTGGAGGCGTTGGATGAT
This sequence comes from Corynebacterium sp. L4757, assembly GCF_043673995.1. Taxonomy (NCBI): domain Bacteria; kingdom Bacillati; phylum Actinomycetota; class Actinomycetes; order Mycobacteriales; family Corynebacteriaceae; genus Corynebacterium; species Corynebacterium sp. L4757. The sequence goes on along the minus strand of NZ_JBIMEN010000006.1, from coordinate 12,711 downwards.
GACCAGCGCGTGGCAGCAACTGCCGCCCGCGGGCCGGTGTGCATTTTGGCAGGTGCGGGCACGGGTAAGACCCGCACCATTACTTACCGCATCGCGCACCTTGTGGACCAAGGATTTGTGTCTCCGCAGCGCGTGCTCGCCGTGACATTCACGGCTAAAGCCGCCGGGGAGATGCGTGACCGTCTCAATTCCATGGGCGTCACCGGCGTCCAAGCGCGCACCTTCCACGCTGCTGCCTTGCGTCAGCTGAAGTACTTCTGGCCCCAGGTTGCCGGTGACTTGCCGTGGCGGCTTTTGGACAATAAATTCCCGCTGGTATCTCGCGCCGTCCGCAACGTGGGCATGGACCCCACAAAGGAAACTGTGCGCGATATCCTGAGCGAAATCGAGTGGGCGAAGGCGTCGTTGATCTCTGCTGATGGCTACGTAGAGGCACTCAAAGCGCACGACCGTATCGCGCCGAAGGACCCTGAAAAGGTCGCGCGCGTCTATGCCAACTATGAGGATTTTAAGTCCCAGCCTGATGGCATGCTGCTGGATTTTGATGACCTGCTTATTCACGTCGCTGGTGCGCTAGAAAATGCCCCAGCCGTCGCCGAAGAATTCCGCCAGCAATACCGCACCTTTGTGGTTGATGAGTACCAGGACGTCACCCCACTGCAACAGCGTGTGCTTAATGCTTGGCTGGGGGACCGTGATGATTTGACGGTCGTGGGTGATGCCAACCAGACCATTTACTCCTTTACCGGCGCATCACCAGATTTCCTGCTGGATTTTTCTAAGAACTATGACAATTCCACTGTGGTGAAGTTGCAGCGTGACTACCGCTCCACACCGCAGGTTACTGATCTTGCCAACACGGTCATTGAAAAGGCCATCGGCCGCGCAGCCGGTACCCGCCTGCGTCTGGAGGGTATGCGGGAGAACGGACCCGTGCCGAAATTCCACGCCTATGAATCCGAAGAGATCGAAGCCAAGGAAGTTGCCGGCGAGATTCTCACCCTGCTCAATCAAGGGGTTGCAGCCAGTGAGATTGCCATCCTATACCGCACCAACTTCCAGTCTGCGGTCTTTGAGGAAGCCCTCGCTGATGCCGGGATTGTGTATCAAGTCCGCGGTGGTGATGGATTCTTCCACCGCCAAGAAATCATTGAGGCCACCCGTGCCCTGCATCGCGCTGCGCGCCGCACCGACTTACCGAATGACCCAGTTTCTATTGCTAAGGCCGCATTCGTGGGACTCGGGCTCAGCGATTCCGAACCGGAAGGCGCACAAGCACGTGAGCGCTGGCAATCCCTGCGCGCTTTAGTGGACCTGATTTCCACCATCGTGCGTGATAACCCAGGCATTGACTTGCCCGGTGTCATCATAGACCTGCAGCGCCGTGCCTCTAATAAGCAGGCTCCCACCATGGAAGGTGTTACGTTATCCACGCTGCACGCCTCCAAGGGATTGGAATGGGATGCGGTCTTCCTCGTCGGACTGACTGAGAAACTCATGCCGATTAACCAGGCGATTAAGGCCCAAGAGGACCGCGGCGATGATGAAGCAATCGAAGAAGAACGCCGCCTGTTCTATGTGGGCATTACCCGCGCCCGTATTCACCTGTTGTGCTCGTGGGCGCTGGCTAAAACCACGGGTTCTCGTGCCTCGCGCAAGCGGACCCGCTTCCTGGATGGCGTCGTGCCGGAATTAGGTGATGCCTCCGCGCATAGCTCCCGCATCTCGCGTCCCAAGCGCTGCCGGGTATGCAATGGCTACCTCAACGCGCCTGCGGATAAAGTACTGGGACGCCACGAGACATGTGAGTCACCGGCTGATGAAGACGTATTTTCCGCACTGCGGCAGTGGCGGGCGCGGGTATCCAAGGATATCGGCAAGCCAGCCTATGTGGTCTTTACTGATGCCACCTTGATGTCTATCGCCGAAGCCCTACCGACCGATAAGAATGGATTGCTTTCCATTTCTGGTGTGGGCCCGCGCAAGATTGAGCAATACGGCGATGAGGTCCTCCAAGTCATCCAGTCTGCGCAATAAAACACTCCGGGCATTGCGGGTGCTGTCCCAAAGCGCGTTTGGTGGAGGTGCCATAGACATCAACATCGAAGAAGTCCCCGGCATAAAACGCGCCCGGTTTCGGCGTACCAGGTGGAAATTCCCGGCCCACCAGCCAGTCCACGATGACCGCTGTCTTCGCAGTCACGGAGGCGATCACCTGCGGATCGGGGTTGATAGCTACTTCCTTAAGCTGCCGGGTCAGCACGGCCCAGCGTGGGTCCAGCTCTGCGCGGCGCAATTCAAAACACATCGGGCAGGGACCTGAACCACGAATGTGCAATGGGCCGATGAAGCCGCGCGAATCAATGATTGACAGCGGCACCCATGAACACGTGGGGTGCAATTCGTGCAAGGCGCGCGCGATCAGCGGGGTATTGTGCAACTGATCCACCACTAGGACCACGGTGCCCGGCTCCATGGTGGAAAGATAAATATGCAGGTTTTCCCAATTTAAAGGCTGCCGCACGCCTAAACCGCGGGCATCGCACATATCGCGGATGCTTTTTGCCAATGGCGAGGTGCCCAGCACCACCAGCCTTTTCTTATCTCGCTCCGCGCGCAAAATGCCATAATCCACCAGATCATGGAAGAGGCTGCGTGCCGCCAACAAAGTCATACCGCTGGAAGAAAAGAGCCGCTCCCACACATAGCGGCTCTTGGGCGGACCATGTTGGGCAGCGCGGATTGCGTTCACCAGCTTTTCAGCATTCGTAGATTTCACAATGGCCGCACGCGTCGAGTCCAATCCGAATTGGACATAGGTTTTATCGCGGACAAAGATTCCAATATCCGGCGTGAAATAGTATCCGCCGCGCTGGCTGATATCTGTCACGTTCATATTTTCACTCCTTGTGTCTATCTGGGCTTCCACAAAGTTTTAGACACGGGGAGATAAAATAAGGTTCCATGACTACCGCACACCAGCCTGAAGTAAAGGTAATTCGCTCTGCCAAGCGCAAGCGCACCGTGGCAGCTCGCCTTAATGAGGGAGTGCTTGAGGTTCGTATCCCCGGCTGGATGAGTGCGAGTGAAGAGAAAGAAGCAGTTGCGGACATGCTGGCGCGCGTGGCCAAACGCACGGTTTCGCAGCATACTTCTGATGAGCAGCTAGCTGCACGCGCAGACGAGCTGAATCACAAATACTTAGAAGGCCGTGCGACGGTGGGCTCTATCCGCTGGGTGAGCAATCAAAATACTCGCTGGGGGAGTACGTCTTTGGCCACCGGTGATATTCGGATTTCACACCGGCTGCAGAAAGTGCCTGATTATGTGTTGGATTCGGTGATCATTCATGAGCTCACACATACATTTATCCCAGGACATCCGGCAGAATTCTGGGAGTGGGCAGATAGGGCACCAAAAGCAGAGCGCGCTAAAGGATATCTAGAAGCCTTCGCGCGCTTTGGTCACAATGATTAAGACCTACTTGTCATCGTCTTTCTCATCGGAGTCAGAATCTTTGTCGGTGTCCTCATCCTTGGTCTGATCTTCAGCTGAGGTTCCCGTTTCACCATTGCGCAGCATCTCTTCGAGCTTGGCAAACTCAGCATCAAAATCATCAGATGGGGCATCATCCAACAAACCATCAATGAAGGCTGCTGGGTTCTCCAAGTGCTCAGCGGAAGGGATGAAGTCTGGGTGGTCCCAGACATGGTCACGCTTTTCTACACCAACGGCGATGGTGGAGCGGCGCCACAGCTCAGCGGCTGCTTCCACGTTTGGTGCACCGAACTCGATGCCCACGACCTTGGCGAATGCCTTTTCTGCGGAGCCACCGGAATTACGGCGGTTCGTCCATGCGCGTGCCATTGCTGGCGTGGAAGGGATGCGCGTGGACAGTGCTTCATTGACTACGTACTCGACCCAGCCCTCAACCAGAGCCAGCAGAGTTTCCAAGCGCGATACAGCGGCAGCGTTGCGCGAGGTAATACGCGGGCTTAAGTCCATGCCTTGCAGCTTGCCGATGGCCTCCTGAATTGCCTCCGGATCACCTGATTCCAGGTTGAGCTCGCGGGTGGCTTCTTCTAAGTGGGAGGTGTCAATCTCCAAGCCCATGGCGTATTCCTCAACAGAGGAGACAAGGCGCTCAACCAGCCATGGAACGTGCTTAAACAGGCGCTGGCGGGCAGCCTCACGAGCTGCGATATAGACCAGAATTTCTTGACCAGGAACCTTCAGGTCACGGGCGATGGACTGGATATTATGCGGCAAGATCGCGTTCACACCGCTCGGTGCGACCGGCAGGCCGAAATCCGAGCCGGTGAGAGCCTGACGTGCTAAATCACCTAAGGCGTGGCCCAGCTGCATGCCGAAGTTCATGCCGGACATCTGCGTCATCATATTTGCCATTGGGCCCATCATTTCGCGGGCTTCTTCCGGCAAGGACTTTAATTGGGCATCCGCCATGTGCTGCGCAACAGGGGAGACCATGCGCTTCCACATGGGCAGGGTGTTATCCAGCCAATTCTGCGCATTCCACGCTTCCACAGTGGAGGATGCTGTGGGCAGGTTAGTGTGCTCATCCAACCAGAGCTCGGCTAAACGCGTGGCCTCTTCGACCGCGCGGGTATCTTCGGAGCTAATCGGCTTCTCAGAACCTAATTGCTGGCGCGCGATGCGCTCTGCCATTTCATAATTAACCGGTCCTGAACCTTCGGGAGAATTCATGGAATTGCCCATGCCGGAAAGCATGGCGCCGAACTGGTTCAGCATGTCACCTAAGCCGCCGCCGTTGGCACCGGAACCGAAGTTAAAACCGAATGGGTTGTTATTGCGGTTGTTATCGTCGTCATCATCATTGCTATTGAATGAAAAACCGAATCCATTACTCATACTCCCAATGTACCCAGTGTCAGTGTGATTTCTCCACGGCGATCACGACGCTGACAGCGAACACGGGTAGGGTATTTGGGCGTGAGTAAACCCGCTAATCGTCGATTAACCACCCTGGCCTTGGGCGCTGTCCCGATTGTGCTGCTGGGCGGGTTAATGAGCATTGACCACATTCCTGGCACCGATATTTCTTTGACCGTGCCTTATGCGGCGCAGGGGCCCGGCCCGACAGTTGATACGCTTTCCGAGGTCGATGGCACCGAAGTCGTAGAAATTGAGGGCGCGGAAACTTATGAGACCTCCGGTCAGCTCAATATGACTACCGTGGCGGTTCGCACCAATATGTCTTTATCCCAGGCCATCGGTCGCTGGTTGACCACCGATGACACGATTGTTCCGCTGGAGACCGTCATCCCCATGGGCACCAGCACTGAGGAGATGCAAGAAGCGAATCAGCAGGCCTTCGTGCAATCTGAGGCTGCAGCGACTGTAACCGCGATGGAGTACTTGGATATCCCCGTCCATGTCGTGGTTGCTGGCGTTATGGAAGAATCTGCTGCCTTTGACGTGGTGCAGTCAGAAGACGTAGTCCTAGCCGTTGATGGACAAGAAGTGACAGAACCAGCTGAAGTTCAAGAACTGATTCGTGCCAAAGCCCCTGGAGATGAGGTAACTCTAACCCTGGAAAATGGTGGCGAAGAGCGCGAAGAAACCGTCGAGCTTGGCGAGCATCCCGATGATAATTCCATCCCGCTTTTGGGCGTGACCATGACTTCTGCGCCACGCGATGGCATGGAAGTAACGTATAACCTGCAGGATGTTGGCGGTCCGTCAGCCGGCATGATGTTCTCGCTCGCAGTGATTGACAAGCTCACCGAGGAAGATCTCACCGGCGGTCACTTTGTAGCTGGTACCGGCACTATTTCCGAGGACGGCACCGTGGGGCCAATCGGTGGCATTCAGCATAAGATTGACGCATCTCAAGAAGCTGGTGCGGAACTCTTCCTCGCACCAGCGGCGAACTGCGAAGCGGCCATGACCCGCGATGACGGCGACATGGTCATCGCATCCGTGGAAACCCTCGATGACGCCATCCAAGCCATGGATGACTTTGCCAATGGCGATGACGTCACTAGGTGCCAGAGCTAGTTGTCGGGGTTATAAAGACCGAGCTCAATAAGACGGTCTTCGGGGTCTTCCTGGTCAGTGGAAAGCATCTGCTGAACCACTAGGCCCTCATTGTTATCCACCACGGTCAGCACGGCGGTGCTGCCGAGGGTGGACCAGCCCACTACGCGATCACCACTATCTTCCAAGACGGTGGAGGAGCGCAGTTCGGTAAGCACCTGGGTGGTCTGCGACGCACGCGAGGAAGACTTGGAGAACTGCAGCTGGCCTACTTCTGGGCCGGAGCAGTTGTAATTGTCATTGTTTCCAACCGGGTCACAGGAATCAAACTCTTCAAAGAGCGAACGCGGCGCAATTGAGCCGAAGATTTCATAGGCCGCTTCTACATCATCAGTAAATTCACCTGCGCTGGCAGAAGTCGATTCAGTTGGCTCGGCAGCCTCTGATTCCGAGGCTTCCGCGGATTCCGACTCCTCAATTTCCGTGGTGCTTTCTTCCGTCTCAGAGCTGGTGGAGGATTCCGAGGGCTCTTCCGTGGTGGTCTCGGAAGGCTCTTCAGTCTCCACCGCAGAGGTCTCAGGAGCAGGGGAAGGAGCAGTCTCCTCGGTGGTGCCGCAAGCAACCAGGGTGGTGGCTAAGAAAGCAGCGCCAGTGAGTTGCAAAATGCGCGACGGGCGAGATGTGGGCACGGAACCTACTCCTTGGGAAGTGCGTGACGTTTTAACCGTTCACAGTCTAGTCGAATAACCTAAAGCAATTCATCTGGGTCTTGCTCGAGCCCATAACGAAGAGCTGCAACAACACCCGGGGCGATGGTAGGGCCGCCACGAAGCTGGATGTCATCTTCGGCAAATGGTCCGGCATCGGCAAGCTCTTGCTCCGTTGGGCGCAATTGCAACACAGTTAATTCCAAGCCTTCTTCGCGTAAACAGCCTGTAAAAAGTCTGGCAGGGCGCGGCTCTGGATCGTCTGATGATGTGTCTTTGAACATAATTTCTTGGGCCAACACCGCGCCGGCAATCTCACGCGGCCACGCGATGCGGGAGACATAATCAGCCAGCTCTTCAGAGCCAGCCTCAATATTTTCCGGAAGATTATCCTGAACAACCAAGGTCAGCGGACTATCATCTAAATCTTCACCTAATTGGTCAATGATTAACTCGGATGGGACGAGCGCGAAAAGCGTCGGCGGGGCTTCCCACCCTTCGGCGTGGACAAACTCGACTGCCTCCATCATGGCTTTGTTAAGAGCTTGTTGATTAAAACCTGGGGAACTCATGAGCAACCTCGTTCGTTAGCTAAATGGTACTGGCCGTAAAATTGGCCACCTATAGATAATTTTGGCACACGATATTGATTGGAGCTGGCGTTGGTTTCTCAAGCCCAACCCTCTGCCCCTATGAAAAGACCGCCCCGCGTTCTCGCGTGGGTGCTCGGCATCATTGCAGTAATTCTCTTCATCGGACCAATGTTCGTTGGAGTGTATACGGACTGGAAGTGGTTTGGTGCGATTGACTATCGCGGCGTTTTCACCACTGCGATTGTTGCGCGAATTGTTCTTTTCATAGTCGCCGCGCTGGTGGCCGCCCTCATAGTTTGGGTAGCGGGATACTTTGTTTGGCGTGGACGTCCTGATGACATGGACTTAGGTGATTTGAACTCACCTGTGTACCAGTACCGTCAGGCGATTGAAAAGTCCGTCGGTACCTTCCTGAAGGTACTGCCGTTGGTCATCGGTCTGATTGCAGGCTTCTTGCTGCAGTCTTCTTGGCGTAATGTCCTGCTATTCATCAATGGCACGGAGTTTGGCGAAACCGATCCACAATTCGGCTTAGATTATGGTTTCTACGCCTTTGACCTTCCGATCTACCAGCTCATTGTCTCCACGTTGTCGATGCTGGTGCTGGTGGCACTGCTCATCGCACTGGTCGGACACTATGTTCTGGGCGGTATCCGTATTGGTAACCAAGCTGCCAGCATCAAGGGCTCTTTGTCCAGGCCAGCACGTATCCAGCTGGCGGTCACCGCTGGTGTCTGGATGCTGCTGAAGGTCGTTGACTACTGGCTGCAGCGCTATGAGCTGCTGCACAGCCGCAATGACATGTTCACTGGTGCGTCCTTTACCGACTTGAATGCACAGCTGCCAGCAAAGATCATCCTGATGGTTCTGGGCGTATTCGTTGCCATCGCATTCTTTGCTGCCGTGGTCCTAAAGGACCTGCGTATCCCGGCGCTCGGCGTGGTCTTGATGCTGGTCTCCGGCATTGTGATTGGTGGCGCATGGCCACTGCTGATGGAGCGTTTCTCCGTTCAGCCAAACCGTCAGGCAAAGGAAGCGGAATCTATTCAGCGCAATATTGACGCAACCCGCTACGCCTATGGACTGACTGATGAAGAAGTAACCTACATCGAAAACTGGGGTGCGGAAGAAACCCCTGACGCCAAGGTCGCGGCGGATGAAGCAACGATTTCTAACCTGCGTCTGCTGGATCCGGACAAGTTGTCCCCAACCTTTACCCAGATGCAGCAGCTGCGTAACTTCTACGGTTTCCAGGACACCTTGTCCATGGACCGCTACCAGGTAGACGGTGAAATGCGTGACTTCGTGGTCGCAGCACGTGAGGTGGATCCGAATGCACTGCGTGAGAACCAGCTGAACTGGATTAACCGCCACACGGTATACACCCACGGCAATGGTTTTGTCGGCGCTCAGGCCAACCGCGTTGATGAGGTTGCTGAGGACGCTGGTTCCACCCGTGGTGGTTTCCCAGTCTTTACTGTTTCTGACCTTCAGACCCAGGCTGGCCAAGAGGCTGAGGGCGAAGGCGAGACTCTTGACGCTGAAGCTGAGCTGGGCATCCAGGTGGACCAGCCACGTATCTACTACGGTCCTGTGACTGCATCAGCAGAAGACGGTGCTGATTACGCTATTGTCGGTGACACCGGCAATGGCCCAGTGGAGTTTGATACCAATAACTCGTCATATACCTATGACGGCCAGGGCGGTGTTGACATTGGCAACATGTTCGACCGTGCTGCTTATGCGCTGCGTTACCAGGAAATGAACCTGATTCTGTCGGACCGCGTTGGTTCTGAATCCAAGATTCTTTATGATCGCGATCCACGTGAGCGCGTTGAGAAGGTCGCTCCATGGTTGACCACTGACTCTGAGACCTACCCAGCTGTTGTTGATGGCCGCATCAAGTGGATTGTTGATGGATACACCACTTTGGACCGTCTGCCATATGCGCAGAATGAGTCCTTGACTGAGGCAACCGCTGATGCACTGAACACCGAAGGCACTCAGCAGCGTCTGATTTCTGATGAGGTTGGCTACATCCGTAACTCCGTGAAGGCGACCGTTGATGCTTATGACGGCACCGTGGAAATCTTCGAGTTCGACACCGAAGACCCAGTGCTCAAGGCATGGCAGGGTGTATTCCCAGATGTGGTGAAGCCAGAATCTGAGATCTCTGATGAGCTACGTGCTCACTTCCGCTACCCACAGGACATGTTCAAGGTGCAGCGTTCCGTTCTGGCCCGCTACCACGTTGATGATCCAAACGTCTTCTTCAATAACGATGCTTTCTGGTCCGTACCTGCGGATCCAACCGCTTCGGATGAAGAGAACTTGGATCAGCCTCCGTACTACGTTGTGGCTGCTGACCCTGAGACTGGCGAGCCTTCCTTCCAGCTGATTACTTCCTTCCGTGGTCTGTCCCGTGAGTTCTTGTCTGCTCACATGACGGCATCTTCGGATCCGGAGAACTACGGCGATATCACGGTTCGCGTTCTGCCAACCAATACTCAGACCCAGGGCCCGAAGCAGGCACAGGACGCGATGATGTCTTCGGACCAGGTCGCACGAGATATGACGCTGTGGCGCGGCTCGAATGACCTTCACAACGGTAACCTGCTGGCTCTGCCAGTGGGTGGCGGCGAAATCCTTTACTTGGAGCCAATCTATTCTCAGCGTAAGGACCAGGAATCTGCGTTCCCTAAGCTGTTGCGTGTTCTGGTTTCCTACAAGGGCCGGGTTGGCTATGCACCAACAGTGGACGCTGCGCTTGAGCAGGTTGGTATTGACTCCGACGCTGCCCAAGATATTGAGGTAGTTGATGACGGCGGTGACACCGACACCCCACCTGCAGAGGACACTCCGCCAGCAGATGATGCTCCAGCGTCACCACTTCCTGAAAATGCTGAGGAAGCGATGAACGCAATCAATGACGCATTGACCGGCCTGGAAGATGCACGCTCCGGCTCCCACGAGGAGTACGGCCGCGCATTGGATGAGCTGGATAACGCAGTCCAGCAGTTCCAGGACTTGCAGGATCCAGCTGAGGGCGAAGGCGAGTAATCACCTTTCCCAAGTGCCAAAATCTAGATAGAAAGATTCGGGTCCTCCCAATAAGGGAAGGCTCGAATCTTTTGCTTATCGCCAGTGATTTGGGTGTTTGCCTACCAATGTGTACACTTGAATAAGTCGCCGATACTTGAACTTCAAGTAAAGCGCATATGAACTTCCATGTTCATTCGTCGCGGGGTGGAGCAGTTCGGTAGCTCGCTGGGCTCATAACCCAGAGGTCGTAGGTTCGAATCCTGCCCCCGCTACTAACTTCAAATAACCGCAGTCAGTAGAAACGCTGGCTGCGGTTATTTTTTATTCTCATGCATTCTGAGATCAGTGCCAGCGTGACCGCAATTTTCATTCACCGGCGAAAACCACACTGGCATGCTGCATTAATCGAGAGCAAGAATGTCATCATGCGGGAATGCTGTCCTGAATGCGCGAAACACTACACTTTTTATGCGTGAATAGTTCTGATATTGCTGTTACTTCGGAGCAGGTGAACGGCACGAAACGTGCTCTTGAGGTGCGACACCTAGTAATGATTGCGCTGGGTGGAGTCATTGGCTCGGGTTTGTTTGTTAGTTCGGGGTTCACCATTGGGCAGGCTGGACCGCTAGGCGCAGTGTTGGCCTATATCGTAGGAGCAGTAGTCGCGTGGCTGGTGATGTCTTGTTTGGGGGAGCTGGCTGTGCAATATCCCGAGTCTGGTGGGGCCGACCCCTGGAAAGTAGACACAGGGGATTTATTAGGAAGTACGTTTTAGGATAGCAGGACCCTGAGTTTCAAATACCGCAGATGCGAGATTGCCACACCAGGAATGCCTGCGTTTGGTGTTGTACTTGGTGCACCACCAAAATACCTCCCGGCGGCACACCAACTGATTTGAAAATGTTTTGGAATCTTGCTTCACTTCCCGTTTGAGTGTGGTGTTAAACGACTCCGCCAGCGAATTATCCGCACTGGTACCAACAGTATCCATCGATTGACGAAACCCCAATTGTGTGCAGGTGTCCTGGAACGCCTGCGAGGTGTACACACTGCCGTGGTCCGAGTGGAACACCGTGCCCTTTAGGCTGCCTCGTTGGCCTTTAGTCATCAGCAACGCATCCTGAACCAATGAGGTGCGCATATGGTCCGGAATTGCAAATCCCACCAGCCTGCGCGAATAGTTGAAGTGCCCCGAGTTTTGTTCCTAGGCGTTTGCCTTGATTTCCATTATTTCCTGTGGCGGGGTCTGCTTCCAAAATTCGGTTTCCACCTCGACCGGAGTTCGGTATCCCAAGCTTTGGTGGAGCCTAGTCTCGTTCCACCATGACACCCACTCGAACGTCGCGATTTCTACCTCGATCACGTCATCCCACCTGCGGGTATGGATCAGCTCGTTCTTGTAGGAGCCGTTAACGTTTTCGGCCAGAGCATTGTCGTAAGAGTCGCCGACACTTCCGGTGGAAGCGGCAATCCCGTGCTGGGCAAGTCGCTCGTTGTAGACCACGCTGACATACTGCGACCCGTGATCCGAATGGTGAATGAGACCTGTTGTTTCCTCAGCACACACGATCGCCTGGTTGAGAGCTTGCAGTGGCAGTGCTTCGGTCCGCATCGAGTCTGATAACGCCCACCCAACAATCCGTCGGGAGTAAACGTCGGTGACAAACGCGGCATACACAAAGCCTTTCTTCGTGCGCACATACGTAATGTCGGCCACCCACAGTTTATTCGGACCCTGGGCTTTGAATTCACGCTCGACTAAGTCTGGGCGCAGATCAGGCGTGTTAGCTTTTCGGGTTGTGATAGGTGATCCGCCTTTGCCTTTGCCAGAAACACCGGCCAAGCGCATCAGCCGGGCGGTTTGTTCACGACCGATATCAATTCCTTCACGGCGAAGCGCATGCCACATTTTCCGCACACCGTAAACACCGTAATTATCCCGATGAACAGCACTAATGCGATCAACCAGCGCAGCATCGCGAAGGCGACGAGCACTTAATCCACGGGCCTTGGATTGGCGATACCCACGCGAGGTGATAAACCCACCAGCCCGGTTATTTTTCAACGTCTTACAGATGAACTCGACGGAGAAACTACTCCGGTATTCATCGATGAACCGGATCATTTCCGACGTTTTGGGTCGAGTTCCGACGCGAAAAAAGCTGAGGCAGCCTTCAGAAGTTCATTGGTGTCGCGGAGCTCTTGATTTTCACGGCGTAGCCTCGCGTTTTCGGCAGCCAAATCTTCGGGCACGGGTTCTGGGATGTTTCCTGCACGGCGGGCCTGCTGGGTCCATTGACGAGCTGTGTGCCATGAAACCCCCAGCTTTGGGGCTACTGCCTGGCACGCGG